>NZ_LIYL01000003.1:0-123223 GCF_001278875.1 Lysinibacillus sp. FJAT-14222 | reverse complement strand
AACACGGAAGTTAAGCTCTTTAGCGCCGATGGTAGTTGGGGGCTTCCCCCTGTGAGAGTAGGACGTCGCTAGGCAATCTAAAGTCTGAGAATTTTTTCTCAGGCTTTTTTATTTTTTTAAAAAAATTTTGGCTGTCTTATACAACAAATGTATAGGACAGCCTTTTATCTTGTGTAGCGAAAGCAAAGCGGCAGCTACAGACTCTCGCCTCTGAAGGTGGTGAGATGAATGCGGATGTCACTAAAATTCAAGGGCATTTCTAAGATTATTTAAATAAGATTGGCTAACAGGTAGTTCACTTCCATCCTTTAGAGTGACAATAAAATTAGAAGTAAGATCACGGGCCATTTTTTTTATGAAATGAATATTAACAATATAGGATCGATGAATACGAATAAAAGATGAAGGTAAACGTATTTGAAGTTCTTTAAGTGTAATGCTCGTTTTAAACTGTTCTCCCTCCACATAAAACCACGTTTTTTTCTGCAGGCTTTCAATATGAGAGATTTTTTCAATTGCAACAGGATTCCATTCCTCTTCTTGTCTTCCAGTTAAAAATTGAAAGGGCTCTAATTTCTTTTCGGTAAAGGCTGAAGGTAATACTACAACAAGTGCTGCAGGCACATCTAAAATATTTATCGGGTAGCCTATCCCATAATATGGGGTTTCAAATAGGGAATTATCTAAAATGGCGTCTGTCCGTTTCCTTGTGCGTAGTACTTGCTCTGCAATGCTGCCGGATTGTACTTGTTGACCTACTTCCAAGTTGATGTTTTGATGTCCAGAATGAAAATAGATATAGGAGCTTTCGGCAGCAATTGCAATGGATGAATTGGCTGGAACCCAGTCTTTTAACATTGAAATAAACTGTTGTGAAATATCTTTTGGCAAAGAATTAAACTCATTATTCATTGTGAATATCCCCCTTGTTTGTAAACAGTTTACCAAATTTCGTCGCTAAAAAAAGCGGTTTCATCATTAAAATTTGGTATTTTATCTAAAAATAATGAAAATTCAGATGTTCTGTTATATATTAATTTACAACAAATAAACCTGTTATGGAACAGTTAATTAAAAGTTTTTTAACAGAGTATATTGTATACAAAGGGGAAGGTGGAATTTCAATATGTCAACACGTCAAGAAAAAATCCAAGCATTAGAAAAACAATGGGCAGAAAACCCTCGTTGGGCAGGTATTGAACGCGCATATTCAGCTGAAGAGGTTGTTAAGTTACAGGGCTCTGTTGTACTTGAACAAACTTTAGCAACTAAGGGTGCCGCTCGACTTTGGGGATCTTTACATGAAGAACCGTTCATTAATGCATTAGGTGCATTAACTGGTAATCAAGCTGTACAACAAGTAAAAGCAGGATTAAAGGCAATCTATTTATCAGGCTGGCAAGTGGCTGCTGATGCTAACCTTTCTGGTCAAATGTACCCTGACCAATCCTTATATCCAGCAAACTCTGTACCATCAGTAGTTAAGCGTATAAACCAAGCTTTACAACGTGCAGATCAAATCGATCATGCTGAAGGACGTGTAGATCAATTTGACTGGTTCGCTCCAATCGTAGCAGATGCTGAGGCTGGCTTCGGTGGACCTCTGAACGTATTTGAACTTGTAAAAGGAATGATTGAAGCTGGAGCTGCTGGTGTTCACTTAGAAGACCAATTAGCTTCTGAGAAAAAGTGCGGTCACTTAGGTGGTAAAGTGTTACTTCCAACACAAAATGCTGTTCGTAACTTAATTGCTGCTCGTCTTGCAACAGACGTAATGGGTGTAGATACAATTTTAATCGCTCGTACAGATGCTGACGCTGCTGATATGGTAACAGCTGATATCGATCCACGTGATGCTGAGTTTATTACTGGCGAACGTACTCCAGAAGGCTTCTTCCGTACAAAACCAGGTATCAAACAAGCGATTGCTCGTGGTTTAGCTTACGCACCATATGCAGATTTGATTTGGTGTGAAACTTCTAAACCATCTCTTGAGGAAGCTCGTGAATTTGCGGCAGCTATTCATGCTGAATTCCCTGGTAAATTGCTAGCATACAATTGCTCACCTTCTTTCAACTGGAAAGCGAATCTATCAGAAGAAGAAATCGCAGAATATCAACGCGAGTTAGGTAAATTGGGATATAAATTCCAATTCGTAACATTAGCTGGTTTCCATGCATTAAACCACTCTATGTTTGAGCTTGCACACGATTATAAAGATAATGGTATGGCTGCATACTCTAAGCTACAGCAAGCTGAGTTTGCTTCAGAAGCAAAAGGCTACACAGCTACACGTCACCAACGTGAAGTAGGTACGGGTTACTTCGATGATGTATCTCAAGTTATCTCTGGTGGTAATTCTTCTACAACAGCAATGGCTGGTTCTACAGAAACAGAACAATTCGTATAAGTTTGGTAAAGTACGCGAATTCCTAAATTCATAATCATAGATTTGTCTCCTCCGCTCCTCCTAAAGCGGGGGATGACTACTTAATATCGCAAAGGTGGGGGAAACAACTGATGGAACAAGCAACAACAGGTAAGCTTAAAATTGTTGGGGAGCAAAACGAGCAAACAAAAGAAATTTTAACATCAGAAGCCCTTGAGTTTGTTCTTGCCCTGCATGAAAAATTTGATGCTCGTCGAAAAGAGCTGTTAGAGGCTCGTCAAGAACGTCAAAAGCGTCTTGATGCAGGTGAGAAACTCGACTTCTTACTAGAAACAAAGCATATTCGCGAGGGAGATTGGACAATTGCACCACTTCCAGCAGATTTGCAAGACCGTCGTGTAGAAATTACAGGACCTGTTGACCGTAAAATGGTTATTAATGCTTTAAACTCTGGTGCAAGAATGTTTATGGCTTGCTTTGAAGATGCATCTGCCCCGACATGGGAAAACATGATTGGTGGCCAAATTAATATGCGTGATGCTATTAATAAGACAATTGAATTCACACAAGCATCCAATGGGAAAACATATAAGTTAAATGAAAACACAGCTGTGTTATTAGTTCGTCCACGTGGTCTTCATTTACTTGAAAAGCATGTACTAGTGGATGGCGAACCGATTTCTGGTAGTTTCTTTGATTTCAGTCTGTATTTATTCCACAATGCTAAAAATGCATTGGCACAAGGTACGGGTCCTTATTTCTACCTACCAAAGCTTGAAAGTCATTTAGAGGCACGCTTATGGAATGATGTCTTTGTTTTTGCACAAGATTATATTGGAATTCCACAAGGGACAATTAAGGCAACTGTTTTAATCGAAACAATTTTAGCAGCATTTGAAATGGATGAAATTTTATATGAACTACGCGATCATTCAGCGGGTCTGAATTGTGGACGTTGGGATTACATTTTCAGCTATATCAAACGTCTGCGCAATCAACCTGATGTCATTTTACCGGACCGCGGACAAGTAACAATGACTGTACCATTCATGAAGGCATATACTTCTTTATGTATTCAAACATGTCATAAACGTAATGCGCCTGCGATGGGCGGTATGGCAGCACAAATCCCTGTTAAAGGTGATGACAATGCGAATGCTGTAGCGTTTGCAAAGGTTGCAGAAGATAAACGTCGTGAAGCAACAGATGGCCATGATGGAACTTGGGTAGCGCACCCAGGTATGGTTGCAACGGCGATGGAGCAGTTTGATGCGATTATGACGACACCAAACCAAATCCATAAAAAGCGTGAGGATGTAAATGTTACAGCGGAAGATTTAGTAGCTGTTCCAGAAGGTACAATTACACTTGAGGGTCTTCGTATTAACTGTAGTGTAGGAGTTCAGTATATTGCTTCTTGGCTACGAGGCAATGGAGCCGCACCGATTAACAACTTAATGGAGGATGCTGCAACTGCAGAAATCTCTCGTACACAAGTATGGCAGTGGATTCGTCATTCAAAAGGTATCTTGGATGATGGTCGTGGCATTACATTGGCATTTGTACTAGAAATCTTGGAGGAAGAGCTTGTGAAAATCAAAGAGGCTGTTGGGGAACAAGCCTATAACGGCGGTCGCTATGAAGAGGCTGCTGAGCTGTTTAAATCTTTAATTGAGCAAGATGAATTTGCCGAATTCTTGACGCTTCCGGGATACGAAAAATTAGCTTAACTTCTTTCAGCAATCGCTGAAATTATGCCGAGGCATAATTGATTTGAGATAAGAATCTACTAAACGAACATATCCAACTTTCCTAGATTGTTGTGGACTGAACTCGAATGGAGTCCACCCAATTTTTCCACTGACGTAACGAGCGGGGTCTGTTCCCCCATTCCTTACTGAAAAATGAGCATGGTTACAAATTATAAGGGGTCTACTTAAAAATAAAGATAAAGAGATTTAAAAGGGGTGAAAGATGTCTTGCGGGCTTAGATGGGGAGCTTGTAAGGCATTTTTTTATCTTCATTCTAAGGAGGAGCGTAAAATGCGTAATAAAGAATTATTATTAGTTCCTGGACCAACTCCAGTAGTAGGTGAGATTTATGATGCCTTAGCAAGTGAAACGAGGGGACACACGGATCCACGTTTTGTTTCAATATATAAAAGTGCTATAGAACAAACAAAAAAATTATTTCAAACAGATGGCGAAGTTTTTGTGATAGCCGGGTCTGGAACACTTGCTATGGAAATGGCCATTGTCAATACAATCGGTAAAGGAGAAAAACTACTCGTTATTAGTCACGGTTATTTTGGTGACCGATTTACACCATTAGCGAAAGCTTACGATATTAATGTAGAGGTACTACAGGCTGAATGGGGTAAAGAAGTTGAAATTTCTGCAGTTGAAGAAAAATTGACAGAGGGAAATTTTAAAGCTGTTACGATTACACATGCCGATACATCTACAGGTGTAGTATCCAATTTGGATGCATTAGTACCAATCATTAAGAGAGCTGGAGCACTTGTTATTTTAGATGGAGTTGTGGCGACTGCTGCCCTTGAAGAAAATATGAGCAAGGAATATGGCCGTCCTGACTATAAATTGGATGTTGTGTTAACAGGATCACAGAAGGCTATTGGTGTACCACCAGGTTTAGCAATTATCGCCTTCAATCAATCTGCTTTAAAGGCACGCGAGGCATTGGGTTCGATTCCGGCCTATTATAGCGATATTAAAAATTGGATTCTGGTAATGAATGATCCAGGGAAATACTTTGCAACTCCTCCGGTAAACTTAATTTATGCATATGATGTGGCGATGAACATTGTACTAGAAGAGGGCATTATAAAACGAGAGGCACGGCATGTCGCATATGGTTGTGCAATAAGAGCTGCATTGTCCACGTATGGTATGGTGGCACTGGCCGAGGAAGCGGTTGCTGCACCGACACTTAGCTGTTTACTTTATCCTGAAGGAGTAGAGGATGCGAAGTTCCGTGCAAAACTTGCAGAAAAAGGTGTGATAGTAGCTGGTGCACTAGCGCATTTAGCAGGAAAAGCCTTCCGTATCGGGCATATGGGCAATACAACCCCTGCAATGCTTGAGGAGGCTGTAAGATTGATAGGGGAAACATTAAATGAACTAGGATGCACAGTTGATATAGAACAAGCTGTTGCATGTTTAAAAGAAAAATTAGCAATAGTTACGAAATAACTATTTGAAAGGAGATGTCTCGAATGAATCATGAGACATCTCCTTTTTCGATTATTTAACTACGGCGAGCACAAAGCCATCATAGCCTTTATTGCCAACTGTTTGTATTGCAGTGGATTCAATTCGTGATTCTTCTTGCAATAAATCTATAAACTGTCGCACACCTTGTACCCGTTCGTCTTCACTTTTTTCATCGACCACTGCACCATTACGCACAACATTATCAGCGATGATTACTGCCCCTGAATTAGCCAATTCTAATGCCCACTTCAAGTAGTGTGGATTATTGGGCTTATCTGCATCAATAAAAATTAAATCGAATAATTGCCCTGCTTTTTTCAAAATAGGCAATGTATCTAATGCCTTTCCAACTATAATTTCAACTTTATGTTCACAGCCAGCTCTTTTAATATTTTCCCTAGCTACTGAGGCATACTCGGGATCAATTTCAAGTGTGTAAACTTTACCCTCGTTCGGAAGAGCACGGGCCATCCAAATACTACTATAGCCACCAAGTGTTCCGATTTCTAAAATGTTTTTTGCTCCTTTTATTTTAGCTAGTAAATATAATAGTTTGCCTTGAGTAGGTGATACATCAATCTCCGGAATACCTGCTGCTTTATTAGCTTGTAATACTGCTTCAAGTTCTGTGTCTGCCGGTATTAGTTTTTCCATAAAGTACTCATCTACATTATTCCAAACATTTAAATTGGTCATCAAACAGTCCCCGTTTCCGCATTTTTTCCTGCAAGCTTGCATGTAAAGTGTATGATAGAATGAATCATAATAAAAATATATTATTATTATTAATTTATAACTTTAGGTTATGGGTGTGAGGTGGAATCGTGAATATTCATGGATTAAAATTGTTTTATCAAGTTGCTACTACAGGTAGTTTCACGAAAGCGGCAGAATTACTTCGTATTAGTCAGCCAGCAGTTTCAAGTCAAATAAAAAAATTTGAGCAAGAGATTGGCGTTCAATTATTTAAGCAGCAAGGACGGGGCGTAGTATTAACTGAATTTGGGGAAGCTTTGGCAGAAAAAGCGAAAAACCTTGTTATGCTTGAAGAACATATTGAATCATTCATTGAAGATCATCGTCTTGCTAAAGCAGGAACAATACATATAGTTGCTACATACTTACCAGCTAACTTTCTAATCCCTAAGTGGGCCACTACCTTTAAAGGGGAAAATGAAGATGTTAATTTAGTTATTACGACAACTAATACCAAAGATGCTTTTGAGCAGTTAATACAGTATAAAGCTGATATTGCTATTTATGGTGGTGGTATATTAGAAAGACCGGAAGAAGTAGCGTGGGAGGAGCTTTTTGAGGATGAATTATGGTTTGTCGTCGCACCTGATCATCGTTATGCAAATCAGTCCATTTCACTTGCTGACATGATGAGAGAGCCTTTTATTATGCGTGAGGAAGGAAGCTCCATGAGAGAGCATCTTTTTTCTTTATGTCAAACGTATCAAGTCAAACCACCTAAAATCGCACTACAGTTTAATGGAATCAATGAAACGATCCGTTCGGTAATGGCAGGCTATGGTGCAAATTTTATTTCGTCACTAGCAGTTCGAGAGTATGTTGATAGTGGGCAATTGGCAAGAGTTTATGTAAAGGATGTTCATATTAAACATAAAATTGCAATTTGTGCAAGAAAGAATGAAAGGCATAGTTTACTTGTGCAAAAGTTTATAGAAATTGTTAAGAACTCTTTGTAATTGCAATATCCCTTTCTTTATGTACAAAAAATGATTATTTGTTATATTAATTATATAACAAATATGGAGATGATATTAATGTTTATTGAAATAGAGCCACAATCTGACGTACCAATTTATGAGCAGGTAACGCGTCAAATTATTGAAGGAATTGCAAGAGGGGATATGAAGCCAGGTGATACCTTGCCATCTGTACGTAATTTAGCGGCAGATTTAGGTGTAAATATGCATACTGTTAATAAAAGCTATCATGAGTTACAGGAGAAGGGGATCATTACAATCAGAGCTAAATCAGGTGCTATTATTTGTTCAACGGAGGAGCGCCCCTTAACACCAGAACAATTACAGCAAATTGAAAAAAATTTAAAGCCTGTTGTGGCAGAAGGAATGGTGCTCGGCGCAACAGTGGAGCAGATCGAGTACATGATGAAAAAGGTATTTGCTGATTTGCATATACCAGCAGAAGGGGTGTAGCAAATGCTACTTGGTGTTTTTACAACTATCTACATCATAACATTAGCTTTACAAGTGTTTGTTCCGTTTATAGTACGGGAAACGATTATCTTTGGCGTGACTGTACCTGAACAAAATGTAAAACATCCAATATTACGTAATATGAAAAAGCATTATGCTCAAATCGTAGGGATTTCTGGTGTAATGTTTTTAATCATTATGATTGTCAGCTACTATGTATTTGCGCAGTCAGGGTTCATGCAAGGTAATTTACTGCTTGGTTGCTTATTTGCAATGCTTGCAGTCAGTATGACACTATATTGGGTGAATCATCAAAAAGTTTTAAAACTTAAAAAGCAAGAGCAATGGGGTTTGAATATAAAACAGGTTCGTGCAATTGACTTAACGGCACGTAGTCGTGATGAAATGCTTCCGTGGCCATTTTATGTAGTCCCTTTCGGTGTTACGGCGTTTTTAATTATCTTTACATTCCTCCATTATGACCAAATACCGAACAATATTGCTGTACACTGGGGTCCTAGCGGTGAAGCGGATTCTTGGAGAAGAAAAACATATTTTACTGTGATTTCATTGCCGCTTATTATGCTAATGTTCCAATGTATGATGTGGGGGATTGTAGATTCCATTAAGCGGTCGGCTATCAAATTGGCTGTTAATCGTAAGGAAGAATCATTGGAAGATCAGCTAAAAAGTCGAAAATATATGAGCTGGAACATAATGTTATTAAGCTATGCCTTCACTATATTATTTACAGTATTACAGCTAAGCAATATCTATCCTTCGATGACTGCAGGAAATAAGCTATTACCAATATTTATTTTATTTTTATTACTCGTTCTTGGCTCAGTACTTGTTTACGCATGGAAAAAACGCAAGCTGAGGGTGAAATATGGAGATCATGTCGCTTCAGAAGTAATGGATGTTGATGAGGATCGCTATTGGAAGGGCGGATTAATTTATATGAACCGTCAAGATCCTTCTGTTTTTGTCGAGAAACGCTTTGGGGTCGGTTGGACAATGAATTTTGCAAATCCACGAGGCTATATCGTAATTGGTTTGCCACTACTAATATTGCTGTTGATTTCTTTCTTTTCGTTATAACTCCTGCGGATAACGACAAACGCAAGGCTTGCAGACCGTCCAGAGAATGGGAGCGGATTTTTTTGTTAAAACAGTGTACTGGAAACAGGTTGGATGGAGGTAGGTTTGAATGAAAATTCTCGTTGTAGATGATGATGTACATATTTTACAGCTAGTGAATATTTATCTGACACGAGAGGGCTATCAGGTGTTACAGGCGGAAAATGGACAACAGGCCCTTAAACTACTTGAGGGGAACTTGCCTGATTTGGCTGTTGTGGATGTCATGATGCCGGGAATGGATGGTTTTACATTAACGGAAACATTGAGCAAAGATTACGATATCCCTGTACTGCTATTAACGGCAAAGGGCGAGCTTGAGGACAAGGAACGAGGGTTTTTGGCAGGCTCAGATGACTATGTTGTCAAACCATTCGAGCCTAAAGAATTGCTGTTTCGCATTGCCGCCATATTGCGTAGGCTAGATAAGAAAAATCAAGTAACAATCCAGGTGGGCAGGCTAGTCATCGATCGTCGAAGCTTTGAAGTTGTCATTGGGGAAGATACACTTGTTCTGCCTTTAAAGGAATTTGAGCTACTGGCATTACTAGCATCGCGTCCGAATCAGGTGTTTACACGTAGTTTCATTATGGAGCAAGTATGGGGCTATGACTATGATGGAGATGAGCAGACTTTAAATACACATATGAAGCGGATTCGTGAGCGTCTGCATCGTTATGAATCAGGTGTTGAGATTACAACGGTGCGTGGTGTTGGCTATAAGCTTGAGGTTATTGCATGATGAAAACGTTATATAGTAAATTTGTTGTCACGACGATGCTTGTTATGATCGGCAGCTTGTGTATCGGCTTTTTAGCGACAAATACTTATTATCATCAAGTTGTGAAGGAAAAAAACGATGCTAAAAATGTGAAAATTGCGCAGGATATGGCAAAATACATTGAGTCTTCAAAGCCTGACGATTTAGATAATTATTTAACGACTCTTGGTGAAATAGGTTATCAAATTTATGCAACAACTGGTAGCGAAGGAGATTTCTTCGGCGGTGAGTATCGTGATAAAACACTACCGTCCAATACAGTCAAGCATGTTTTAAACGGGGAAATTTATCATGGTATGCGTGATTTTCCAAAAGAGACATTTGTAACAGGCTTTTTTGCGAATGAGTTAATTAATACGATAGGTGTGCCATTCACTTATGAAAATAAGCAGTATGCACTGTTCATTAGACCTGATATTCGCTTGTTGTTTTCTGAGGTGCATACGATACTTGGCGGACTAATTCTTGTGATGACAGTACTTAGTCTATTGGCGATGCTACTTTTTGCTAAGGCACTAATTCGTCCTATTACACAGCTAACAGAGGCAACGCATCAGCTTGCACATGAAAAATTCGATACGCTACTGGATATAAACCGAGCAGATGAGATTGGACAATTAGCGGTTAGCTTTAATGTCATGACAGAAAAATTACAGGAAAATGATCGAATGCGTAAAGAGTTTATCAGTAATGTATCCCATGATTTTCAGTCGCCATTGTTGAATATTCAAGGCTATGTAGATTTACTAAAGAATCCCTTGCTGGCCGACAAGGAAAGGCAGGAATATACAACGATTATTGAGCTAGAAACGAAGCGTATGTCGACATTAACTAAGCAATTACTTTTACTAACGTCACTCGACCAATCTACAAGGTTATTAAAGCGTGAACCTTATCGTCTAGATGAGCAATTAAAGGAAACAGTGAGAAAATATCGCTGGCAGCTTGAAGAGGCAAATGTACAATTATCATACCAGATTGAACCAGTAACATATGATGGTGATGCGGGGCTATTGCAAAATGTTTGGGATAATTTATTGACGAATGCCATTAAATATAATGTCGAAGGTGGAGAAATTCATGTTCACTTGCAAGAATCTCCAACTTCAGTTGAAGTACTCGTCAAGGATAGTGGTATAGGAATGACTACTAATCAATTACAAAAGGCATATGATCGCTTTTATCGCGTGGATGCCTCTAGAACAAAGCAAGGTACGGGGCTTGGACTGGCCATCGTAAAGCAAATTGCTGAGCTACATGGAGGAACGGTTCAAATGGAAAGTGTTATTGATTCGGGTACGAACGTTCGTATCAACTTACCCAAGTTGTAATGAGGAGTTCATGTAAAGTTCATGTTCACACGATAGACTGCTGAATAAGTTGAAAAAGCTTAGG
Source organism: Lysinibacillus sp. FJAT-14222 (assembly GCF_001278875.1). Taxonomy (NCBI): domain Bacteria; kingdom Bacillati; phylum Bacillota; class Bacilli; order Caryophanales; family Bacillaceae; genus Lysinibacillus; species Lysinibacillus sp. FJAT-14222. Next base: position 112,098 of record NZ_LIYL01000003.1, on the reverse strand, counting down.
AGGAGTAATCGTATGGAACAAAAATGGAGTTTACGCCTTATTCGTCTTGCTGCGATTTTTGCTTTATTTGGTACGTATCTAGGTTCACATATGTCTGGTTCAGGTAGTTATGAATATAGACCGATACATGCACATGTTTTATTAGTGGGCTGGTTAAGTATGTTTGCATGGGGTATCTTCTATCGTGCCTTCAAAGTGAAATCACAAAAATTGGTGACAGCACATGGTTGGACAGCTATTCTCGGTGTTTTTGGCTTAACAATAGGCATGTGGTTCTACAATTTAAATCCATTTAATTTTGGCAGAACATTTACAATGGTCTTTTTTATCGTAGGTGGAACAACACTATTAATTAGCTTTGCTTTATTCATCGTTGTAACATTTATGGTAAATCAAAAAGAAGAAATGAAAAACTAGAAAAAATACCGTGTCACTGTCTTTAATAAGAGGTGGCACGGTATTTCATGTTACTGAAAAACTAAAATGTCCTATTAAATAAAGTATGGCTTGGCAAAACGAGGGGGTGACTTCCGTTGTGACTGAGCACTTTGTTGCTGTCGCTACGCTTTCGCACAGAAAACATCCGCTTCGCTCGACGCTCACCCACAGGAAGTGAGTAGCCTAGAAGAAATCAACCTCACGCTATGGGGATGAGTCCTTTATTTTATATTTTCAAGTGACTTCTTAAGCCATTTTGTTGCCTCATTATAATCCTGTGCAACGCCTTGTCCTTTTTTGTAGAGCATACCAAGCTGGAATTGTGCTTTTTGATGCCCTTGATTGGCGGCCAGTCGATACAGTTGGGCAGCTTTCACAAAGTCCTTTGGTACCCCTTGTCCGTGACTGTGCATTTGAGCTAATTGGTATTGTGCTTTGGCATGGCCCTTAGCGGCAGCCTGCTCAATCCATTTTGCGGCTTCTGTATAATCCTGTTTGACACCTTTTCCCTTATCAAATAAATTACCAAGCTGATATTGAGCGCCTGAATGTCCTTGGATGGCTGCTAGTCGATAGCAGCGTCGTGCTTCTTCTAAGTCCTGCTCGAACCCCAATCCTTGCTCATATAATAATCCTAATTGATACTCAGCCTGAATATGGGACTGATCAGTTGCGGCTCTCCACCATTTTGCTGCTTCAACATAATTTAACGTGACCCCACTTCCAGCTGCATATAATAATCCGATCTCGTACTGAGCATCAGCATAGCCCTTTTCAGCAGCAGCTTTGAAGTATGGGAAAGCTTTCTCTGGTTGCTGAAGCTGATATACATAAAGACGTCCAAGCTCAAAGCCTGCACTTATATGTCCAGTGTTAGCGGCAAGCTGTAACCATTTTTCAGCTAGAGCTATATCATTTTCTTTGACGTAGAGCACACCGAGACAGTATTGAGCATTTAAGTGTCCTTTATGTGCAGCGAGCTTAAACCATTTTATAGCCTCTATGCGATCCTGAGGTATACCTTGACCAGTGTTATATAGCATCGCCAATTGAAATTCAGCATTTGTATGGTCTTGAAGTGCAGCTAAGTGAAGCCATTTCGCAGCTTCTTCAAAATTTTGCGAGATACCACGGCCTTTAAGATACATATAGCCAAGATTATACTGAGCACTTGCATCACCAGCTAATGCTGCCATTTCAAAATAAGCTATAGCCTCCTCATAGCTTTGCTCAACACCAGTCCCATTGTGATAAAGGAAGCCAAGGTTATTTTGGGCACTTGTATTCCCCTGATTGGCCGCTAACATGTACCATTTTGCTGCCTCGGCAAAGTTTAGTGGCATACCAAGTCCTTGATTGTATAAAACACCCAGGTTGTACTGAGCATCTGCGTTCTCTAAATCTGCAGCAGCTTTATAATATTGAGCGGCCTCTTCATAATTTTGTACAACACCATGACCCAAATGATAGAGTACGCCTAAGCTATAAAGTGCGTTTGCATCATTTTGCGCAGCGGCGCGTTCATACCACATTTTTGCAAGTGCATAATCTTTCTTGACACCACGGCCTTGATTATAAAGAGCACCTAAATTATATTGAGCACTTGCATTCCCTTGTTTTGCGGCAAGCTCAAACCAGTTTGCAGCACTTTTATAGGCCTCGGTTGATTGGTCATCTTGAAGTAGCGTATTTAAATCAAAAGCTGAAGTTATATCTTCAAAGTTGGAGCCTATGCGAATCAATTTTGCCTTCAAGCTACGGTCATAGCGTTCGATAAACCATTCTACAATATCACTTATATAATCAAGAACAATTTTTGCCGCCTTTGCCTCCGCGACTTCACTACTATTAATAGAAGTCATTTTGCTTACAAGATTCATTAATAAATAAATGCGACGTGGATGAATTTTTGCAACAAAGCTACGATTCTTGAGTAACGTTAGCTTATTTTTTAGTTTCGGTTCAGTATGCATTTCCAGCTTATAAAGCTCATATAAAATTTCCTCCAGTACAAGGAGGGATTTTTGTAGAGATATAGCAGGCTTTGCAATGGCGAGCGTGCTAGCATCGTGTAAATTTTTAGCCAATTTAATGAAGGATAAAGCTTTTAATTTCTTACATTGATCTTGGAGAATTTCATATTGTATGACGATAGCACTCACCTCTTTCATAAAAATGGCTCATCACCATAACGTGGGGTTGATTTCCGTTCCGGCTGAGCGCTTTGTTGTTGCTGTCGCTTCGCTTTCGCACAGATAAAACATTGCCGCTGACGTTTCGCTCCAGGGTCTCATCTGTGACGCTAATCCCCCAAGGAGTCGCCCAGTCGGAACGAAAATCAACTTATTTACATGGTATACGTCTTGACCAATACCATTCCTAACTTTTGGTGATGAGTCATAAAAACCCTCTTTTTTCATATATCGGGAAAATATCGATATTGTTGAATTGTCCTCGATACATGATACTATTTGTTATAAGGAGAATCGTTGAGATTCGAAGTAGCTACTTTAACTTCTTTCAGCAGGTGTCCAAACACCTGCTGAAAGAAGTTAAAGCCTACGGCGGATGTCAAGTACATCTGCCAAAGTTTCATTTGATAGTTATCCGGGGGATAGAAATGATGAAAAATATTGCAGCAATTATACCAGCCTATAATCCACAACATTCACTTATAACCTATGTCCATCAATTATTAGCCATCACCATTAGCCAAGTTATTATTGTCAATGATGGCAGCGATCAAAAATATGCAGGTGTTTTTGAGGAGTTGAAAAAGATTGACTGCTGTCGAGTGCTAGAGCATGACCACAATATTGGTAAGGGAGGCGCACTCAAAACAGCCTTTGCCTATGTAAGAGCGCAAAGGGGCATGTTTCAAGGTGTTATTACAGTAGGTGCTCATAACCAGCATACTTTACAAGATGTAAAGCTAGTTTTAACGATGACAAAGGTATTTTCTGAAGGAATTGTGTTAGGAGTGCGTAACTTCCATTCTTCGGACAGCACGTTTTTATCATATTGGGGTAATCGTGCTACAAGTTTGTTTTTTGAGGCCCTTTATCATAGAAGACTAATGGATACACAAACAGGTTTACGGTTTATTTCTATAAATGAGCTGCCATGGCTAATAAAAGTAAAAGGCGAACGATATGACTACGACACAAATATGTTAGTTGCTGCACTTAAAAGAAAGTGTCCAATTTTTGAGGTAGAGATAGGTCAGCTACGACTAAAGAAAAATACAGTGATACAATATGATGAAATAACAAATGCAGGGTCAATTATTGCTAAAATGCTTAAGAATTATCTAAAACCAAGGAAAACATAGCTACAGGCGTGGGAGTCTCAATCAAGAACGTAGCGAGTATGGAAAGAAGGAGTAATGATGATGGAATATTCAGATCAAGTGAAAAATCGTGTAAAACGGATGGAAGGTCAGCTACGTGGAATTTTGAAAATGATGGAGGAAGAGAAGGATTGCAAGGCAGTCATTACTCAATTATCGGCAGTACGTTCAGCAGTAGATCGTACAGTTGGTGTAATTGTCAGTACGAATCTTTTAGAATGTGTACAGAATGCTGAAGGTGACGGCGAGAAAATGAATGAAGTTATTCAAGAGGCAGTCAATTTAGTAGTAAAAAGTCGTTAAAATAAAGAGAAGCCTGTCCAATAGAAAAAGGCAATTGATATATTGAAAACTCACTATAATAAAGGTGAGTTTTTATTTTTTTGCAAAAAAATGGTTTATTTCGATACTTATATTTTATTTTTAGTAGTTTATACCTATCAATTGAATTTAATTTGATAGTTAAAAGTCTCGGTTAGTGAACTTGTACGATAGATTTATAGTTACATTCTCTGTTATTCTAATTATAAGAATATAATAAACGGGAAGGTGATTTATAATGAAAAAATGGTTGATAAGCGGAGCGGCATTACTGATGTTAAGTCCAACAGCAGCTTATGCTAAAAATGCAGATGCTCGTCCAGTACACACTTCCCCAGTGATTGCTTATAATGTAGTAGCGAATACCAAAGTAACAACTTGGGATCAATTCACAACAGAAATCGTAAAACAATTAAATAATTTCGCACCGGAAATTAAAATTACATATAGTGGACCAATGACTGATTTCAATAAAAAAATTATGGAAGCTTTTGAAAAAGCACAGGAGCAAGCAGTCTATGCGAGCGGTCATTTGGAAAGTACTACTATTTCTGCAGATTCAACAGGCAATGTGACATTTAAAGTGAAATATATTACAAACCAAAAACAGGAAGCTGCCGTACAAAAAAAGGTTGATCAAGTATTAAAAACGATTATTAAGCCTTCTATGACAGAATTCGAAAAAGTAAAAGCGATTAATGATTATATTGTGTCAAATACTGCATATGGTACTAAAACAAAGGCTAGTCCCCATAGTGCATATGCATTGTTAATGGAAGGACAAGCTGTATGTCAAGGCTACGCGTTAACGTCCTATAAAATGTTGGAGCAAGCAGGGTTCGACACAAAGTATGTTGTAGGCTATGTTAATGGTAACGAGGCACATGCATGGAATTTAGTGAAGGTAGATGGTAAATGGTATCATCTAGATACAACATGGAATGATCCGTTACCAAATCGCATTGGCGCCTCTTCGTACGATTATTTTTTAGTAACGGATGCGCAGCTTAAGAAAGACCATAAGTGGATAGCTTCAGATTATCCTGCTGCAACAAGTACAACATACAGCTATATGCAAAATGTTCACTTTGCCTATCAAGTTAATAACACACTATACTTCAGTAATACTGCGGATAACAATAAATTGTATAAGCTTGATTTAGCAAGCGGTAAGAAAACTAAAGTTATTGATAAACGTGCCTTGTATATTACAGGAGCGGATAACTATTTGTATTTCAGTGATTACAGTAACAGTGGTTACTTAACAAAATTAAATCTTAAAACATTAAAAGCTGAGGTGCTCGCGAAGCAAGTGGTTTCTGATTTAAGAATAAGTGATAATTATTTAATTTATAAAGTTAATGCAAAAGATCAAACGCTTAAAATTAAATAAGCTTCAAGGTACGCTATTATTTATTGCGTAAGTAGGGGAAATGGGTGACAAGGTCGTTCGCTTGCGAGATCCAATCACCATACACCTCAAATTACAAATATCTTTATCTATTGATAAAATGAAAGCACAAAAGGACTTCCGAGTGAGTTCTTTGTGCTTTTTTTGTATATAATGAAAACAGGAAAACGTTCGGAGGTGAGGATTTTGTGGAAAAAATTAGCCATTATCGTAATTATCGTTATTTTTATTGACCCTATCTATACAGCTGGTAAAGCAGTTGTACAACAAGTGATAACTTGGACAAATAATGATGAGATAGAAACGATGCTTCTCTCAACAAAGGAAAAAATCATAGATGTTACTGCTAAACTTTCAGAGAATGCCTCCATTGAAACGGCCACACCTATAGAAGAAGAACCAGAAGAGGGGGTAGCCGTTACAGCTCCTACTGCCCAAAAGCCTGAAGCCAAGTTAGTTGTAACGAATGCAAAGGAAATGGCTGATGCGATGTATGCGTACTACAGTAGTTTTTCACCTACGTTTGAGATTCAATATAAAGGCGATACACAACGAATTGAACAGCTAGTGGAAGAAGCCTATGAAAATGCTATAAAACGAGATGATTATGTATATGGACATATTAGTAAGCATTCAATTCGATTTGAATATGGAAGAAAAACGGCCACAATCTTTGGGGAGCAAAGTTATTTAATGACCCCAGAGCAGGCAGCATTTGTTGAAATGAATGTTCAAGAGATTGTAGCCTCTATCAATGAAAATTCATTAAGTGATGTAGAGAAGGTTAGGGCTGTCAATGATTATATCGTTGCCAACACCGCCTATACAGATCAAACGAATTCAAGTCCACATAGCGCATATACAGTGCTTGCAGAGCATGGTGGCGTTTGCCAAGGCTATGCATTGTTGGCTCATTCGATGTTACAACAGTTAGGTATAGAAACAAAATATATAGTAGGCTATGTCGGACAAGAAGGACATGCATGGAATTTAGTAAAGCTCGCTGGCAAATGGTATCACCTTGATACTACATGGAATGACCCAGTACCTAATCGTAAAGGGGTGGTACGCTATAAATACTTTTTAGTAGATGATCGTACGATGGCTAAAGATCATACGTGGATTGCTGAAGACTACCCGAAAGCAACGAGTACAACGTATAACTATTTTCATGATGTAGATTTCTCTGCACAGGTAGGACAGCAAATATTTTATAGCAATGTTTCTGATGATAATAAATTGTACGTGCTTGATTTAAAAACAGGTAAATCGAAACGCGTTTCCAATTCACGTGCACAATACATCGTTTATGCAGATGGCTGGCTATATTTTAGTAATTATTCTCACGGAGCGTATTTAACAAAGATTCGCCCGGATGGAAGCGGAGAACAAATATTAAATAGGGAAGATACGAAGGATTTATTTGTGAAGGACGGCTATTTATATTTCACGACAAATGAGCTTAAAAAAATGGCACTGTAACGTTATCAGCCAAAAATAAAGAGCCTATGATCAGATTGTCATAAGCTCTATATAGAGTTATGGCGAGATTGTAATCTGTGGTTATTTCAATTTTGTTTTATCACAACATATTAGTGTAACATGCCAGAAGATGCATGCTTTATGAAGTGGTTGATTGGAGTGGAGACTGAGCGACTCCTCGGGGATCAGCGTCACAGATGAGACCCTGGAGCGAGCAGAGCGAGTGAAGCGGCTCATCGGACGCCCCCAGGAAAGCGCTCAGTCGGAACGGAAATCAACTCCTCGTTTTGCAAAAGAGAAATGGATACCTTGAGTTCATTGAACATAATAATTTTCAACAACATGAAGAGCCTATGACATTACAAACTGTCATAGGCCTTTTTTGTTCGCTCCATAAGATAATAGATTGGTTGATGCTGACACAGAGAAACTTCAATTTTCGGATACGTCAATTCCATTTCCTGGGCAAAAGTTTTATAAATGATAGGATTATGCTTAATGGCACCACCATTACAATAAAGGCTAAATGCTTCGCCTTGATAGTCGACTTTTTTCAACACGGCGCATGCAAGGAGCGCTAATTCATGGGCAGCACGCATTGCTATTTGAAGAGCACATGAATCCTTTTTGGTCACGGCATCTGCTAAAAATGCACCCATTTTAGCAAGCTGCGCATTCGTGTAAGATGGACGGAACAGCCATGCAGCTAGCTCTGTAACATCTCGGATCCGTAAGTAATCATAGACAGCATTTTTTAAGATGGTCGGCTCACCACGCCCGTCTTCCATTCGGAAAATGGCGCGTATAACTTCTTGTCCTAACCAATAACCACTACCTTCATCTCCTGCACGATGTCCCCAACCACCTGCACGTACTATTTGCGTACCATCAAATGCGTACGCAATGGCTCCTGTTCCAGCAATGAGTAAAGCGCCTGCCTGTCCGGCAGTAACACCCAGTAAAGTGGCCTGTGCATCATTTTCTATAATAAGCATATCAATTTTAAATTGTAATGCCGATAAGGCGCTATGAACGATTGCTGATACGATTTCATGATCTTTGGGAGAATCAATTCCAGCCATTGCAAAGGTAGCTACTGCAATATTTGAGCAATCTTGCTTTTGTAAAAAGTCCTGCACATTTGCTAATAACGCTTGCAATATCTCTGTAGCCGATTCAGCGCCGATTGCTTGATAATTCGAGCCACTTGTTGATGTTGTATATTTTATTTCACCAGACTCGGCATGTACGACCGCACATGCCGTTTTTGTAGCACCACCGTCAATAATAAGTAGCCATTCCATCATTGATTCCATTCCTCTATAAATACTGTTAATTGCTTTTCTGCATCAACAATCATAGACTCCTTCAAACGAATCCACTCATAAAGGTTATGAGCATTTGCCTTGGAGCGTTCAAGAGATTCTTTCATCGTTACGGGCGCTGGACCGCCAGGTAATGTGCGGACAGCAACGAAAGTCTCTGGTTTTAATGCGTTATAAAAATCTTCCTCAGAAATTTTTAATGGTTTATCAGTAATTAATTTGGATTGTGTATTTGCTAGACCCCATGTAAGACTTGCTAGAGACTCTTCACCATGAGAGAGCAATACCTTTATACATTTACTAACAATACTGTGTGCTTGGCGGAATGAAATCCCTTCAGAGCGCACTAATGTATCAGCAAGCTCTGTGACATTGGCAAAGCTATTTTCTGCTCGATTTCTTAGTTTTTTCTTGTTTACATTCATCGTGACAACAAGCGAACCAAATAGCTTGTAAATACCTATTAAACGGTCGATCGCGCGCCATAAATATGGTTGCATATCATCTTCGGTGTCCACGATATCTCCAAACGGTGTATTATGTACCATTTGTAATACTGTACTAGCATCACCAACAACCGCTGATAGCAATGAACGTGTATGCTCTATCGAAACAGGGTTGCGCTTTTGTGGCATGATAGAACTAATTTGTACGTACGGGCTTGCCAGCGTAAATGCATTGAATTCCTGTGTAGCCCATAGTAAAAAATCCTGGGATGTGCGGCCAAGATTAAGTGCCGCAAGCTGAACAATACTCGCTGCCTCTGCAATATAATCCGCACCAGCAACAGCATCCCACGCATTTTCGATAATATCATCGAATGCCAATAACTCGCGCATACGCTCTCGACTAATTTTGAAGCCTGTTGTCGTTAATGCCGCTGCTCCCATACTGCTGCGATTCACCGTTTTGTAGACATGCTGCAAACGTTCAAAATCTCGTTCAAGTTGATCGATAACAGCTTTCAAATAATGAGCAAAGGTTGTTGGCTGTGCCTGCTGCGTATGTGTATAGCCAATCATAATCGTATCAACGTGCTCCATAGCAGCTGCGATTAAATCATCCCGTAAAGTCAGTAATTCTCGCATGAGCAATAACAATTTTTTTCTTAAAGTCATTCGATAGATGGCTATGCCCATATCATTACGACTTCTACCAATGTGAAGATTCCCAGCAACATCGCCAGCAAGCTCTATTAATTTATTTTCGATGCGGAAAAATAAGTCCTCATATCGCGGGCTGTAATCTTCTATACGATAATAGTTCAAGTCTAATTTTTTTAGTGCAATACCAATTTCTTTAGCTTCTTCTTTTTTTACAAGTCCCTGTTCTTCTAACATTTTTAAGTGTGCAATATTGATTTGTAGAATAATTGTTAAAAAGTTTTTCTTGGCTTCATCATAAGCTGGCTGTAAGACAATTTTACGATAAATATTGGAAGGGAAATTCATCCCATCTTCTTGCTGTGTTTTATTGCGGAAATCTTCAAACATATTAATTGCCTCCTAGTAGATTAGCAGTTATATGGCTGAACCAGCACTGCCTTTAGATAACTTCTCGGAAATAATAAGCACAATTAAAATTAAACAAATTTGTAAGACACCATATGCACAAGCAGTTCCAAATTTAAACGCATACAATTTTTGGAATATCGCCACTGATAATGGGATTGTTGATGAACTGTAAATAAGAATAGACGCTACGAATTCACCAAAGCTTTGAACAAGTGCTAGTAACGTACCTGCCAAAATGCCCGTAAATGTAAGTGGTAGTACAATACGTCTAAATGAATACCACCAATTTGCCCCTAAACTTCGTGATGCTTCTTCGATAGATTGATCTAATTGAACAAGAGATGCCGATGTAGATCGGAAAACAAGCGGTAAATGTCTAATAAAATAGGCTAACGGCAAAATCCAGAACGTTCCGATTAGTACTTGATTAAAGGCGAATATATTTTCTGTACTAAAGGCTGCGATTAAATTGACAGCTACAACCGTTCCCGGCAATGCCCAAGGAACCATGATTAAAATATCGAGTAATGTTTTACCTTTAAAGTTTAATCGCACCATAGCATAGGCTGCTGCAACACCGAAAATTATATTGCCAAATGTTGCGATGATCCCCATTTGAATGGAGTTCCAAATTGGTCGCCATGTCCGTTCATCTGTAAAAAGTGCTTGATAATGATCCAATGTATAGTCGGTTGGAAGAATTTGTGTTTTCCATGCACCGTCAACAGAAAATGAAATTAATATAAGCACTAAAATCGGCAAGATCAAAATTAATGTGCCTATGAAAGACGCAATAGTCGCTATAATTTTCATACGTTTTGAAGACACTTCAGATCGATGAACACTGATGCCCTTGCTTAGGTTTTGATAATTTCTGCGGTTCTGATACCAGCGCATAATAATTAAAAAAGTAATGGAAACAAAGGAGAGAATCATGGATTGTGTCGCTGCCATATCTAAATTCCCATTCGTACGTGATAAATAGATTTGCATTGTCATCGTGCGCTCAACACCGAACATTAAAGGTGCAGTGTAGGATGCCATAGATATCATAAATACGAGTAGGGATGAGGCAACAATCGAAGGTGTTAACATGGGCAAAATAACCTTTGTCCATACTCGAATACGCCCGGCACCTAAACTAGTTGCGGCTTCCTCTAAAGCTGGATCAAGACCTTTTATAGCTGCTGAGGCGGTTAAGTAGAAGTAAGTGTACATAGTGAATGTATGTACTACGATAACCCCCCATATGCCTTTTAATGAAAAAGGTACTTGCTCTAAACCGAATAGGTGCTGAAACGCACGTGGGAAAATACCACTGTCTCCATACAAAAATGAAAAGGAAAGTACACCAACTAATGGAGGAAGAGCCATAGGTACCAATACTAAAACAGAGAGTATCCGTCTTCCGGGGAAATCATAGCGTTCCAGTAGAAATGCCATGGTAACACCAACGATTGCACAGCAAATAACACTGATAACGGATATATATATACTAGTCCACAATGCCTCTATATTTGCTGGGCTAGCGATATTAAAAAATTTTTTATAAGTTGATAGCGCATCATCACCAGAGAAGCTTTCTATAAAAGTTTGATAGAACGGGTATACTACATAGGCGAACAACACTAAAAATAAAGGTGCAACTAAAATATAGACAAACCAATTTGAGCTAGTTAGTCGTGTCCATGCATTTCCTTCAGAAGGATTGAGGTGTGTTTTTTCCATGTTGTTACCCTCCTATTCCCCTAAAAAATACAGTGAATCTTGGGCTATATTTAAGGTGATTTCTTCACCAATTTTTTTTAACTCACCGTTCATATTAATAATCATTACTTTTAGTGAAAAATCTATACATTCCACAATGTAGTTCACACTAACCCCTGTAAATTCAACAAAAGTGATTTTACCTGTTAATGTGTTTTCACCAGTACCTTGATTGATAGATTCAGGACGAATAGAAATAAACGCTTTGTCTCCAATCATATGCGTTAAAGTGAGGGAGCTTTGTTGCTTTCGCCCAGTAAGAACAAGTCCATTTGCTGTTTTTACTTGTATATCGTCACCATTAACGGCATCGATTGTCGCTTCAATTAGGTTTGTCTCCCCAATAAAATCTGCTACGAAGCGGTTTGAAGGTCGATTATAAATCTCTTGCGGAGTACCGATTTGCTTAATGTTCCCATTTTCCATGACCATAATGCGATCTGACATGGACATAGCCTCCATTTGATCATGTGTAACATAAATGGTTGTGACACCGAGCTCAGATTGAATACGTTTTATCTCAATACGCGTTTCTTCGCGTAATTTAGCATCTAAATTTGATAATGGTTCATCGAGTAATAAAATATCAGGCTCAATCACGAGTGCTCGTGCCAATGCAACCCGTTGTTGCTGCCCACCAGATAATTCATTAATTTTCCGTTTACCATATTGCGATAAATGTACAAGCCCTCTAATACGGTCAACCTTTTGTTTGATCTCCGCCTTTGGCAATTTTCGTACTTGTAAGCCAAAGGCAATATTTTCGTCTACCGTCATATGTGGAAAGAGGGCATAATTTTGAAACACCATACCAATGTTCCGTTTATTGGGTTGAAGTTTTGTCACGTTTAGATCATCAAAAAGAATTTTTCCTTCCGTTGGGTAATAAAAGCCCGCTATCATCCGTAGTGTTGTCGTTTTCCCACAACCACTTGGACCAAGAAAAGTAAAAAATTCACCAGCTTTAATATGAAGATTTAAATCTTTTACGCCGTGAATTTGACCGAATTTCTTAGAGACATTTTCTATTTTGACACTTTTCAAATGAAATGCTCCTTTCTCGCAGAAAATTAGTTGCATGAAGCCTCGAGCAAAAATTTACCCGAGGCTTAAAAACATGAGCAATATTCATAGATGTTTTATGATATAAAAAGGCTCATCACCATAACGTGGGGTTGATTTCCGTTCCGACTGGGCGCTTTGTTGCTGACGCTACGCTTTCGCGCAGAGCAGAGCTTCCTGGGGGCGTCCGATGAGCCGCTTCGCTTCGCTGCAGGGTCTCGGGCCAACACGATGTTGGTCACGAAGGCGTTATCACAGGACGTGATGGTTTTAGCCTTCGTTCCTCTATTGCTGATCCCCATGGAGTCGCCCAGTCTCCACTCCAATCAACTTATTTACAAAGCAGACAATTTCACTAATGTCATTCCTAATTATTTTTGTGAAGAGCCTGTCAGCAACATAGGGCAAGTTCATAACTTTTTAGTCATCGGTCACTTTTTCCCTCGGCCTTTAATATTGTTATCCCAATGTTCCATCCATTCAGCTTCTTTTTCAGTCATGAGCTGCCAATCTATATCAAACGTTTTTAAATCTAATTCTTTATACCACTCAGGCATTGCCGCCTTATCGATATCTGAGCGAGTAGGAATTTGATAGTAATCGTTTGCTAGTTGAGTCACCATTCCTTTTTCAAATAAGAACTCTACGAAGAGCTTTGCATTTTCTAAGTTTTTAGCATTGTTCACAACAGCAACACCATCAACTAAAATCGGAGCACCACTCTTCGGATAAATGTAATCGAACGGATAATCAGTCGTATATTTCTTTAATAAAATATCTTGTAAATTCCATAAAGAAACGCTGCCTTCTTGTCGTGTCATCTTTAAATAAAGTGCATTTGGATCTTGTGTATATTCCTTCGTGTTGGCATCTAATTTTAATAACCAATCGTAGCCCTTCTCAGGTGAATCTGCGCCTTGACGTACAATCATGGATGAATAAATAGTACGCATCGTACCAGATGCTAACACACCACGAATTAATATTTGATCCTTCCATTTTGGATCTAATAACTCATCCCAATCCTGTGGGCCAGTTTCTTTCTTTAATACATCACTGTTAATCATAATAACTTCTGGTAGTAACATTTCGCCAAACCAACGACCATCTGCATCTTTATAAGCCGCATCAATGGAGTCGTTAAAGCTAGGCTTCCAAGCTTGAAGTAAATCTTCATTGGCGCCGACAGTTAGTGCAGACTGCGTACCGCCCCACCAAAAATCAGCCTGAGGATTAGCTTTTTCACCACGTAGGCGTTCTAAAATTTGCTGCGCACCCATCGTTAAAAATTCCACTTCAATGTCCGGGTACTTTTCATTAAACTGATCGATTACCTTTTGCACCATTTCTTCATCGCGCCCCGTATAGATCACAAGCTTTCCAGATGGTGTAGCCGCCACATCGGTCTTTTCAGAATCGGACGTTTTGCTAGTTGTTGCATCTTTTGTAGAAGTCTTATTATCACTACTACAAGCAGCTAATACAACAACCATCAGCACAAGTAAAAAACCGAGGATACGTGTTTTCTGCATAATCTTCCCCCTCTCTAATAGTGAAAAACTTACATATAGCAGTATAATCCGGAGACCTTGCATTAATGTTAGAATAATTAAAAAATTACAATTGGATTCATCATAGCTAAATAAATACTAGATAGCAATGGTATGTAACTAATGTCGAAAACTCTTTAAAGTAACCGAGAGCTGCAATTTTAGGAGTTTTTAAGAATAGATTATTAAAATATGTTCAAAAGTGAACAAATATTTATTTTGTGATTTTGAAATGTTGGCCACGATCTAAAAAAAGTTCGAATTGTTTATGTGCGTGCTGGGAGAGGTCTTGCAGGAAAACTGCTAGAGGTATCCTATACAAAAACTTTTAGATACCTATATTATTTCCTAATTAGGTATTCTACATTTGATTTCTGCTTTATATAAGGTTAAGGTAAATGTTGTTATTTTATTTAAACAATAACAATATTTGACTAAGTTCACTAACTTTAATATACGGATGAAAGAGGATAAAAATTATGAGTAACACTGTGACAGTTGATTTTTTTTATAGAAATGAACTGTGTGAAAAGCTAGAACTTTGGATGATTATGCCTCCTGCTATTCAACTAAACGAGAATAATGTAAAACCCGATCAAGTTACAAAGATTCCAACAGGAGAGAAACTAGCGTACTACATTTTAAACGAAGATCAGAGTTTTCATCTTAATTATGAAGTAGAATTATATAGTACAAAAAATGAAAAGAAGACATTGACGGATGCAGAAAGAAATTTTTATTTGAGAAATACTATTCTTTCACCAATAAATGCAGAAACTACAAGGTTAGCAAAAGAAATTACCAGTCAACAGGAAAGTAATTGTGAAAAAGCACGTGCTATTTTTCATTATATTGTAGATAATTATCGCTATATTTATCCCCCAAGTAGTAGGGGTGTTAACTCATTTCTCGAAATCAAAGAAGGCGATTGTGGGGAATTTTCATTTCTCTTTACTGCATTATGTAGAGTATTAAAAATACCAGCAAGGACAGTAGTTGGAAGCTGGGCATATGGGGAAATGAATGCCCATGTTTGGAACGAGTTTTTTATAGAAGATGAAGGTTGGATTTCAGTTGATACAAGTATGGCCTACATTCAAAAGAAACAACCATTTAGGTTTTTTGATAGCTCTTTAAAGACGTTATATTGGAAAAAATATTTTGGTAAAACCGAAGGACAACGAGTTGTTTTTTCTAAAGATACAGAAATAGAGTTACTACCAGAATATAAGAATAATGAAGAAGCCTTTACTTTAAATCCCATTCTCATTAATGGAGAGCCTTTTTGTTGGGGACAGCAATCCCTTAACGGAAGTGCTCCTTACTTACAACCTATATATGTGAAATATGAACAAAATGATGATTTATTTCCATTGATAGATACATCACATTTATTTGGAACTTGGAAAATACGAGAACATGGAATAAAGCATTTTTTAGAGCGCCCTAAAGTATATTTACTGTTTATCGGTATACTGATTATGGTATTAAATTTTATCTTTCAAAACTTCTATTTAGAGGTAACTTATAAAATGACGTTTATTCTATTCTTTTTATGTTTCATATTAAGAAGAGAGCGTATTATTATTTTTAGCGTTTTTTTATCGTTTATGATTTTATCTCTGTTATCAACTTTAAATTAAGGTGTACATAATATTATACTAGGCGATGAAAACGGTAATTTTAGACTGAATGAAAACTTAACACGCGCTCAATTTACGGCATTATGTATCGAGCGATTGGTTTATAAAAGTTAATAAAGAAATAAGGGAGATGTATCAAAAAAATGATACATCTCCCTTTTAAATTTAGATTAAAGTATTTACTTACTGATAGGCTCTAAAGATTTTTCCTTTTGTCGTCGCTGCGAAAGTATTGTCGGTAGCATCATACCTAAAATAACCAAAATAATACCCGCTATTTGTAAAGAAGTTAATGGTTCATGTAGAACAATAACTGAAACAGTTACGGCAACGGGTAACTCCATAGCACTTAAAATAGAGGCAAGAGCTCCTCCTACTTTCGGAACAGCTATAGAGAATAAGTAAATTGGCAAAATAATACCGAAGAGTCCTAATGCTAGTCCAAATTTCCATAAACCACCGGCAAATAATTTGCCGTTCCAAAGAACTTCAGGATTTAAGAAAATACTAATTATGATAAGGGCGACAAAGGAAACAATCAACACGCGTGATGTAGTTGTAATACCTTCCACGTGACGAGAGTTAAATTGAATAAAGCAAGCAAAGGTAAAGGCAGCAGCAAAACCAAACAGCCATCCTTGAATAGCAATACCGCTTAAATCTACATTTAGTACACCAGCAGCTAAAATCGTTCCAGCGAATAATACAATAATTGAAATCACTTCAGTTCGGCTTGGTAGGCGTTTATGAAGTGCGCAATCTATTAATAAGCCTATCCACGTGAATTGGAAGAGCATTACTACTGCAAGAGAGGCTGGTAGATACTTTAATGATTCGCCGTATATAATTCCTGTAGTCCCGGTAAATATCCCGGCGCACACCAAAATAAGCAGTCCCTTTTTAGAAAGCTTCGGTAATTGTCTTTGTGTCACTATAAAAATAGTTGCAACAAGCATAAAGCCAATAATATATTGACTCGATACTGCCTCTCCTGTTGTAAATCCATGCTGCATAGCTACTTTGACAATTGTCGATAGTACACCGTAGCTACTAGAAGCAATGACGATTAAAAGAGGATAAATTAAATTCTTTTTCATGTTTTTTATTTCACTTCCTAAAATTGCTTCACCATATGATGAAATGGTTCATCGATTATGGACCATGGCTCTGTAATGACAAAGCCCATACGTTCATAAAGACGACGAGCGCCCTCTTTTTGTGTTTCAACGTTTAATGATAATTTTGTATAGCCTCGTTTTTGTGTTTCCTCTATGGCAAATTGCAGTAATAATGTTCCTATTCCTTTACCACGAGCTTCAGGTGCTACACAAATAGTATCAATATAATATTCATCTTCATGAGCTTCTTTATCGATGATTACGGATGGCGCATTTTTTTCTTCAAGCCATTTTACGAGATTTTCATCCATGTGAATGGCTTCGACACCATTATAGTAAACAAGAATTCCTAATACATGCTCATTCTCAACGGCAACAAAAGTATTTAAATAGGAATGTCGATTATCCTCACGCTTGAATAGTACAGTAAGCTCTTGTTCCACTGCTTTAGCTGTCTGTTCTCCTGTTATACGGTTGGCAATATCACCAATCGCATCAATAATTAATGGTACAGCGGCATGGGCATCCTGTGGTTGCGCTTGTCGAATTGTAATACTCATTGTCAAAATCCCTACCTTTCTATAGGCAAGTATAACAAAGATAGAGGATGACTCAAGTTTTTGAATAAATGATGATATTCTGACGGCATCATTGATTATTTTTCCGAAAGTTTAAAACTTTATACGATATCTGATTTCGTGTTAATCTATAATGACTAGAGTTTCGGGAGGACAACAATGACAAAGGAAGATAAAGATTATATTTTAGTTTATGGAGATGCTTTTATTGACTATATCGCTGATGATGTAACAAATACATCTTTTACTAAATATATGGGTGGTGCGACGGTAAATGTTGCTGCGGGAATTAGCCGTATCGGTGCTCCATCTGCATTAATTACGATCACAGGAGACGACGAAGGCTCTCAGTTTGTTCGAGATGGCCTTGCACAAGAAGGGGTAAGCCTGGATTATGCAGTATTTAACCCTGCGAAGCGTGTTAGCGGTGTCTATGTACATTTAACAGAAGCATGTGAGCGAATTTTTAAAGATTATGTCGATGAGACGCCAGATTTACAAGTAGAAGCAACACAATTAAATGAAGCAGCTTTTAAATATGCATCTGCTTTAACAGTGTGCTCGGGTACAATGTTCCATCCTACAGCCCTTGAAACAACACGTGCTACTGTAGAGATGGCAAAGGAAAAAGGTGCGATTATCGCAATGGATGCGAATATTCGTCCTCTACGCTGGAGCAGTGAGCTGGTTTGCCGTGAAACCATCACGTCATTTTTTGAGCACGTAGATATTTTAAAGGTTACTGATGAAGAATTATTTTTCCTAACAGAAACAACTAGTTTGGAAGAGGGCATTGAGCAATTAAACAGTTATTTAGTGCCTATTATTTTAGTAACAGTGGGCGAAAATGGCACATATGCGGTATTAAATGGTGAGGTTATTCATGTGCCGACAGAAAAGGTTGTGCCAGTAGACACTACAGGTGCTGGAGATGCATTTATGGCTGGTGTATTACGCGATGTTCATTACAATGGCTTACCTACAACGGAGGAGGAGCTTATTCGTTGTGTAAGCTTTGGCAATAAGCTAGGTGCTATGGCAGCTACTAAAGCAGGAGCATTAACAGCCCTTCCATTTTATGATGATATTAAGCATTTACTTAAATAGTCGTTTGGAGCGTGCATACAATGGAGAAAAATTACGATGTATTAGTGAAGGATCGATTATTTTTTGGCGGTGCGAAAGATGCGGATATAGCTTTTGAACAAGAAACAGTGGATATCGTAATTGATGTTCGCGTAAACGGTTTATCTAATGAGGAGCAGGAAACGGCTTCATATGTGTACAAGCATATGCCGATTGCTGATGAAGACATAGAAGTAGCACCATCTATTCAAAAAGTTGCGAAAGAAATTGTTTCAGCCTATGAGAATGGGCAGAACGTGTACTTCCATTGTGGAAGCGGGGGAGGTCGCGCAGGAGTGGCTGCCACTGCAGTATTAATGGAGCTTGGCATGACCGATTCTCTAAATGAAGCGGAAGCGGCTGTAAAGAACGCGCGTCCACAAGTAACAATTCGTCCAAAAATGGCAGATGCTTTGCAGAAGTTATATAAATAGATGAGAAGATGTACCAAAAGTTTTTTTCAACTTTGGTACATCTTCTTTTTTAGTTAGTAAACATTAAAAGTTGGGTGATAAAACGTGAAAGTTGATCGACCTGAAAGTATTCCGATAAAATTAAAAAGTTGGATGACATTTTGTTAAAACGTATGTCATGTGCATAGGTTCATTGGAGCGAGCAACACGAGCGAAGCGGCTCATGTTTAACTTTGAATAATACAACGTTATTTTAAATAGTCCTCATAACCGTTATCAAAAAAGTAAACAATTCACATATAAAATTGTGCTATACATATTAGAACAGTTTTTGTTATAGTGATAATATAACAAAAATGAGGTGATCTGTATGATGGAGGACTTAGCAAAAGTTCCATGGGCAGTCATAGCACCACTAATTGTGGTTCAATTTATTTTAATGATTGTTGCTCTGGTCGACTTACGTAAAATCCATGCAACAAATGGGCCTAAAATTTTATGGGTGCTTCTTATTATTTTTACTAGTTATCTTGGATCGATTGCGTACTTTATAGTTGGGAGAAAACAATCATGACGATATTACTTCAGGTAACGGGACTTACAAAGCAATATGCAGAGAAAGTAGTTGTGGATGAAATCGAGTTCACGCTAGAAAAAAATACATCGACAGCATTAATTGGACCTAATGGCGCTGGTAAAACAACGACATTATCGATGCTAACAGGTTTATTAAAACCAACCTCTGGAAGTGTGAAAATGTTGGATGGTGATTTAAGAGCAAATATTGGCTTTTTACCACAATATCCGCAATTTCATCCTTGGTTAAGTGCGCTAGAGTTTACTGAAATGGCAGCAAAATTAAATGGTGTGCCCGCAAAAGAAGCAAAATTAGAAGCACAAAAAACACTTGAATTTGTAGGACTAGGCAATGATTTAAATAAGAAAATTGCTACATTTTCAGGGGGTATGAAGCAACGGTTAGGAATTTCTCAGGCAATTGTGCATAAGCCTAAATTACTGTTATTAGATGAGCCTGTGTCTGCTTTGGATCCGGTTGGCCGTAGGGAAGTTCTTGATTTATTGAAGGGCTTACAACAAGAAACAACGATTTTATATTCAACACATATTTTAAATGATGCAGAAGAAATGACAGATCAATTATTGTTTTTACGTGATGGAAAGCTAGTAGAGCAAGGGACATTGCGTGAGGTACGTCAACGTTTCGATGAACAAAATTATGTTGTAGAATTTAGCTCTGAAAAAGAGGCAAAACTTTTTGCCAATCAATCTGAACTAATAGGAGAAGCAAAGGGTAGCTATGTATATATAGAAATTATTGATGAAAAGCCGAGTATGCAGGAGCTACTTCAACATCTTAGTAGGTATACTTACAAAATACGAAAAGTGGAGCGACAAACAGCATCACTTGAAGAGATTTTCATGAAGGTGGCGAGAAAAATATGAGAGGACTTAATGTACTTCTGCAAAAGGAATTCAGAGAAGCTTGGCGAAGCTGGAAGTTTTTATGGATACCTCTTGTATTTGCATTGCTCGGTATGAGTGATCCACTGACAAACTATTATATGATGGATATTTTAAATGCGGTTGGTAACGTACCAGAAGGCTTTGAAATGTTGATGCCAGAATTAATGCCAGTTGACGTATTACAAGCTTCCATTGGGCAATTTCAGACGATAGGATTACTCGTATTAATGGCTAGTTTTGTAGGGGCCATTAGTAAAGAAAGAGCAAATGGGATGGCTACTTTATTGTATGTACGTCCTATATCGTTTGGCGCTTATTTTATGAGTAAGTTTATCGTCATGAGTACTGTTGGCTTTGTTAGTATTTTAGCTGGTTTTGCTGCGAGTGTATACTATACGGTCGTGCTTTATGGGACATTTGAGATAGGACCACTAGTGGCAAGTTTTTTCACGTATATTTCTTGGTTGCTCTTTGTGATAGCAGTGACATTGATGATGAGCGCGACTTTTAAAACAGTGGTAGCAACTACATGTGCATTCGCTGTCATATTTATTGGGCTAATATTGGATTCTTTAGTTGGGGCATTTTGGACAATATCACCGTGGAAATTACCGGTATATGGCGTTCAATTAATTAGGGGTACGATGGAGATGTCTGATTATTGGTGGAGTCTTATGCTAACACTATTACTTACAGTTATTTGTATTGGTATTGGAGCTTTTACTATGAAGAAAAATGCACCAATGACGAAAATTTAAAGGAAAAGGAAATATAAGGTGAAAATCTGCGTGAATTCTTATGGTAGGGTAAGAGCATATGAACTAAAAGCTAGTGTGCCCTGCCAATAGAAACTATAGCAGATTTTTACATATTATTGCTTAAATCATACCACCATTCATCAGCAAAATAAGACCGACGAAAAACATTACCCATGAAAGAGCTGAACTGGTGCTTTTATCATAAAGCGCTTGTATTTTTCTTAACGGCTTATTCATAAAGCTTTTGAACAGTATGTGTAAACCGAGTAATAGGATTGCGGGCGTAATCATTATTAGATTATATCCGGCTATGATGGGCAACCATTCATAATAGGCTAAATGATTGCTCGTTAAAATGCCTATTGCGGCGAAATAGGGTAAAGCTGTTGCCACTTCTAAAAGAGAAGTCGTAAACCCTAAAGCAATCATTGCGCCTATGCTAAACGATTTCGGCTTAGGAGATCCCGAAATTTTTTTCTTTGGTACTAACCAACTCCCGACAAATAATATCGCACCCACAATTGTCATTACTAATCTAGCAGAGTGGCTATTTAATGCAGTTGCAATTGGATCAAAAACAACATCTAAGCCGCATTTTGTAATCCAAGTATTGCGCTTTCCATCTGTTTTAATTTGTTTTGCTCCGCTTGAACAAAAGCAAGCTGATGATCTAAACTTGCCGCCCAATCCCAAGAGTCATTTAGCAATGTTTGAATGTCTTTTAATCGGAAACCTAATGTTTTTAAAAACACGATTTGTTGTAGTGTTTTAAGCTCTTCCTCACCATACAACCTGTGTCCACCTTCTGTTTTGGCTGTCGGAAATAATAAACCAATTTCTTCATAATACGAAGTGTCCGAACTGAAACCCCTGTTTGTTTTGAAACTTCATGAATGACAAGCAATCCAAATCCCCCTTTTTGACTGTTACCAATATTGTACAAAATGACGTTGCATAACTTTCAAGTAGTTTAGAGAAGATTTTTTTATCTTCATTCAGCAAATGTTTTTGTAGGCGAAGCGACNGAAAGCGAAGCGACAGCAACAATGTTTTATCTGTGCGAAAGCGAAGCGACAGCAACAATGTTTTATCTGTGCGAAAGCGAAGCGACAGCAACAACAAAGCACCCAGTCGGAACGGAAATCAACCTCACGTTATGGGGATGAGTCATAAAAATGTCTAAAAAAAATAGGAATAAAGGAGCTTAGGAAAGAAGATTATTTAGGACAATATTAACTATTCTTGGAATATCCATAACTTAGGAATATAATGTAGCTAATACTCATGATTTGTCAAATAACTCGGAAAATATGAAAATATACATAAGAGGAAGGTGGATAATATTGGCTACGGAAAATTCCGATCGCTTTCTCACAGCGTTTAATCGGATAGATCACAGGTTAAGAGATATTGTCGGTGCAAAGGATTTTATGCCTTTTTATCGTCTTATCGATCAAGCTAAGAAGAAGGATGTACTAGTTCGTAAATACGAAGACGATTTACGCTCTTATGCAGATTTACGAAATGCCATTGTTCATCATCGTACGTCCTTAGATTATGTCATTGCTGAACCACATATAGACGTGGTGGAAAGAATTGAATACATAGATGCAACACTTGCTAAGCCAACGCTTGTTGGACAAATGTTTCGCAAAAAAGTACTAGCTTTTCAGGAAAAAGATTCATTAAAACATGTATTAAAAGTCATACGCCATCGTAAATTTACACAGTTTCCTGTATACCATAAAGATCAATTTAAAGGACTTGTGACGACAGTAGGAATCACAAACTGGCTAGCTACGGTGATGGGAGGCAATCAAATACCTAAAAAGGTTCCCACCTTATATGATATTTTAATGCATGAAAAAAATAGAGTGAATTACAAATTTGTGAGTAGATACATAACGATTTACGAGGCTGAAGATATTTTTAAACAAGGCGTAGAGCGGGGACGCCGTTTTGAAGCCTTATTAATAACGGAGCATGGGAGGCCACATCAAAAACTAATCGGCATTGTTACACCGTTGGACATTGTAAAAATAGATTAAGCAAGACGAGACAAGCTGTTAAGGGCTTGATCGTCTTGCTTTATCCTTTAAGCTTACATATAGGGAGCCGTTTGCTTGAACCTGAGCAAAATAAACATCTTCAACTGATTGGACATTTTGCTTTTTCAGTTTTTTCATAAGCCAATCTTCAGTCAATTCAAGTTCAACTAAGTTTTCATAAATAACTTGCCCATCTGAAGCTACTTCTGTTGGTATATAGGTTGGTGGTGTAACATCGGCCTTTACATCTAGCTTTGTCGCTGGTTGCTCAGCGGGTTTTGGTAGCACACTTAGTTTACCCGTAGTTTCAAGTAACGCATATTGTACATCTTGTACAGAGAATATAGCTTGTTCCCGTAGCATCATTGCTAACTCATCCATATGCAAACGATTTTTCTTTAAGGCAGATTCTAAAATAAGTCCATTTTGAATAAGGATTGTTGGCTTGTCATCAACAATCACACGAGCTTTTTTAGATTTAATGGTAATGACGGTCATTAAATATGTTAAAACGCTCCACCAAATGAGGGCAATAAGTCCATCTAAAAAGGGTGTCTCAGCCTGTGCTGCTATTTCTGATGCAATAGAACCAAATGTGATACCTGTTGTATAGTGGAAAAATGTAAGTTGTCCAAGCTGTTTTTTTCCTAGTAGTCGAGTTACAATGAGTAACGCAAAGAAGGAAAGTGTGGACCTAAGTATCATTTCCCAAAAATCAGCTTTAAAAAATTCGTCTATATTCATACATAAATCAACTCCCTTAAAACTGCTATTTTCAATGAATAGCTTGTGCAAAAAGGTCAATAGTATGCGAAGATCTCTTATAATGAAAATTTACAAAGATTAGAAAGCGAGGTAGCAGCATGAATAAACAAATAGAAAATTTTAATAACCCGGTCTATCCAATTATGATTGCAATAGCTGTTGCCCATCTTATCAACGATACGATGCAAGCAGTTATTCCAGCGATGTTCCCAATATTGAAGAGTGATTTAGGATTAACCTTCACACAAATAGGTCTCATTTCGTTTGCATTAAATATGTTTGCTTCTGCTTTGCAGCCCGTTGTTGGTTTTCTTAGCGATAAAAAGCCAATGCCCTATGCTTTGCCAATTGGAATGATTAGTTCATTCATAGGCATTGCCATTATAGCGTTCACATCACAATATTGGATAATTATTATTGCGGTATTATTTTTAGGATTTGGTTCAGCTATTTTTCATCCTGAGGGCTCACGTGTTTCATTTATGGCAGCAGGCTCAAAAAGAGGACTTGCTCAATCGATTTATCAAGTTGGAGGTAACTCTGGGCAAGCACTCGCACCATTAATTAGTGCTTATATTTTCGCTATCTTTGGGCAACGTGGTGCAGCAATGGTCTTAGTAGTGGCTGCAATAGGTATTCTACTATTGAGTAAAATTGCAACGTGGTATAAAAAGCAGTTGGAGCAAGAACGTATTGCAAAGAAAAAACGAGTATTAGTTTCTAACTTGCCTCCATTAACAAAGAAACAAGTAGGCATTGCGTTGACGTTACTATTTACTATTATTTTTGCGAGATCATTTTATACAACTAATATTACAAGTTTTTATGTGTTTTATTTAATGGATCATTATGAAATTAGTCTTAAACTTGGTCAAATTTTAATATTCACCTTTATGGCATTTGGCGTCGTTGGCACATTTTTTGGAGGTTCATTATCAGATCGAATTGGTAGAAAAAACGTTATTTTACTATCCGTTGTTGTACCGATGCCATTTTGTTTAGCATTGCCTTATGTACCGTTATGGACAGCAATGATATTTTTAGTGATTATCGGTACGCTAATTATGATTAGCTTCTCGGTAACAGTGGTCTACGCACAGGAGCTTGTCCCGACAAAAATTGGTACAATGGCTGGTTTAACGACTGGCTTTGCTTTCGGAATGGGTGCAATTGGTGCGATGGTAATAGGTGTATTAATGGATCATAGGGGCATCGATTTTACGATGATGGTCGTCTCTTTGTTACCATTATTATTACTAGTAGCATTTTTCTTACCTAAGGATAAACCAGCATCTGCGGTGTAAGACTCAGGTAAGAGTGATAGATAAAAACGCGTTCCTAAGCTTGAGGAACGCGTTTTTATTGACGTAATGGTGATAGAAATTCAGCTGGTAGTTTGTCCTTATCTAATACATGACCCTCTGATATATGGACTTCATGCATTTTATCGTTGTAGGTGAATTTGAAAATGCCATTATCAAAATCAGTGCCAATTTCTTTGAAAAATATACCTTCAATGGATACGTATTTAGGACATGTAAATGCTACCTTAAAATCTTCATGTTGTTTGATTAAATAAGCACGTACACCTTTTTCATATGTATCGTTTGCATCATCATCGTCAGTTGGACGTTGGACAGCTACGATGTGAAAATCTACAAAAGGTACCTCTTTTAATAAGACGTTTAGGAATGAGCCTTTTGTAATTTCCTCCCAGCGACTCTGTGCACTTTGGCCTACGATGATTTGGGAAATTCCGTAATTTTTTGCCACTTCTGCAATAACTTTTTGTATTGGGCGCTTTTCATCATCTAGTAGTATGAACTTTTCAATTTCAAGTTCATCAGATAGCTTTTTCCATTGCTCGATGTAGCTAGATTTCTCTGCATCAAATGCATCAAGGGGTTGCGAATCGACCGAAAGAATATATAGTGGACAATCTAACATTGTAGCCATTTTATGACCACGTCGTATTAAACGCTCACCGTTAAGTCCATAGTAGACACAAACTAAAATACTTTCATCCAAACGCCCTTTCACATGCTTCATAAAAATTCACACCTCTTATCTTGTTGTTATTTTGTTATTTCGATTGTCGGTTTTGAAAAAAATATCCTAAAACAGCTAAAAATGATACTGATACAGTGCATTATGCTCATTTATATTGTATACTTAAAATTGTATAAAAGTTAATGACAATATATCGGGGAAACCTTGAGTAACTAGGTTTATCTCTATGCTTTTCAGTTATTTAATTTATGCATTTCGTGCATTTAAACCAATTGCTTCTATATGCCACACTATTATGCAGTTAGTTAAATAGATAGTCAAGTGTCTTGATACGTCTTAGTGAAATTGAGACTGATTTTGAAACGTGTGTACATATTATCTCTACAAAAGTCACGCCATTTTCCAAAGGCTTTAGGGCAGTACGCCACTGGTCACTTAGGCTTCACAGGATATGCAGCTCATAGCCTGAAAATTCCCCTGATTTTATGCAGTGCTATCACCAAAAGCTTCGATTAAATTCATTCACTGCATAAAATACATGCCGAATGAATTTAAACGTTGAAGAACTAGTTTGTCTTTTTCTATTAATCATATTGACACTTCAACACCACTTACTTTCCAATTCGAAGGAGCACGCACTTTAGGTACGTGATAAAAATCAACCTGATATGTTATTTAGCTTTATTCATCAAATATTTTTTGCCGTCTTTTGGATGGTGAGATGCAAAAAGGCTTTAGTATTTTTCAGTTAGCTGAAAAAAGTTAGAGTCTCCAGCAATTGTTATTGATTTTTTGTGCGTGAAGCAAAGGATAAACGTAGTAACTTCAGCAGATTTGGGAATACTTTATTATCGGCTATTGTCTCATATCTACAGTTTTTCGCATCATATCAAACAGCAAATTGTTGAACGAAATTGATAGTAGGAGGTTTTCATTTGGTTACAGTTCTCATTGCGATACTTTTACCATTTGTTTGTGCTGCGCTTATTCCACTACTTTATAGGCAACTAAGGCGTGTTGCACATCTTGGCTGGTTTGTTTTATCCGTTCCATTCATCTTGTTTCTTTTACTCGCGCGCTACATTCCTCAAATAGCCGGGGGTAAAACGTTTATTCATACATATGAGTGGATTCCCTCTTTTGATATAAATTTCACAACTTACCTCGACGGACTCAGTATGATTTTTGGTTTGCTGATTACGGGTGTAGGTAGTTTAGTCATTTTATATTCTATTTTTTATTTATCAACGAAAGAATCTCTTCATCATTTTTACTGCTATTTATTACTATTCATGGGCGCTATGCTTGGCGTCGTCTTTTCAGATAATTTAATGGTATTATACACATTTTGGGAGCTAACAAGTGTGTCATCATTCCTGTTAATTGCATTTTGGCATCATCGAAAAGCATCTCGCGCTGGTGCAAGAAAAGCCATGACCATTACCGTTTTCGGTGGCCTTTCAATGCTTGCAGGATTTCTAATGCTTCATGTGGCATCAGATACATTTAGTATTCGTGAAATCGTAGCCAATGTAGAGGTTATACGTGATCATACACTGTTTATCCCAGCGTTAATTCTTATTCTAATCGGTGCATTTACAAAATCTGCACAGTTTCCTTTCCATATTTGGTTACCAGATGCGATGGAGGCGCCAACACCAGTCAGTGCATATTTACACTCGGCAACAATGGTAAAGGCCGGTATATATTTAGTTGCACGTTTTTCCCCAATATTTGGAGGAGAGGCTGTCTGGTTCTGGCTGGTAAGTGTCGTTGGCCTTGTAACGTTGTTCTGGGGTTCGTTTAATGCTGTGCGTCAAACGGATTTAAAGGCGTTGCTGGCCTTTTCAACGGTTAGTCAGCTTGGTTTGATTATGAGTTTATTTGGGCTAGGGTCAGTCGGTCATTATTACGGTTATGCTGAAAATACCGTTTTTTATACGCAGGCAAGCTTTGCAGCGTTGTTTCATCTCATTAATCACTCCACGTTTAAAGGTGCCCTGTTCATGATGGTCGGTATTGTCGATCATGAAGTGGGAACACGAGATATTCGCCGTCTCGGAGGTTTAATGGCCTTGATGCCTGTAACTTTCACCATTGCAGTTATAGGCGGGTTTTCTATGGCTGGATTACCTCCGTTTAATGGCTTCTTAAGTAAAGAAATGTTTTTCACTGCGGTACTAGCTATTCGCGATGTAGAGGCGTTTTCAATTTCTGATGTGGGATTGCTATTTCCAATAGTGGCGTGGGTGGCAAGTATTTTTACATTTGTTTACAGTGTGATTTTAATAAGTCGAACGTTTTTCGGAAAACTACAGCCAGATAAGGTGGATAAAAAACCGCATGAAGCTCCTTTAGGCATGCTACTTTCGCCAATCATACTGTGCGTTTTCGTAGTTGGGATTTTCTTCTTCCCAAATGTGCTAGGACATTATATTTTAGAACCTGCTATGGCGAGTATTTATCCAACATTCCCATTAACTAGTGAATTAACACCACATATTCATGCGTGGCATGGCATTAATGCAGAAGTGTTAATGACTCTTGGAGTAATTATTATTGGAACGATCTTATTTAAAACGTTAAAAAGATGGAAGCCTTTGTATCGGATATTCCCTCAAAGATATACCTTTAATACGTATTACAATCGTATGATTGAGTTTAGTGAAAATAGTTCTGCAAAACTTACTAATCGCTATATGACAGGTAATTTAACACATTATTTCATCTATATATATGTATTCTTTGTTGCTTTAATTGCAGGATATTTTATTTGGTCGGATGCAATTGCATTTGATTTTGCGAAGGATTCCACAATTGAGTCCTATGAGCTCATTTTAGTATTTGTGATGATGTTCGCAGCTGTATGGATGATTTTCGCCAAAGGACGAGTAACGGCAATGCTGTTGAATGGCGTGCTTGGCTATTCAATTGCCTTTTTCTTTGTTATTTTCCGTGCTCCTGATTTAGCGTTGACCCAATTAGTTGTTGAATCTGTAACAACGGCTTTATTCCTTCTATGCTTTAAATATTTACCTGATTTAATGCCTGAAGCCTCCCATAAAAAAGTGCAATGGTCTAAGGCGGTTATATCCATTTTCGTTGGTGCCACAGTTACATTAATTGGCTTAGCGGTTGTCCATTTCGATCGCTTTGAGCCAGTGGCCACTTATTTTAATGATTCCTACGAACTAGCGGGTGGTTCAAATATTGTAAACACAATATTAGGCGATTTCCGTGCATTTGATACGATGCTAGAAGTTGTCGTTCTTCTGATTGCTGGCTTAGGGGTGTATGCACTAACGAAGCTGAAGCCGCGAAAGGAGGAGACGGACCATGAAAATTAATGACGTCATTTTACGTACTGTCACAAAGACAATCGTATTCATTATTTTAACCCTTGGTATTTATCTATTCTTTGCAGGGCATCATGCTCCAGGTGGAGGTTTTATAGGTGGTCTCGTGCTAGCCTCTGGCATTGTTCTACTGTATTTAGCGTATGACATTGAAACAGTGCATAAAGGGATACCATTTGATTTTAAAAAAGTTGCAGCGCTCGGAGTATTACTTGCAACAGGCACAGCTATCGGCTCATTATTTTTGGATGTACCGTTTTTAACGCAGGCACATAGTTATATAAATGTACCGATATTCGGGAAAATGGGTTTTTCGACTGTAACGATTTTTGAAGCTGGCGTAGCTTTAACTGTTGTAGGTGTTGTGGTCACAATTATTTTAAGTATAAGTGAGGATGAGTAGCCAATGGAGTCTTTAATACTAGTTTTAGTTGGTGTATTAGTAGCTGTTGGGACGTACTTAATCCTCTCGAAACAGTTATTACGTGTGATTCTAGGAACTGCGGTATTATCGCATGCGGCGCATTTACTGATTTTAACGATGGGTGGACTGAAAAAGGGGAACGTGCCACTCTTAGAAGAATCGGAAGGTCCTTACACAGATGCTCTACCGCAAGCATTAATTTTAACTGCGATCGTGATTAGCTTTGCAGTGACGGCGTTCGTGCTTGTTCTCGGTTACCGAGCTTATAAAACTAACGGTTCGGCTAATTTTGATGAATTGAGAGGTACGCCGGATGAGTAATTTGATTGTTTTACCATTAATAGTGCCGGTTATTACGGCGATTTTACTTGTGTTTTTACGTGAAAATGTTTTTTTGCAGCGCATCATTAGTTTATTGACATTAAGCTTTGTTGTCCTTATTAGTGTCATTTTATTGCTAGAGATTCAGGAACAAGGCGTGATGCGTATTGATTTTAGTGGCTGGGCACCGCCATTCGGCATTTTATTTGTTGCTGATTCATTCGCAGTCCTACTTGTGTTAACAGCAAATATTGTTGCAGTCATTTGTTTGTTATATGCCATTTTCACAATCGGTAAGAGCTTTGAAAAGATGTATTTTTACCCGTTTGTCCTACTTATGGTAGCGGGAGTTAACGGTTCATTTTTAACAGGGGATATTTTTAACCTGTTTGTGTGCTTTGAGGTTATGTTACTTGCTTCTTATGCACTTATTAGTTTAGGTGGCGAGAAAGTTCAGCTGCGCGAGGCGTTAAAATATGTACTCATCAATATTGTTGCATCTTGGATTTTCCTAGTGGCATTAGCTTTTTTATATGGAACCGTTGGAACGTTGAATATGGCACATATTTCTGTCCGCGTGATGGAGCTAGGAGCTGACCCACTGATCACGACTGTGGCTCTTATTTTCTTAATTGTCTTTAGCTTGAAGGCTGGCCTATTATTATTCTTCTGGCTTCCAGGCTCATACAGTGTACCTCCAACAGCTATAGCAGCACTTTTTGCAGCATTATTAACAAAGGTTGGAATTTATGCGCTCGTCCGCACCTTTACATTACTTTTCCCAAATAATACGGAAGTGACACATATGGCACTTGGAGTCATGGCAGGGCTTACGATTATTGCTGGATGTATGGGAGCACTGGCAGGACGGGATGTAAGAACAATTGCCTCTTATAACGTCCTTATTGGTGTTGGATTTATAGTAGCTGGTCTTGCCATCGGTACTGAGTCTGCCTTACAGGGCGTAACCTACTATTTGATGCATGATATGGTAGCTAAGGCCATGTTGTTTTTAGCAGTTGGGACGATGATTTATGTTACTGGTGAAACGGTTATCGATAAAATGAGTGGGCTTATTCGAAATTATCCTCTTTTTGGCTGGTTATTCTTTATTGTCATGTGTTCACTTGCAGGTATACCACCATTAAGTGGCTTTTTGGGTAAGGTTTTAATTGGACAAGGAGCTATAGAGGGCGGAAATTTTGTTCTACTAGGACTAGGGTTTTTATCTAGTTTAATTGTTTTGTATTCCCTATTACGAATATTTCTCTCGTCATTCTTTGGGGAAACAATTATTAGTCTAGAGGATGAAAAGCCGTTACCAAAGCGTATGGTATTGCCACTAGCATTGTTAGCAGCTTGTACAATTGGTTTAGGAATTGGAGCTGAATGGATGGCTCCATATGTAACAGACGCAGCAGAAACGCTCTACACACCATCGATCTATATTGATGCAGTGCTGGATGGCACAACATGGCAAGGTGAGGTGAATAAATAATGGCGATGCAATTTATCTTAAATTTATTTATCGCAACACTTTGGTTATTGTTACAGGATGAAGTTATTCCGCAGTTTTCGACATTTTTAATGGGTTTTATCGTCGGTATAGGGATTTTATATGCTATGCATCGCTTTTATGGCACACAATTTTATTTGCGACGTGTGTTTTCAATCATTAAATTATTATGGCTCTTTAATTGGGAGCTACTATTATCGAGTTACAGCGTGTTAAGACAAATTACTACTCCGAAGCTCAATATTACTCCTGGTATATTTACGTATAAAACAGCACTCAAGGGAGATTGGGAAGTAACAGTGCTTGCGTTGTTGCTCACACTTACTCCAGGTTCAGTAGTAATGGAGGTTTCTGAAGAGGGAGATGTGTTTTATATTCATGCGATGGATATTGAACAGTCGAAAGAAGCTGTCATTCGTTCAATAGGAAAATTTGAACAAGCGATCATGGAGGTGACACGTTAATGATTGAAAAAATTTTACTATTGGCTCTCGCATTATTCAGTGTATCTATTGCATTGTCGTTATTTCGTGTTATTCGGGGTCCTTCTTTGCCTGACCGTGCCATAGCACTTGATACAATAGGTATTAATTTACTTTCAGCAATCGCTATCGTTTCAATTATATTGAAGACTAAGGCGTATTTAGAAGCCATTTTAATATTAGGTATTTTAGCTTTTATCGGCACGATTGCGTTTACGAAATATATTGAAAGAGGTGTGATTGTTGAACGTAAATCAAATGATTGAATGGGCGGCAGTCATACTCATTTTGATTGGCTCCATTGTAAGTGTTATTAGTGCATTTGGAATGATTCGTTTACCTGACGTATACACGCGTTCACATGCTGCAACGAAAAGTTCAACATTGTCGGTCTTAACATGTCTATTAGGCGCATTTATTTACTTTTGGGTGCATGATGGCTATGTTAGTGTACGTTTAATTTTAGGAATTACCTTCGTCTTTGTAACGGCTCCTGTGGCAGGGCATTTAATATGTCGTGCAGCGTATCGCTCCCGCGTGCCTTTAGCAGAAGGATCAGGGGAAGATGAGCTGAAGGAAAAGCTATTTGCAGATGAAAAATAAGATATGAGGCAGACCTCCATTTTTGGGGGTCTTTTTTGTTGAATCGATTTCGCCTTGGCTGAAAAGAAAGGTGCATAAAAAAAGTCTAAGTTATTCAAAACGAAAGGGTAAGTATAAATTGTTCATGTATGCTATGTATAAAAGTTGATTGGAGTGGAGGCTGGGCGACGCCTAGGGGATAACGTCACAGATGGGATCATAGAGCGCAAGCGAAGCGGAAATTAACCCCACGTTATGGTGATAAGCTAAATTTCTATGGGAAAGTTTAAATAGATAGATTTATCAGAAAATTTCGTGTATAATATTTTGTTAAAAAAGTTTGAGTTTAGCTTGATTATTATTTCAAAAGAGTATATCTTATTAGCAGATAGAGTATTTATTCTCTAAAGTGAATAAATATCCATTTGACTATTTTCGAGAACTAGATTCTCATAGACAATAAAACATAAATAAAAGGAGATCATTGAATATGAAGAACAAGTTTTTCACGCTCATGCTCGTTCTAGTAATTGGTGTACTAGCAGCATGTGGCGCAAAAGATGATAAAGCAAGCGATAAAAATTCAAATGCTGACGAAGGCACTGAACAAAAGCAAGTATTAAAAGTAGGTACTTCAGCTGATTATGCACCATTCGAGTATGTTGATGCTGCAAAAGGTGAAGAAATTATTGGCTTTGATATTGATTTAATTAAATTAGTTGGTGAAAAAATTGATGTAGAAATGCAATTTCAAGATATGGACTTCAATAGCCTAGTGCCAGCTATACAAGCAGGTAAAGTTGATATTGTTATTTCTGGTATGTCACCGAACAAAGAACGCGAAGAAGTTGTAGACTTCTCTGATAAATATAATCAAACGGAGCAAGTGATTATTGTCAAAAAGGATAGCGGTATTAAAAAAGAGGCTGATTTAGATGGTAAAAAAATCGGTGTGCAAACAGCTTCTATCCAAGAAAATTTAGGTAATGATATTGCTAAAAAAGTAGATGCAAAGGTTGAAGGACGTACACGAATTCCTGAAATTATCCAAGACATGATGTCTAAACGTTTAGATGCTGGAATTTTAGAGGGTGGCGTGGCGAAAGGTTATCTGAAAACAAACGATAAATTAGTAGCGTTCCCAGTCGAAGAGCAACCTGAAGACTTCAAAGCAATCGCTATTCCAAAAGGTAGCGATCTTAAAGATAAAATTAACAAAGCATTAAAAGAATTAGCTGATGAAGGTAAAATTCAAGAGCTAGAAGAAAAATGGTTAGAAAAAGTTGAATAAGCCAATTGACTTGCGATAGCTCTATTTTGGGCTATCGCTTGCGCTTTTCGTTTCCTTAAAAGAGAACAAGAAAGGAGGGGGCGCTGTGAATTTAGATTTTACAGCTATCATTCCCTCTATTCCTTATATATTAAAAGGGATAGGTGTTACACTTCAAATTGCAATCGGTGCATCCATCATCGGTTTTATAGTTGGTATATTATTAGCATTATGTAAGATTGGTAAAGTGAATGTTTTGCGTTGGTTTGCAGATTTTTATACATCGATTTTCCGTGGTACACCGCTCGTACTACAATTATTGATTATTTACTATGCCGTCCCACAGTTATTAGATATTCAAATTGAACCAATTCCAACGGCTATCATTGCATTCGGGTTAAACTCAGGTGCTTATATTTCAGAAATCATTCGCGCTGGTATTAATGCGGTTGATAAAGGACAGATGGAAGCGGCACAAGCGCTAGGTATTCCATATGCAAAAATGATGAAAGATATTATTATTCCACAAGCCGTAAAAAATATTTTACCATCTTTAGTAAATGAGTTTATTACATTAAATAAAGAAACAGCTGTTGTCACGGTTATTAGTGCGCTTGATATTATGCGCCGTGCTTACATTGTAGGTGGTTCAACATATCGCTATCTTGAGCCTTTACTATTTGCAGGTGTGATCTACTACATTATGACGCTAGTATTAACGTTCCTTGGTAAACGAATTGAGAAAGGAATGAGAAAAAGTGATTAAAATTGAAGATTTACACAAATCATATGGACAAAATGAAGTACTCAAAGGTATTTCAACAGAAGTTAAAGAAAAAGAAGTAATCGCCATTATTGGACCATCAGGATCTGGTAAATCAACATTCCTGCGCTGCTTAAATTTATTAGAAGAGCCAACGAGCGGAAAGATTACAATTGCGGGCGACGTTCTAACGGACAAAGGGACAAATATTATGAAGATCCGTGAAGAAGTCGGCATGGTATTTCAGCATTTTCATCTTTTTCCTCATAAAACGGTACTTGAAAATTTAACATATGCACCGATTAATGTGAAAGGAGTGGATAAGTCAGCGGCTATCAAAAAGGCAGAAGATTTATTAACGAAAGTAGGCCTATTTGAAAAGCGCAATGAATATCCAAACCGTCTATCGGGAGGACAGAAACAACGTGTTGCTATTGCTCGAGCACTAGCAATGGATCCAAAAGTAATTTTATTTGACGAGCCTACTTCAGCTCTTGACCCTGAAATGGTAAAAGAGGTATTAGCCGTTATGAAAAATCTTGCTGACACTGGGATGACGATGTTAATCGTAACGCATGAGATGGGCTTTGCACGTGAAGTGGCTGACCGTATACTATTCCTTGATGGCGGAAAATTAATTGAGGATGCATCACCAGAGGAATTTTTTACAGCACCGTCAACACAACGTGCGAAAGATTTCTTAGAAAAAGTACTATAAAACGAGGAAACGCATTTTTTACGGTATCTATAAGGAGCGTTCGGGAACTAGGCATCTTGTTGAAACCAATGGAGGGGCGGTCATACGAAATCTTTTGGAGAGATTTAAGAAACACCAAAGCGTGAAATGAAGAGTGACTCGATGGGAATGATTTTGGGTTACTTTTTTGTGCAATCTATGGATTTTATGTGTATGTGCTTACAATCAGTCAGTTTTATGCTTATAATAGTAGAGTCAGAGTTGATTCTGAATAAGTAGCCATAAAGTGAGCGATTGCGATTGAAAAAATTATTATATGTAGCTTTTTTTGTTGTTTTTATAGTCATTTTTTTGTACGTAAACAATCATTGGCTGGTTGTAAGCAAGCATGAATTCGAGTCAGAAAAAGTGCCCGCCAGCTTTGATGGGCTACGCATTACGCAAATAACAGATTTACAGGATGCTCTCTTTGGCGAACATCAAGAGAAACTCATAGCAAAGGTGAAGACAACAAATCCTGACCTGATTTTTATTACAGGTGATTTAGTTGATAGTAATCGTTATAATTTGGAGCGAAGCTTGCAGGCTGTTAGAGGATTAGTTAAATTAGCGGATGTCTATTATGTACTAGGAAACCATGAAGTAGCGACGAATAAAGTGAATGTAATTTATGAGGAGCTATCATCGTTAGGTGTACATGTGTTGTCCAATGAATCGACCGTCATTGAGCGCGACGGGGAGCGCTTGGCGATTGTGGGCATAGAAGATCCGTTATCAGGTAGAACAACGAAAGAAATGCTAGAGATAGCAACAAAAAATGTTCCACCAAATGTATTAACGATTTTACTAGCACATCGACCAGAAGTGTTTAATACGTATGTGGAGTTTGGAATTGATTTAGTATTTGCAGGACATGCACATGGTGGACAAGTTCGAATTCCTGGTATCGGCGGTCTTTTCGCACGAGGACAGGGAGTATTCCCGAAATATACGGCTGGAGTTATTGAGGAAGGAACAACAACTATGGCCGTTAGTCGAGGATTAGGTAATAGTACAGTACCATTTCGAATTTTTAATCCACCAGAGATTCTTGTAATGGAATTAAAGAAAAAATAAGCACTGCGTCTTTGCTACGCAGTGCTTTCTATTTGTTTACGCTCTATACGTTTAACAAGATAGATGCTTATTTCATATAAAATAAGCATTGGAATTAATACGAGTAGCTGACTAATAAAGTCGGGTGGTGTAATCACAGCAGAACCAACACCCATCGCGATGTAGGACCAGCCTCGTATTTTTTTCATGGAGTCAGCAGTTAGTACACCAATGGACGATAAAAAGAGGGCTACGATTGGTAATTCAAAGAGTAGTCCTAGTGGTACAGTTGTCATCACTAAAAAATGCATATATTCACTTGCTGATACCATAACATCAAAATTAGTTGCCCCTACGCCCACTAAAAATGAGTAGCTAAGTGGATTAACAATAAAGTAACCAAAAGCTACACCTAATAAAAAGAGTACAAGCATAACAGGTGCATAAAGACCGAGGAAGCGGCTTTCTTCTTCTTTTAAACCTGGCTTTACGAAGCTCCACAAAAAATGAACTAAAAATGGCATAGCTAGTCCGAATGCTAGTGTTGTGGAAATTGTCATGTAAAACTTAACTACCTCTAACGGCCCTAAAATAATTAGAGAATGCCCTCGAGTGACATAAGGAAACCAAATATTAATGGTAGAGAGTACGATAATAAAAAATAAAATAAATACGATAAGCCCTTTAATAATTTGTTTTCGCAGTTCTGTAAGATGTTCAAGTAATGATGCCACTGGAAAAAGTGGTTCATCAGCTACCGTATCCTGTTCAATTGTTTCTATTGGAATTTCAACAAAAGCCTCCACAGGTGTGAGAGGCTCAGCTTCTTTCTTATCAAGTGGACTTAAATATTTTCTTTTTTCTTCTTCATATGGATCCATAGGAAAACCTCCTACGAAGCGTCAGATTTTTTTTCAACTTTTTTCGCTGGTTCATCCTCATCATCGATAAGCCCCTTCGTGGACTTTTTAAACTCTGCAAATGTTTTACCGACTGCACCGCCGATTTCAGGCAATTTTCTTGGACCAAACACGATTAAAACAATGACTAAAATGATGATTAACCCAGGTACTCCAATTGCTCCAAGACCTCCCATAGTCTTGCCTCCTTTTAATAAAATGTCTAGCTATACCGATTTACTTGTTAAACTAAGGAACCACCTGATTTACTATATTTCACAACACCCTCTGCACAGCGGTAAGCTAGTGCCCCTAAAGTACCTGTAGGATTATAACCACTATTGTGAGGAAAGTTTCCAGCACTCACAGCAAAAAGATTTTCTACATGCCAATGCTGCAGATAGTTATTTACAACGCCGTCCTCTGGTTTTAAGCTCATAACTGTTCCACCTGTATTATGGGTTGTTTGATACGGGACAATATTGTAATCAGTGATTTCAGCGTTTGGGACAACAATTTTGGCGCCCATTTCTTTCATAATTTCAGCTGCACGTGCCGAAATATATTTATGAAGCGCGCGATCCTGATCAGTAAAGTTGTACGTTAATTGCATTAGAGGTAAGCCGTAAGCATCCTTATACGTAGAATCAAGAGACAAATAATTTTCTTTATGTGGCATCGAAGCCCCTTGTGCACCAATCCCGAATGAACGTGTATAGTAATGAATCGATTGCTTTTTAAATTCTGGTCCCCATGTTGGTGTATCAGGAGGTGTTGGGTTTGAGCCGATAGGACGTGCACCTGTTTGCGTCAGAGCTATATTTCCACCGTGAATAAAATCTAAGTCACTATGATCGAAATTATCGCCATTATAGTCATCTAAACTCATACCGAGTGAGCCTGCACCCATAAATGTGTTGTACTGCTCATCAAAGAATCCTGCAGCTCCAGGGAGTATTTGATAGCAATAGTTTCTTCCAAGTGTTCCTTTTCCAGTAGCTGGATCATATCGTTCTCCGATGTTAGAAACCATTAATAGCTTGGCATTATTAAAGACATAACTCGTAAGTACAACAGCATTTGCTGGTTGAATAAATTCTTCACCAGATATCGTATCGATGTATCGGACACCAGTTACTTTATTGCCTTGCTTTAAGATTTCAACAACATTGGAATTATAGCGCAGGTCAAAATTACCCGTTTTTAATGCAGTAGGGACAACAGTAACCTCTGCAGATGATTTGGCGCCATATTCACAACCGAAGCGCTCACAGAAGCCGCAATATTGACAAGCATTAATCGTTTCACCGTCAGGGTTCTTATAAACTTCTGATACGTTTGCAGAAGGAACCATGTAGGGCGATAATTTTAATTTTTTTGTAGCTTCTTCAAATTGTGTAAGCATCGGGGTCATTTTCATAGGTCCCGTCGGATAAGGATTTGAACGCTTTCCGCTAAATGGATTTTTATCATCTCCGGAAATACCTGCCGTTTTTTCGAATTTGTCGAAATAGGGCTCAAGTTCATCGTATGTTAATCCCCAATCCTGTAATAAATAATCAGCTCCAAGCTTATTCGGACCATAACGTTTGTCTGTCAATGTTTTAATTTGAAAATCATACGGTAAGAAGCGATAGGTCATACCGTTCCAGTGTGTGCCAGAGCCACCAAGCCCTTCACCAAGTAAAAAGGAACCAAGCTGACGCATAGGCAAAGCCTTCATATTGCGATTATTACGGAAGCTTACAGTTTCCTTTGAAAGATTTTGCATTATATCATAACGAATTGCATAACGATACTCGTCATGGATAGTCAGAAAATCTTCTGTGCCACGCTTTTGTCCACGCTCCAGACCAACGACCTTCAAGCCAGCCTTTGTACACTCTGCAGCGATAATGCCGCCAGTCCAACCTACACCGACTGTTACAACGTCTACACCTGGTAATGTTGTTGCCATTTTCTAACCCCCTTATATTAGTGGCTGCCTAATGAATTAGGCTCAATTTTTTGGAATTTCGGATCTTCGATTTGAGTAATGTACGCCATTTGATGACCAGGGAAGCCCTTCATACGCCAGCCATCCATATTACGATTCCCGCCATATATTGGGTCAGAGTAAGCGCCTTCTATTGTCGCTGCACGTAATAAAGTAAAGAAGAAAGCAGATGTGACACCACTCATTTGCACTTCGCCTTTCTGGAAGGCAGTTAAAATCTCATCCATTTGCTTACCATCTATATCATTAAAGCTCTTTTTATAGCGATTCTGTGCTTCCGACTCCAATTTTTGAACACCTTGCTTAAAAATTTCTGCGCGGGTTAATCGACTCTGATAGCCCTGTGTTGGAGCACCTTCACCAAATGGTCCATGCATATATTCTTTGGAATTACTTCCATATTGCCCAGCTAGCTGCTGATCGATAAAATAAGGCACATCCAAGCCCTTTGCCCCTGCACCTAAATCATCCTCAGGGAAAATACGTTCAGTAGCATTTGCTAAAATATTAAAATCCCTTTGATTCATAAAAAACATTTTAGCTTTCGGCGAGCCAGTCTCTTCAGTAGCAGTTCCATGCTGACCATGCTCTAACGTGGTCGTTCCTTTTCCATGCATGTTATAGCCTACAAGACCCCCAATTAATCCACCGCCGACTAATGTACCTGCAGCGATTCCTGTTGTTTTTAAAAAATCACGACGTGAAACATCCTTTTCTGGACTCATAGAAATCCTCCCCTCAAAATGTATAGAAACTATCCTATTTTTTATAATCAGCAAAAAAAGTAAATTATAATCAGGTATACTTGGGAAATTTTTAAATTTAATCCAAATAGATAATTCATTTTGTTGTAATTTAGTTAAGTTGTGGGTAAGTTGTTGATAAATGTGAGTTGCGAAGGGGATGAACGCTTCAATGAGCAGGTATCTGCGAATAATGAGGAAGTTTAAGCATCGATGTAGGAGAAGGCAGTAAAAGAAGAACGTGAAAGTGTAGCAAGTGATAATGATTGTGAATGAATAAATAAAGGAGCTGGCCAAGTAAGGATAGCTCTTTATAGGGTTGAAAAACAAAATGGTTAAGGAAACATTTGTGAATGTTGTGGCGCTTTAAATGAGGGTGATTTCTGTTTCAGGCTATTCGTTTCCCTGTGGGCGAAAGTCGAGTCACTTTTTTCGCTTTCTCTGCAGGAAGCTCGAACAGAATAAACTTATATCAGTGACGCAATTGTACATCTACTGTTATTGCCGCTTCGCTTTCGCACAGCAACAAAAGCGCCTCAGTCGGAACGGAAATCAACCCCTCGTTTTGCCAAAGAGTCATATTTTATTTAAATAGGACATCTTGATCTCATTGACATAAATAGTTTTTAACAACAAAGGAGCTACCCTAGCAATGGGGCAGCTCCTATTTGGTAATTTATTATCGAAAAGGTCAGTTAAGTACTTCTTGCATAGCTTCCAATAGTTGTTCGGCAGAGATAATACGCTCGCCACCGCCTTGTACCATTTGATCACTGCCGCCGCCTTTTCCATTAATGAGTGGCAGTGCCTTTGCAGCAATATCCTTCATACTTTTCTCAACTTTTGCGCCACGTGCTGCTACAAACTGAAGCTTGTCTTCATTTTTTGAAACGAGTAATACGATAGATTCTGTCTGCTCAGCGACAATAGTTCTTGCTAATTTTTGAAGCTCCTGCATAGTACGCTGAGTAAAGGCTGCAGTAATAATACGTTTTTTACTAGAGACTAGCGCTTTTGCTTCATAATTTAGCAGCTCTTCTTTTGCTGCTAAGAGTGCTTTTTCTGTATATTTCTGTGCTGTTAAGATTTTTGTAAGTGCTGTAGCCGCTTCTGCTTCAGGTACACTTAATTGTCTTGCAACGTCAGCTAGTACTTTCTTTCGCATGGCAAGCTCTGCTAAAACTCGGTGACCACAGACAAAGGAGACACGAATATTGCCCTTCATTTTCTCTGTGCCAAGGATCTTTATCGCACTTACTTGTCCCGTTGATGTTGGATGGGTACCGCCACAGCCGTTGTAATCAAAGTTAGGAATAATAACAAGTCGAATATCTCCTGTGACGGCTACCTCTTTACGTAGGCTATAGTTTTCAAGTTCTTTTTCTGTAATCCATTTCGTTTCCATTGGACGATTCTCTAGAATCATTTCATTGGCACGGGCTTCCGCGGCTACAAGTTGTTCTTCTGTTAGGGCATCCACGGCAATATCAATTGTGACCTGCTCACTACCCAAATGGAAGCTAACAGTTGGTGCATCAAAAAGCTCGACAAAAGCCGCTGTTAAAATATGTTGACCTGCATGCTGCTGCATATGATCAAAACGTCGTTGCCAATTCAATTTACCATGCACTTCTCCCGCCAAAGTCGAAGAGTCGCCTTGAATATAATGAAGAATTTCATCATTAATTTTCTCAACATCAATGACCTCGATATCATTTAAAGTACCTGTATCATGAGGTTGTCCGCCTCCTGTTGGATAAAATGCAGTATTAGATAGCACCACGTAGTTACGGCCATCTTTATCAGTTCCATTGTTGATAACTGTTGCTTTAAATTCACGTAGCATAACATCTTGATAATATAGTAGTTCTTTCAAGAAAAAAGCCTCCTTTATGTAGAGTATTCTTAAGAGAAGCAGGTCTCTCAATTAGTTCCATTTTATTTTGGCATAATTACTTTCAAGTGTATACGAGTTTTCTAGTTGACCCATGCTGAATTTGATTTAATATATAAAAGAACAGGTTAACTTAAAGGAGATAATACAATGGAAATTACACAATTCTCAATGGAAGAAATTTTAGATCCAACAAACATTATTGAAGGCAAGCGTTATGAATTTATTTTAGATGTAGATATTGATGAGGAAGATGAACTTTATCACGAAGCAGGAATTGAAATTCGTGTATTAATTGCTGAAAAAGGTGAAGAGCCATTTATTTTAAATTACTTCATCCTGGAAAAAGCTAAAGGTGAGTATTTAGATTTTGCATTAGAGGATGAAGAGCTAGAAGAAATTTTAGCATTCTGCAAAGAGGAAATTACAAAAGCATAATATGCTCGTGTAAAAGTCCTCCAAACAAAAATTAATATTTTTATTTGGTAAAATTCCGCTTTTCTTTCAGTGGGCAGGCAAGAGTTACATTGGTGTACTCTTGTTTGTCTCCTGGGAGTCTACGTGGAATTTTAACTTTATGTCCAAAAATATCTTTTGACTGCCTTATTTTTAAATAAATTAAGGATTATT
Source organism: Lysinibacillus sp. FJAT-14222 (assembly GCF_001278875.1). Lineage (NCBI taxonomy): Bacteria > Bacillati > Bacillota > Bacilli > Caryophanales > Bacillaceae > Lysinibacillus > Lysinibacillus sp. FJAT-14222. The sequence goes on along the minus strand of NZ_LIYL01000003.1, from coordinate 69,268 downwards.
TAAGATTGGTGAAATAATCTTGTTGTGTTCATGAGCTAAACTATGTTTAAGATATAAAAAAACGGGGATTTTTAAATTTATCATTAAAAGTTAGGGATAATATTTTTTAAAACGTATGCTATGTATATAGTTGATTGGAGTGGAGGTTGGGCGACTCCTTGGGGATTAGCGATAGAGGAACGAAGGCTAAAAGCATCACATCCTGTGATAACGCCTTCGTGACCAACATCGTGTTGGCCCGAGACCCTACAGCGAAGCAAAGCGGCTCATCGGACGCCCCCAGGAAGCTTTGCGAAAGCGAAGCGTCAGCAACAAAGCGCCCAGCCGGAACGGAAATCAATCCCACGTTATGGTGAAGAGCCGATTTTTAAACGAAGAGGTGTTCTATGTCAGTTTATACAAATTCTATTATGGTGGCTTTTTTAATAACAATTTTCGCATCCTTTGTACTATTTGTACCTTGGCTAATTTATACGTATCGGAAATATGGCTACTTATCTGTATCCAAAACGATTATTACGTTCTCATTTATTTTTTACTTCTTATCGGCATTATGCTTAGTTTTATTGCCTTTCCCAGAAACACGTGATACTTGCTCTCTGCAAGCCCCAGATACAGTCCATTATAATTTACATCCTTTTCAATTTGTCACTGATATTTTAAAGGATAGTGGGATTGTTTTGACGAATCCATCAACATGGATTTATATCCCAAAGCAGCCTGCTTTTTATCAGGCATTTTATAATTTCTTACTGCTCATGCCGTTTGGCGTGTACTTGCGTTATTTTCTTAAAAAAAGAGAGTACTGGAAGCGTGCATTTCTATTTAGCTTTTTGCTAACATTGTTTTATGAGGTAACCCAATATACAGGGATTTATGGCATCTTTAATTGTGCGTATCGAATTTTTGATGTGGATGATTTAATACTTAACAGTGTTGGTGCACTATTAGGGTTCTTCTTAGCCCCTGTTGTGTGGGCGCTGTTTCCATCTCATGAAGAGGTGACGGCTAAAACAACAGAAATGGTCGAGAAAGATATTGTCAAACCATTATCTATTTTGTTGGCACTAGCAATAGATGTATTTATAGTACATGTCATTTTGTTCTTCGTTAGTGTCGTAACAGGCTATAGTGACATTTTCGAGTTTTTAGTAAAAATTGCTTTGTATATGTTGTTATTTGGTGTTGTTCCAAGCTTTACAAAAGGTGCAACATTAGGGATGAAGTTTATGCGATTTACAATGGTAAGTGAAAACGGCAAAAGCATTGTAAGTCAATCTTGGCGCCGTTGTGTTGCTATTCTCGTAGTAGTCTGTACTTCGGAGATTATAACAATTATAGGCCAGATAAAATTAGATATGGATTCACCATTTTATATACTACAAATTGTCATTACATTGTTAGCCTTTATAGCAAACTTTGTTCTAACAATGGTTATTGCTATTCATGTAATACGTGTCATTGTAAGTGGAGGTAAACGTCGTTTTTATATGGACTATTATGCAGGCTTACTAGCAACGAGAAAAAAATAAGGGGGATTGTTGGATGAAATACGTAATCATCGGGGGAGATGCTGCCGGAATGTCAGCAGCAATGGAAATATATCGAAATGTACCAGGAGCAGAGATTACATCTGTAGAACGTGGATTTATTTATTCATATGGGCAGTGTGGGTTGCCCTATGTTGTAGATGGACGTATTTCATCGACAAAGCGTCTCATTGCAAGAGATGTAGAAACGTTTCGTGATAAGTATGGTATTGATGCACGTGTTGGTCATGAGGTTAACGGAATTGATGTAGACAAGCAGCTTGTTTTTGGAACACAGTCATCTGGGGAATCATTTGAAATTCCCTATGATAAGCTACTTATTGCAACAGGCGCAGATCCTATTATGCCAGTGGAAAAGGGTTCGGATTTAGCAGGTATACACACAGTAAAAACAATACCTCAGCTAGAGGATTTACTAGCTGATTTAACGCCAGATATTGAAAATGTAACAATTATAGGTGCAGGCTATATTGGGCTAGAGATGGCTGAGACGATACATGCTTGCGGCAAAAAAGTAAGATTGATTCAACGAGGTAGTTATGTTGCAAGAATTTTAGATGAAGAGCTTGCGCAACATGTTCATGAGGAAGCAAAAAAGAACGATATCGAGCTTGTGCTAAATACAAACGTAGAGGCGTTTGAGGGGAATCAACGCGTTGAGCGTGTTATGACGGACAATGGCGCATTTGATACAGGTTTAGTCATTATGGCTGTGGGGATTAAACCGAATACACGATTTTTAGAGGGAACAGGCATAGCACTGACTAAAAATGGTGCAGTCATCGTTAATCGACATTTAGAGACCTCTGTTGAAAATATTTATGCTGCGGGTGATTGTGCAACGCATTTTCATATTGTGAAAGAACGTTTAGATTATATACCTCTCGGAACGACAGCTAATAAGCAAGGTCGTTTAGCGGGACTAAATATGTCGGGCAAGTTTGCGCCGTTTCGTGGGATTGTGGGTACTTCGATCTTAAAATTTTTCAATTTAACAATCGCCACGACAGGTATTAATGAGCGCAATGCTAAAGAGCTAGGTTTTGAATATGAGGCATTTAAATTGTCTGCGCGTCATATTGCAGGCTATTATCCAGGTGCCCAACGAATGTTTATTAAAATTGTTGTTCGTAAACGAGATCAACAGCTTTTAGGCGCACAAATTGTTGGTCCGGCAGGTGTTGATAAACGGATCGATGTGTTTGCAACAGCCTTATTCAATAAAATGACGTTACCAGATTTACTAGATTTAGATTTAGCCTACGCGCCTCCATTCAATGGTGTTTGGGATCCGCTACAGCAGGTTGCCAGAATAAATGCGCGTTTATAACGTAGGGGGTAATTAGAAATGAGCATTTACGACATTCAGGTTGCTTTAGAAGATGGGACTGCATATAGCTTAGATCGTTATAAGGGTAAGGCAATGTTAATTGTTAATACGGCTTCAAAATGTGGTTTTACACCGCAGTTTGAAGAATTAGAAGATCTATATAAAAAATATCAGGATGAAGGCCTTGTTGTTCTTGGCTTCCCTTCAAATCAGTTTAAGCAAGAGGTAGCGACTGCTGAGGAAGCGGCGTCACAATGTCGTTTGACATATGGCGTGACGTTCCCTATGCATGACATTGTGAAGGTCAATGGGAAGGATGCACACGCTATTTTTGAGCATCTAACATCGCATTCAAAAGGCTTTCTCGGCAACAGTGTAAAGTGGAATTTCACAAAATTCCTTGTGGATCGTAATGGTGAGGTTGTTGGACGCTATGGATCAGCCGATAAGCCAAGTAGCTTTGAGGATGATATAAAAAAAGTTTTAGCATAATAAAGTTGGAGGATTCACGCACAGTTTGTGTGTGAATCCTTTTTTGCTTTTTGAAAGGTGGAGATGTCGATAAAAATTAAAAGTTGGGCGATAAAACATGAAAATTTATCGATAAAATTCAAATGTTGGGCGATAAAACGTGAAAGTGTTTCGATAAAGTGCAAAAATTTCTCGATAAATTGCACGTGATTTAAGGTTCTTGTAAGCTTGCGACAAATTTGCTGTAAGTTTGAGGACGTATACTAAAGTCAGAAAGAAGAGGTGAGCGTTTATGACGCCATTATTAAAGGTACAAAATGTAGAAAAAACATACGGCAAAGGCGCAAATACATTTACAGCGCTATCGAATATATCATTTGAAGTAGAAAAAGGAGAGTTTGTTGGTGTAATGGGGCCTTCAGGGGCTGGGAAATCGACGCTACTTAATGTGTTAGCCACAATTGATACGCCAACGACTGGTGAAATTATTATTGGTGATACAAACTTAGCACGCATGAAGGATGCTGAGTTAGCAGATTTCCGCCGCGATAATTTAGGTTTTATCTTCCAAGACTATAACTTACTCGATTCTTTAACAGTTCGGGAAAATATCGTACTGCCTCTTGCGATTGCAAAAGTGCCAACAAAGGCAATTAACGCAAGGGTAGAACGTATAGCTACACTGTTCGGGATAAAAGAGTTACTCGATAAATATCCATATCAAATTTCAGGTGGGCAAAAACAACGTACAGCTTCATCACGTGCGTTAGTAACAGAGCCGAAAATAATCTTTGCGGATGAGCCAACAGGTGCTCTTGATTCAAAATCAGCAACAGACTTGCTTGAAAGTTTAAGTGATTTAAATAATTCACAAGCGTCCACGATTATGATGGTTACGCACGACGCATTCGCAGCAAGTTTCTGCCAGCGCATTTTATTCATTCAAGACGGACAGCTTTCTAAGGAAATTCATCGTGGTACTCAAACAAGAAAGCAGTTCTTCCAAGAGATTTTACAGGTGCTTGCTGGCATCGGGGGTGGAGTAAATGACGTTATTTAGTTTAGCGCGTAAAAATATTCAGCGCAATTTGGCGAATTACTTTTTGTATATCGCTTCGATGGTCTTTAGTATCGTCATCTACTTTACGTTTGTGACATTGAAATATAATGATGATCTTTCAGCCTTAAAACAATCATCGCAGCAAATTAAAGGATTGATGAGTGCAGCATCTGTTGTGCTATTATTCTTTATCATCATCTTTATGGCGTATTCCAATTCGTTTTTTATGAAAAGACGAAAAAAGGAAGTAGCACTTTACTCTCTACTAGGAGTGCGTAAGCAGAAAATCGGCTTAATGCTCTTTTTTGAGAATTTAGTGATCGGTTTTGTTTCCCTAGTACTAGGAATTGTTCTTGGATTCTTTATGTCACAAGGTTTATTAATGATCTTAGTACGTTTAATGGGCTTTGAGGTTGTAGGAAGTTTAACATTTTCCCCTGAGGCTCTAGTAAATACAACATGGATTTTTGCGCTACTATTTTTATTCACATCTTTACAAGGCTATCGTGTCATTTATCAATTTAAACTGATTGACCTGTTCCATGCGGAGAAGCAAGGAGAGAAAATTCCACGTGCATCATTCTTAGCAGCTATTCTTGGGACAGCGCTAATTGCATTTGGATATTATACAGCCTCTGAAGATATATTTACGAGCAATATTTGGCAATTTTTCACAGTGCTAGGTACTCCACTAATGGTTATAGGTGTAACGATTGCAGGGACATATCTATTATTCCATAGTGTTAGCGTATTTGTATTAACGGCGTTGAAAAAAGCAACTTCTTGGTCATGGAAAGGCTTGAATTTAATTGGTGTATCACAATTATTGTACCGTATTCGAGCAAATGCTAAATCGCTTTCGATCATCGCTATTTTAAGTGCGACAACGATCACAGCAGGTGGCGGCGTTTTCGGGATGTATTACAATGCGGAAGCAACTGTACGACATATGTTACCTAACACATTTATGTGGAAGGGCGATATGGTAAAATTTTCGCAAGAAGACGTCTTGTACAATGAATCACTTTCTGTGAAAAATTTACGTGTTGATAATGAATATTCGTTTTTTGAATATACATTATTAAAGGAATCCGACTATAATCGTTTAGCGAAATTGCAGGGGAAAGATGAAGAACTGCACATTGCAGATGGTTCAACAGTGTTACTTGATGCAACTTTCGACGAACGTTTCTCACATGATTTTACGGGTGAAGAGTTTAAATTGGAGAACGGGGAATCATTCCATGTTGATAAAATGTATACAGAGAGTGTATTAAACTTTATTCCAGCTGGAACAGTACTCGTTGTTAATGATAAAGTATTCGCTGCCACAAATGCAGAGAATGTTAAAATGCAAGTAGTTGGTATGGATAATGACTTGAAGCAACAGGAGATTTCAAAAGAGATTTCCAATCAACTAGCTACTGAACAGCAGGAAGGATTCTCAAGTGTTCCGCAAAGTTATGAGGCTAGTTTAGCTACTGTAGGATCACTATTGTTTGTAGGAAGCTTTTTAGGATTAGTATTTTTAGCAGCGACAGGAAGTATTATTTACTTCAAAATTTTAACTGAGGCAGAGGAAGATCAGTCTAAATATGCGATTTTAAATAAAATCGGTGTTAATAAAAAACAAATATTAAAAACAGTTGCAGGGCAGGTTGCTGTTATCTTTAGTGCACCACTCATTGTCGGCATCGCACATAGTGCATTTGCGCTGCTAGCCTTTTCACAACTATTTGGTATGGATATAACGAAACCAGTCATACTGTGGATGATTGCTTATTCTGCAATTTACGGCATCTATTATATCTTTACAGTTCGTTCATTCTATAAAATTGTTAGACAGGGGAATTAATATGAAAAAAGTTTTCTTAGGTATAGGAGCATTGTTTATATTGTTCGTAGCAGGTCTTGTTGTTCTAATGACCGTAGATTTTAACCGTTTAAATAAAGAAGCTTACTATGTTCATATCACTACTGACGGTGAAGTAGAGGAATTTAAGGTAAGCAACGGTGAAATATGGAAGTCATATTGGTATGAGGTACCTGCTTATGACAAAAACGGTGAAGAGCAAACATTAAAGTTTTCAGCTCAGAAAAATTTACGCCACGATGCATACTTGAAGCTTTATGTAAAAAAAGAAACAGAAGTTACATCATTTGATGAAATAAAATTCCATGAGCTGCCTGCAAAAGTACAGGAGCTAATGAAGAAATAAGAAGAAGGAGTAGCCTTTAGTTATAGGGCTACTCCTTTTTGTCTTCTTGTAATTGAATGCTGACAGTTGTACCTTGTTGTTCTTCAGAGGTAATCGTTACAGTTCCTCCGTGCGCTTCAATAATATCTCTAGCAATAGCAGTACCTAAACCAGTACCATATGTTTGCTCAGTATTTGTCCCTCGATAATAGCGCTCGAAAATATGTTCAAGATCTTCGGCAGAAATGCCTTTACCGTTATCAGAAATCGTAATGGAATGATCTTCAACAAGAATAGTAACGGATACGTCGGAAGGATTATGAAGCAAAGCATTGTGTAAAAAATTCATTACCGCTCGTCTCATAAAGTGCTCGTCAATGTGATGCTTGATAACATCTTTAGTTGCATTAAATTCAATATTGGCCTGCTCATATTGAGGTGTATTGAGTGTATCAATAACGATTTCACGAATAAATTGCACCATATTTACCTCCGTTAAGCTAAGTGGAAGCTGCTGATGTCTTAATCGCATAGTTAAGTTTAAATCATCCAGTAAATCTTGCATATGCAATGATTGTTTCTCGATAATGTGAGCGTATTCTGTTTGTTCATGAGAAGATAAATTTCCATCATTCAGTAGCTCTGCATAACCACGAATGGAGGCAAGCGGTGTTTTCATATCGTGTGAGACATTACTAATCCATTCCTCACGCATCATCTCTAATCTTTTGCGTTCCTCCTCATGCGCGGCAAGCTCTCTCGATACTTCATTTAAATTTTCAAAAACTGGTTTGTACACGCCACCGGGCATTTTATTAGGCATATGCTCACGATTCTTTAAATGACGAATACGTTCAATCATTGCATATAGAGGCTTGGTCAACGTTCGTCCGAAGAGCCAGCCGACGAGTGTAGCTACTAATAAATCAGCAATGACAATGAGCAAACCAAACTTGCCAATAAACTGTAAGACAGATGAGCCAGAAAAATGAGTGACATATCTAATAACGCCACTGCCCTTGATGCCGATAAGATAACTAATACTTTCTTTACTTCCCACATACACGGTTGTATCAACATCGAATTCTTTATATTTATAAACTTGAATTAAATCAATCGGTGCATAGTGTGAAGGCGCTTTATCCGGGGCAAAATGGGCATCAACGACTTGCCCATTATTATCAAGTAATTGAATCCAAGCATTTCGCTGATGCAATTGTTGAAGACCATCCTTGCTTACTGCTGGCGTTCCATTACTTATATCAATATACTGTTGGAACTCGCGCACGAAGTTTTCTTCTGAATACGAAGTTGTATTATCGTATTTATTTACCTGTTGGAAAATGAAAAAACCAATTAAAATGGCTGTATTCAAGAAAATAACAATAATAACAATAGACAGCACAGACAGAAGGAATCTAGCTGTTAATTTCCATTTCATACTTGTTCCTCTTTTGGAACGATAAATTTATAGCCAAGCCCTTTTACAGTTGTAATATACACAGGCTTCGATGCATCTTTTTCAACCTTTTCACGCAGACGTCGAATATGCACCATCACGGTATTGTCTGAGCCGAAAAAGTCCTCTCCCCATACACGTTCAAATAGCGTTTCTTTACTTAAAATTCGATTAGGATTATTCATAAAGCAAGCCATCAAGCCGATCTCTTTCGCTGTTAGCTCCAATAAAACGTCGTCCTTATGTACCTCCGTTTCATCACCATTAAGTAAGAATGGACCAACTTGAATCGACTTCTCGGAAGCTACTGGCACTGCTTCTTGCGTGTGATAGCCCGCTCTGCGAAGCTGTGCCTTCACACGATAGGCAACCTCTTTAGGACTAAAAGGTTTCGTAATATAATCGTCTCCTCCGATAGCGAGTCCTAAAATTTTATCAATTTCCTCATTTTTCGCTGACATGAAAAGCACTGGCACATGCGATACCTCTCGAATACGACGACATAAATCGTAGCCCTCGCCATCAGGAAGCATCACATCGAGTAGTACAATATCGGGTTGTGTTTGTTGAAAGCTCGTCCATGCTTCTTGAATGGAGCCAGCTGTATGAATTTCTTTATAACCTTCTTTTTGCAGGCTGACTTTTAGAAGGTTTGCTAAATCAGCCTCATCATCCACCACTAGAATAGTTGGCTCTTGCATCGTTCACACGCCCTTTCTTCTTTATTATTTTAAGAATAGCGTATAGCTAATATGTTTAGCAGTAGCTCGATAAACATTTCCTTATTATTTCAAAAATAAAATAACTGAAGCGCCTAAGATAAATGGGCGCATAGCTTAAAATCTGCCACCGATTGAAGTGTCTTATGTGACTTATTATAAATGAAACTTGCTTAAAAAAGGAATTGAGACATTACTTGAATCAATAAATATAGATCAGTTACTTATAAAGGAAAAATAATACTTTATATACTCGTTTGAAAAGTCTATATTCAAAGCAGTTTTATGAAGGACTTAAAAAATTATTGTCTAACTAATTGAAGTATATTAGTCGGTGATATCAAAATAATCAGAAGGGGATGAAAGTATTGAAATCGAAAGTATTGGACACCGCTGATTTTAGGACTCTTATCCTGGATATTGGTACTTCCTGGTATATTTAAATGGTTAGGAATACCAACTTTTGATAAATTACTTTACAGAGTTCTTGGCCCACCTAATACAATCAATATTGTTTTAGCTCTATTATTATCAACTATATTCATTTTCATAGTACTAAAACTGCCTACACCTAAAAAGAAATGAAAATGATCGTGGTAATTACAAAATAAAAGTACAGACTTTTACAATGCATTTGTATGAGTCTGTGCTTTTTTTATGTATAAACGGTTGAAAATATATAAAAAGAACGGCATAATTTTCCATGTGTTCTATAACAATTCTACTGGATGAAAATTATGCATTTATTCATATTAGAAAATGCACTAAGAAAAAAGGAATTCAACGCTACTTTGATTATTCAATACATACGATTATGACAACTTCCTCGAAATGGCAGGAAATATCAAACCTGATGTCGAAATTAAGTTTTAACAATCGACAATTCACTACAAAGATTTATATAAAGCGTTGAAATCGAATTTAACTTCTTTGTGCAAGCACAAAGCCGATTCCGGACCCAATTATGCCGAGGCATAATTGATCAAAAAAAATCTATATACATAAAATAAAAACTAGGAGCGTGACGAAAAAATGACAAACGAGTTGCATGTGTTAGAAAAAGAAGGAATGGAAAGTGAAGACCTTGTACAACAGCCGCAAGCCTTCGAAACATTATTCGTAAATGAATTCATAGATGGTATTTTAGATCCACAACAGAAAATGCTTGGCCCTGTTAAAGACGGTGGGACAATTATTGCTAATACGACGCCAGGATGCTGGGGCCCAATGCTAACACCAAAGATTCGAGGTGGCCATGAAGTAACAAAGCCTGTATTTGTAGAAGGAGCAGAGATAGGGGATGCCATTGTTATAAAGATTAAATCAATACAGGTAACATCAATAGCAACAGCATCTGGGCACGATGAGGCAATTACAGATCGATTTATTGGGGATCCGTTCGTATCAGTAAAATGTCCAGGCTGTGGTAAGCTTCATCCAAGTACAGTCGTCAAAGGGATAGGTCGGCAGTCCATTCGCTGTTCGACATGTGATACAGAAACATCACCTTTTAGCATGACAAATGGCTATACTATGGCACTAGATCATAAAGGTAATATTGGTGTGACTGTTGGGCGAGAAGGGGCTCGCCGTATTGCACTTGATGCGAAAAATTATATGCGTACACCTGAAAATTCTGTGCAAAATCCTGTGGTAGCATTAGCACCAAGTGATTTGATCGGTGTTATGGCAAGAATGCGTCCGTTTTTAGGGCAGCTTGGAACGACACCTTCAAAGGCGATGCCAGACTCTCATAATGCTGGTGATTTCGGTTCGTTTTTAATCGGAGCGCCACATGAATATGCATTTACGCAGACTGAATTAGATACACACCGTACAGATGGACATATGGATATAAGCCGTGTTCGTGAGGGTGCAACAATTATTTGTCCTGTAAAGGTTCCAGGTGGTGGTGTGTACATTGGAGATATGCATGCAATGCAAGGGGACGGTGAAATTGCGGGACATACAACGGATGTTGCTGGCATTGTTCAGCTGCAGGTGAGTGTATTGAAAAAAGTACCTTTGGATGGCCCTATTTTGCTGCCAAACACAGAGGATTTACCTTATACGGCTAAACCTTTTACAAAGGAAGAAAAACGTCGTGCACGTGAGCTTGCAGAGGAATTCGGCGTTAAACACGTGGAGGAAGCATTCCCTGTATCAGTTGTTGGCTCTGGAACGTCATTAAATGAAGCGACAACTAATGCTATCAGCCGTGCTGCGAAACTCTTTGAGATGAGCGAGCCAGAGATTATGAATAGAGCTACGATTACAGGCTCAATCGAAATTGGTCGTCATCCAGGAGTTGTCACAGCAACCTTCCAAGTACCTAAAACAGTATTGAAAAAAGCCCGAATTTATAAGCCAGTGAAAAAACAATATGATTAATAAAGAGAAACCTGATAAAAAAAGCAAACTCTAGTTTGCTTTTTTTTATGTTATAAGGCGAAAAACTACTACGCTTTCGGAGCAGAAATCCAAAGTGTTAAAAAACAAAATGGTCAAGGAAATCATGTGAATGTTGTAACGCTTTAAATGAAGGTGATTTCCGTTCCAGCTGTGGGGGGCGTCGAGCCACTTCCTCTGAACTACATTTTTACGCAGATAAACATTGTGGTTGTTGTCGCTTCGCTCGAAGGTGTGACTAAAACAGATTTTAAAAAAGAGGATAAACAATATATATTAAATTCTTTCACAGGCATAATGAGCATTCTATAATTTACAACTAAAAATATTGGTTGCCCATCCGATATAAAAAGGGGTTTATTGTAAATTGATGCTTACATTGGAAATGTCGAGGTGATTTAAAAGAGACCCTAATTACTTGTAATAGGAGGAGAATTGAAATGAAATTTACGAAATTATTTAGTTTTCTACTTGTGATGGTAATGATGTTTTCGTTCACAACATCTACAACACTTGCTGCATCATCTTCAAAAACGGTTACTTCTAGAGACACAATGAGTCTAAGTCTTGCTAAACAAGCAAGTGGAGATTCTAATGTAATTACATTTAATTTTTCTGGTTTACCATCTGATGCTGTAGTTACTAAAGTGGTAGTTGATGCCAATAGCGGTATCACATATGGAGGTAACGGAGCGATTGTTTCCAATAGAGTACATATCAAAAATGAATCTATGGACAATTATACTTTTGCGCCTTGGGGTTCGCTTAATAAAACTGAAATAACTACTGGAGTTATAGGAAAACCAGCTGCCGGTACATGGTCTATTTATTATAATGGGACAAATGTAAGTACTTTAGGTAGCGCATGGAAATCATATGCCTCCCCAAAACTAACTGTTTACTATAGCTATTAGTTAGTAAAAAATAATGTAACTAAATAGGAGGTACAAAAATGCGATTTCCAACTATTAGTAGTGATACATTAAAATTGTTAGGTGTTGAAAATAAACTAACACCTATTTCAATGCCAAGTTTTTCAGGAATAAATGCGATGTCGACAAAATCAGCTCCAGCGATGAGTGAGGAAAAATATAAGGAAGCGATTATCGCACAGGCTAAAAAAGACTTTGAAAATGACAAGTTTGGTGGTCATAAAAATCCTTCCTATAGGACACTGAAAAGGAGCTTCGTATCTGTAGTATCACCTGACCGTAAAGGCTTGATAGCACAAACAATAAGACAATTACCATTCATGCAGCGTGGAAATGTGAGCTATTTAGAGATCAAGGATGCGAGGGGAAATATTACTTCTACCTATTCGCCCCATAATGGTTGGCATGCAATTGGTACACGAGAAGAACGTATTCGGGAAAGTGAATTTGATGCGATTTATACAGAAGCGTGGCGCTCATTCAAAGCAGCAAGCCAAAATAATCAGAGTGATATCAGTACATCCAGTAGTTCCATAGATGTGTCAGTTTGATGAAGCTAAAATCAATTTCCATAATCATTATGCAAAATTTTATACATGCTATAGCTTGTACAACCCCTCGTATTACCGAAGAGCCATACTTTATTTAATATGACACCTTAATTTCATTAACATAATAGTTTCTCAACAACATGAAAAATAGGATAAATAAAATTTGCCCTCTTTGAAAATCTTTTGCCCCTGCGCTTTCGGGGCAGAGAAACATCCCTCAAAAATTTGGCGGATGTTTCTTGTAACTATTTTGTTGGTCGTCTGTCTACTGTTGTGAGAATGCTTTTTTCTCGATTGTATTGGTGAATGGTGCATAGCTTTCCTTAGTTGTGCGTACTATGGCGCTAGCTTTGATTAGCGTGGGCAATAAGGGCTATTTGTGACAATACGAATGGGCTACCGACTTATGAGTGATTGGCCAATGAGCTCATTTACCGTTCTTCCTTTATACCACACCCCATCTATGAGGTATTTGACCTTTATAGATGGCTTTTTTTATGCTGCGGTAGCTGAAGTTGTCGAATTTGCACGAATACTTTTGTTGTCACTTCTGATGCATATCGCTATTTTTTTAGCATATGTTGGATAAGATTTGTTATATTGAAGGAAGAGTAATCATTATGCCTCGGTATAATTGCGTACGGATTCGGCTTTGTGCTTGCACAAAGAACTTCTTTCCGATTTCGTGACATCTGCCGGACATTTAGGCACGTATTTTACATGATAGGGGAAGATCTTTGTTGGTTGAATTTGATGGGGGGCTCCAGTTACATGCTGTTGGATTGTGATGAGCAGTTATTCATGACATATAAACGTAGTGGTGAAAAGGGTGCTGAAAAATTACTTTCAAAATGGTCGGAGGAAGGGACTGACTCACAGGCAGACCCGAAAATACTAGGTACTTCACTTTCACCAAATTTATTTTTAGTGAATGAGGAAACGGCGATGAATATTGCGTTTTCAACTGCCCGAAAATATTGGGGTCGTGTAACTACAGATATGCAAACTTTTTTTAACAGGCATGGTTTGGATACTAAATTTATAAATGACCGTCTCAATGCTTTTTTTTATACGCAAAAAGGCAAGGAGACCTTTTTTGAGCAGCTTTTTGCACAGCATACGATGGACTTAGAGCGATTAATCTGGCTAATTTTTGGGAAGCGAATGCAAATTACAATGCCAGTCAACGAACTACAAACTATATTTTTATATAAATTTGAAAATGAATATTTTGTGCATATGATTTATAAAGAAGATGCCCAATTTTGGCATTGGCTTTTCATGAAAAAAGTTTATTCACTGTTTATCCACAAACCATTAGAACAATTCACATTTATCCATGAAATGATGGGTCATATTGAGCAATCCACAAGAAAAACTTGTGTACATGTGGATAACTTTGTGAATAATTACAGAGAGACTCTGGATAAGTGTATAACTTATGTGGATAACCGTAATTCTACTTGCTTGGCTAAAAAACAGTTACATCTTTACCAAATTGTAACGCACTATCGTTTATCGGAAGGGGATTATCGAAGTGTCAAAGCTTTAATTACTTCCTTTGAAGCGGATTGGCGTTATTCGATGTATGCATTGACAGAGAAAGAAAAGGTTCTAATTGCATATCTTCTGTTTCATATAGCACATCAGGAGAAGAATAATGAAACCGTTATTCAATACGGTGAGTATTTATTAGAAGATGAACGACTTAATAATTACGCAATAGAGATTTTGTTGGAATATAAGGAATTATTGCCGAATCGTAAACCAACACCTCCTGCCATTATCAAAAATTATGAACTAAATTTTTTAGAAAACTTGTATGCAATATTGCTTGATCATTATGTAAGAATGGAGCGTTATCAAGAGGGGCTCCTGCTTTTAAAGGAACATGTACTAGCATCCAATAAAAAAATACATGCCACTTTAGTACAAAAAAACTATAGTAATGAGCAATTTATCGCGATTGAGGCGTCAGTTCAGCAAGATATTGCTTTACATGTTAATAATTCATTACAGCATATTGGTTTGTCTGTTGAAGAATGGCGCCAACATTACCGTCAGCCAGATACGCCTTACTATTTGGTAGCACAGAGCGCGTCCCAGCATATGCTAAATATTTTAAAGGTTTTATTTGTGACGGAGCAGTACGAGCTTTTTGAAAAATTAATGGAAATCTATAAAAAATATTTACTTTTAGAGGACCATTTCGAAAAGCTAAGAGTATTTATAAGTGCGTATGTTTAATTGAAGTACAAAAGAGTGTCCAATGTGTTTTAAATAACAGCATTAGACACTCTTTTATATCTTGTCAGGTGTGTTGATTAACCATCTTTATTCACCCTAATTAATTAGAAGGCTCTGATTTCCGCTACAGGCTACTCGCTTTTCTGCGGGAGTCGAGTAGCCCTACGCTACAATCAGTTAAAAATGGGCATGCATTAGCAAAATATCAACAAAAAAATCCTTTTATCAGTCAATAATAAACCTATATTTTCCTAATCGACACGCTTGATATCTTGTAATGTTATTATTCTAAAACCCCTTTGTCCTTTAAGTCAGCAATTTGTTCGGCACTGTAGCCTAATGAAGATAACACTTCTTCATTATGCTCTCCAAGTTTGGCACCGACATGCTTGTACTCTGGCTTGACACCGTCAAACTTAAAAGCAGATGCAATTTGTTTTTGCATTGTACCGTCGTTTTTTGGAATATCGATAATCATGCCGCGAGCCTTTAGCTGTGGATGCTCACATGCTTCTGGAAAAGTTAAAACGGGTTCGACACATCCTTCGAAGTCCTCGTTAAACACTTCAAGCCATTCTTTGTAAGTCTTCGATAAGAACGCATCATGGACCGCTTCTTTAAAACGGATTTGTGTATAGTATGAATCATTAAAAGTATTATCAATGAGCTCAGGAATATCAAGAGCTTCACAGAGTAACTTGCGGAATTGAGGTTCAAGGCTTCCTACCGAGAAAAATCGGCCATCCTTTGTTTTGTAAAAGTCATAGTAGCTGCCGCCATTTAAAATTTCCTGTTCAGGCTGAGGGACACGATCACCACCAATATAGGCAGACCCATACATAGCGTTAAGCGAGAATACAGCATCCGTCATACTTATATCAATATATTGTCCTTCACCTGTTTTTTCACGATGTAAAGCAGCTGCGAGTACTCCGATTGCCGCATGCATCGAGCCCCCAGCAATATCGGCTAGCTGAACACCCATTGAGACAGGTTTTTTATCTTTATGGCGTGAGTAATCAAGTACGCCAGCTAATGATAAATAGTTATTGTCATGTCCTGGTCGATTGCTGTATGGCCCAGTTTGTCCATAGCCTGTAATAGCACAATAAATAACCTTTGGATTTACTTCTTTTAGAGCCTCATAGCCAATGCCAAGTCGTTGCATGACGCCTGGTCGAAATCCTTCGATAATGACGTCGTACTCATGAACAAGTGACTTAACAATTTCTACAGCTTCAGGCGATTTTAAATTTAATGTTAATGACTTTTTAGAGCGATTCAAATGTTGATGAATATACGCCTCATGATCATCGTCGTAAGGAGGCATAATACGCGTTAAATCTACGCGCTTTGATGATTCAACGTGAATAACCTCTGCGCCTAAATCAGCAAATATCATTGTCGCCATTGGCCCCGGTAGTAATGCAGAAAAATCGAGAATTTTTAACCCCTTTAAAATACCCAAATCTCCCAACCCCTTTTTGTGTAGGCTACAATGCCATCTATTTGAGAAGGCATTGTAGCGCTTTTCTCATAATCCCCATTTTGTGAAAAGCGTGCACTATATTCTGTATTAATACAGAAAAGATGTAAATGTATCAGTATTATAACAGAAGAAATGATGGCTTGACTATGTTAAATTTTATTATAAAATAATTAGTCAGAAAATTATATGTCAGAATAACAATAAAAGTAAAAAAATTTAGAATATAGACTTATCGCGTTGATTTCCGTTCCGACTGGGCGCTTTGTTGCTGTCGCTTCGCTTTCGCACAGATAAAACATTGTAGCTGCCGCTTTGCTTTCGCTACAGAAAACATTTGTTGTTGCTGTCGCTACGCTTTCGCACAGATAAAACATTGTTGCTGTCGCTACGCTTTCGCGCAGAGCAGAGCTTCCTGGGGCGTCTGATGAGCCGCTTCGCTCGTTTTTTTCGCTCTAGGGTCTCATCTGTGAGGCTGATCAAGGGCACTGAAAAACTAAAGAAATTCATTTTTTTATATTATAAATCTGTCTTTTGTTGGATTTAAAAATTCAAAAAAGTCGATTTGCATCACATTTTTCGTGGCAAATCGACTTTTTCAGTGCGCTTGAGGCTGATCCCCGAGGAGTCGCCCAGCCTCCACTCAACTGATATACATGGCATCCATTTTAACAAATGTCATCCCCAACTTTTGATGATGAGTCTACTATATTACTTTCGTTATAAGGGGTCTTAAAAGAACATTATTTTGACAAATACTTTTCTCTTAATATAAGAAATTATTCTTAATAAGGAATTTTATGTGCTTTAATAGACTAATAAAGAAAATGTTAAAAAGCAGTATCTTTGAAAAAGATCAAGCGTGTTGATTAGGAAAATATAGGTTTATTATTGAGTGATAAAAGGATTTTTTTGTTGATATTTTGCTAATGTATGTCCATTTTAACTGATTAAAGGCTACTCGACTCCCGCGGGAAAGCGAGTAGCCCGTAGCGGAAATCAGAGCTTTCAAATTAATTGAAATGGATAAAAATAGTTAAACAACACACCTGGAAAAAGATATTGATAAGAAATTATAAACTAGGGGTAAAAGGTAGAAAATGAAATCAAAACAGATAAAGTTAAAGCATTTAATCATGGGAGTAGTGTTGGCTGCATTTTTCTTAACAAGCATTGGTAGCATTTGGAGTGGTTACCGAATGAATGTTGACTCAATTAAAGAAAACACGCTTGAAACGAATCGAGTATACGCGCAAAAATTAGCAACAACCGCAAGTTCTTATCTGGAGGAAGCATTTCAGATCTTAGGATATAGTGCCAACCAGATTGAGTCGAAAATGAATGATGAGAATGCATTGAAATATGAAACAGAACGTTTAAAAATGCAAAATAATATGTTTAACTCAGTACTTATCACAAATGCAGAAGGTCTTGTATTATCTGTTTCACCGCCTTCAGTAGAGGTAAAGGGAGAAGTATTAACATCTGTTGGAGCGCGAGAAGCGTTAGCGAAAAGGGAGCCTCTTGTCTCAAAACCTTATGAGGGTATTACGGGACGTCTTCTAATTTTTATATCGTATCCTATTTTTTCAGAGAAAGATGAATATTTAGGAATGGTAGCTGGGACAATTTACTTAAAGGAACGAAATGTATTTAATGCGTTACTAGGAGAGCATTTTTATCATGATGGTTCGTATGTTTATGTTGTGGACTCGGATGGACGTGTTATCTATCATCAGGACCCAAGCCGTGTCAATGATGTCGCGATGGACAATAAGGTTGTCCAAGCAGTTGTTTCGGGAAAAAGCGGAGCGCAGTTAGTAGTGAATACAAGGGGAGTGGAAATGCTTGCTGGCTATAGTACGGTGCCTTTAGCGGATTGGGGAGTTGTAGCTCAGAGACCGTTAGAAGTAGCACTAGACCCTTCATTTGATCGCGTACAGGATGTAGTTATAAAATCCATTCCTCTTATGCTAATTTCAATTTTTATTGTACTTTGGGCCGCAGCACGTATTGCAAATCCTTTACAGCAATTAGCTACTTTAACAGAAGAGAGCATGGAAAAGAAAAATGTAGAAGGCTTGAAATCTGTACGTGGCTGGTATTTTGAAGTTCATTATTTGAAGAGTGCTCTTATACGTAGTTTAACTTTTTTACAGGGACAGGTGTCCTATTTTAAGGATCAATCTACAACAGATCCGTTAACAGGTGTAACGAATCGTCGCACGATGGATGCAATGTTAGCTGAGTGGCTTGAAAACAAGGTGCCGCATGCTCTCATTTTGCTTGATTTAGATCATTTTAAGAATGTTAATGATACGTATGGTCATGCAGTCGGCGACAGAGTATTGCAATTTTTAGCTCAAAATATGAAAGCAGTCGCTCGTGATGGAGATGTTTGTTGTCGTTATGGTGGCGAGGAGTTTGTTTTGTTATTGCCAAATACTACAGCTGAGGAAGCGGCACAGGTGGCGGAGCAACTGCGCGATATTTTGGCACATACTGAAAGTCCTTGTGGTCGTTCAGTTACATTATCTGCAGGAGTTGCTGTGTATCCACAAATGGCTGACACAGCAGAAAAGCTAATTGAAGCTGCGGATGGTGCGTTATATCTTGCAAAACAAGCTGGACGTAATCAAGTTATGGTAGCTGAGCAAGAAAATAAAATAAAAAATTTATTGAAATAAGCTTACATCTCTAATTTTTAGGGTACATGATTAATGCAACGTTCATTTGGGCAGGCTACTTTTAAGTCATCCGCCATATGACTTCTAAACCTTGTTCAAATGATACGTAAACTCGGGACACATCTCTTGATCGACTTGACAAGATGTAAGGTTATCCCCCTTTCCCTTATGACATCGCAAGTATGATTAGATGTATGCCTATATATCGTTAAAGCCAAGTGAGCACCGATGCTCCTTGGCTTTTTTATGTTGGATTAAGGGGGCATCAAAAATTGAAATTGTTCCGATAAAACGGGAAAATATTCCGATAAAAGCTAAAATTGTTCCGATAAAATGAGATTTTGTTCCGATAAATCTTCAAAACATTCCTATAAAATGAATTCATCACAATAACGTGGAGTTGATTTCCGTTCCTCTATCGCTAATCCCCAAGGAGTCGCCCAGTCGGAACGAAGATTCATAGCATACGGTTAAACAAATGCCATCTCTAACTTTTGATAATGAACTTTTTATGTTATTACCTAATTTTGCTAACGATTTTCTTCCATTATTTTAGAATTATCTATGAAGCTTCACTACCTACCTGTCGATATAAAGGGTATGATGAAAATGATATTTGTACGTATCAAAATACATAAGTGAAAGGAAGAGTGGGATGGATAAAACAAAAATCCAAAAAGTGAACAAAGCACTGATAGCAACTGTTTTTGCTACTAGTGGGATTGCTGTTGTAGTGCCACCACCACAAAAGGCAGCAGCGGCTACTTCACCATTTACGGATGTTGACCCATATTCAAGTCATTATGACGATATTTTAAAGTTATATACTCAAGGTGCTATTGATGGGTATGCAGACAAAACTTTTCGACCAAATCAAAGTGTAACACGTGGTCAGGCGGCAAAAATGCTGGCAACTGTTTTAAAATTAGATTTGAAGAATGTACAAGATCCATATTTAAAAGACGTTCCAAAAAGTAGTGAATATTACAAGTATATAGCTGCATTACAAAACGCAGGAATCATGTCTGGCTATTCAAACGGAACATTTATGCCGAATGAAGTGATGACACGTGGGGAATTAGCGAAAATTTTAGTGCTTGGCTTTAAATTTGAGGTAGCATCTAATTACAACAATAGTTTTAAAGATGTAACTAGCCAAACGAGCAACGCCATCTATATCCAAAGTTTAGTAGATTTAAAGATTACGGAAGGGACAACGCCTGTCACTTTCTCACCACATAATGCGGTTACACGTGGACAATTTGCGTCCTTTATTGTGCGTTCACAAGAGAAAAAAGGCAATGCCACATCTTTCAAAATTACAAATGTTGAAGACAATACTGTTTATATAAATGGTGATCCATACTCAGTACCAAGCAGTCTCTCGCATATTTTTAACAAAGATAATGCACCGGTATTAAAAGGCGCGCTTATGGAAGGGGATCTTTCAGGCAAAACCATTCGCTCTGTATCGAAGCTAACATTGAATGCAAGCGGGACAAGCTCAAGATTTCTAGAGTTTGATGGTGATCATAAGTCCTTCGGTGCGACAATCGTTGTCAATGGTAACTATATTGAATTTTCAAATGTTACATTGACTGGCACAATGCTTGTGAACGAAACGGTGCGTCCACCTTTACAATTAGGCGTTTCCTACTATAAGCCATTATCGCTAGGCCGTATAGCAAGTAACAATACGGCATTTATCAACTGGTCTAATCCAGATAATCCAAATGATGAAGGCTCGTCCTCGTCCAATAATGGTCCAACAACGGATCTTCAAAATTGGACAGATCAGAATTCCGACAAGAATCCTGATAAAAACAAGCCATTTGTGAACTGGTCTAAAGATAAAGTAACGATGAAAAATGTTGAAAAACATATTGAATTTTATAACAGCACTGTATCACGCCTAGTCGTATCTCAAAGCGGTACAAAAATCGAAACAAATATGAAGCTACCGCGTGTAGACATCATCGGGAATGTTCGTGAATTTGAGATTCAAGGAAATATCGGTACACTAAATCTTGATACAGAAACGAAGCTGACAATTTACGGAGATGGCAACATCGACTGGATTAACTACAATAGCTATACAGATTTAGAGCTATATCTAGATGGTCGTGTAGGTGTTCTGTATGTTGATAATGTATACGGTTGGGTTGATATTGGAGATTACACGTATATTGACAAAGTGATTATACCGAAGGGCGAGGGACCGAATAATATCTTCGACGATTTCTTAGAGGATAAAGATAATATCGGCAATATTGTAGATGAAGACGGTAAACCAGTCGATAAAGACGATATTGATAAACAAGACCCAGCTGATAAAACAAAACCGTTAATCGACATTACGAAAGTAACAGTTTTAAATGGTAGTGATATTCAGGTAGACTTCACTTCAGATAAAGTTGGGACTTACTACTATATTGTTCGTGAAAAAGGCGCCGATGCACCAACGAAAAAAGAAATGGTAAATCGCATTTCTACTGACAATGTGGCAAATGGAACAGGCGCAGCAGTGATTGACAAAAACACTATTAAAATCACTGATTTAGGTGAGAAAAAAGAATATGTTGTTTACGTGATGATCGTTGATGGAGCGAAGAATGTTTCGGATATTAAATCACAATCATTCCAAATGAAGGATGGAACACCGCCAGTTGTTAAGTCACTTGCAGTAACACCTCTACATGGTGGAAAGCGTGCAGAGTTTAAATTTACAGCGAGTGAACCAGGAGACTATTACTACTATGTCCGTAAAAAGACGACAGCAGCAGCTCCAACAACTGCAGACATTATTGCCAACCCAACAGGTAAGGGCAAGGCAGTTGCGGGTAAACTTGCAATTACTGAAATTCTAACAAAATTAGAGGCTGAAACAGAGTACCAACTTTATGTAGTAATGAAAGATGAATCGGGTAATAACTCGGTAGATCCAGCTGTAATGAAAGAATTTAAAACAAGTGAACTTGATAATATTCATCCATTTGTAGAGAAAACGAAACTTGAACCTGCTGCTGGAAAGGAAAATCAATTTTACATTTATTTAAATGAAGCATTAGATCCTGAAAGCGCACGAAATGTAAATAACTATGATTTATCAGGAACAGTTATCGTCAATATGACAGGTCAGAAAAAAATTAAACCTTCTGCTGTTGAATATAAAGAAGGCGATAAAAAGGTATTATTAACAATTCCATCTGAAACAGGTTTTGTCTATGGAGATACGTTACGTGTAACAATATTACCTGGTGTTAAGGATTTAGCAGACAATGAATTTGAAAATGCCAATACTGTTGAACCTGGTAAAAATGTTCGAAACTTTGCAGAATACGTGCATGAAAAATATGTTGAACCGAAGATTCTAGATTTAAAAGTTGTTGGGAAACCAGACCAAGATGACAAATATAAACGAGCTGAAGTAGAATTTAAGCCAAATAAAGCAGGGACGTACTATTACATGGTGTTACCTGATACAGTCGAAGACAATGGAGAAACAAAAACATTTGAGCAATATTTAAAAGATAAAGGTATTACGGAGAGAGATTTCTACAATGAATTTGCAACTGAATCATCATTAAAATCAGGCTACTTCCAAATAGGCGGAAAAGATATTTATATTGAAATTGGCTCTGGTCCGGCCGACTTAGAAGTTGATACAAAGAAATTCCCGATTGTTATTGATAAAGATAAACTAAATCCATTTATAAGCTATTCGGTTCATATGATATTAAAAGACCGTGGCGGCGAACTTTCTAAAATAGCTTCTAAAGAAATATTTGGGGACTCAAGAGCACCATTAGTTACCGAGATTGCAGTGAAGTCTGGTACTACTAAAGGTTATGATGATACGAAAGCCACTGTAAGTTTCAGTACAGATGAGACAACAAAGCTTCATTACTGGTTCGTACCAAAGAAAAATGCTGATGGAACAGATAATCCGGATGCAAAGCTAACTATTGACACGGCAGCAGAAAGAAAAACATTAGAAGACAAACTTAAAGCAAGTCCTTCAGTCACAAAAAGTGGAAAAGGCGCGTCTGGAGCTTTAGATATGACAGGAGTTACTTTAACGCCGCATACCGAATATGTTGTTTATTTAGGTGCACAGGATACGTATGGTAACTTTACTGTTTATCAAGCCAAAGATGGAATTCACGATGAATCAAATGATGGTTGGATGAAACAAGACTTCTATTCCGATGGCACACCACCACGTTTTGAAATGACAGTTGATAAAGAAAAGAAACGTAATATTGTATATCGTAATCCAGATAGTACATTTACTATTACTTTCAGTGAAGCCATCATGCGTGATGAAAAAGGCGATTCTTCAATTAAAGATCTAAGTTTATTAACAATTACTGACGAAGATAACAAAGATATTACCTCACAATATGAATTTGTTAAGTATACACAGGGCACAGCAACAACAGAGGAAAGTCAGTTAATTATTAAATCAACTGCCTCAGGCACAGCAGATAGAACATTTACCGTTAAGATGAAAGATGAAGCACGTGACTACATTATTTCAGATAATAAGGGTAATAAGTTTGATATAGCTGACTTCGGTAAGTATGTATATCAAGGTAAAGATGCATATAACACGATGAGTTATGCTAACTTAACAGGAAATATTGGCGGCGTACCATCAGAATATAATTCAACAACAATGGATGTTTCTGTAAATATTTTAACACTTCTTGAATTAAACCAAGAATACTTCTATGCGGTTACTGCTGCGAATAAAACAACATTAGATCCACAATTAATATTAGATAGTGTTAAAAATAATAAACCAGCTGATAACGGAATATTATCATTTGGTAAAGGATCAGTAAAAAAAGCAGCGGATGGAAGTGCAATTTTACCTCTTGTAGCTAATCCATCTACTGATCCAGGGATTAAAAATGTATTTAAAACGGGTCAAAGAGTATTCTTATTCACAAAAGATCAGTATGGAAATATTGTCTGGGCTTATCAAAAAGAGACGAATGGTACAGGCCATACCCCACAACAATATGTGGAAATTCAATATACACCAAAACCATAAAAAAGAAGCAAAGCTAGAGAATTCTTATGTCGAATTCTCTAGCTTCTTTTACATCAAATATTAAATAGCACGAGATCTTTTTACTTATTTGCTATTGCTGTATCTTATAGGAGGAGTTATTTTTTCAATTCATCAATACAACATACGAATTTTTTAAAGACATCGATTCCCTATAAATATGTCCTATAACCTACAACTACAATGCTGTATACCCACCATCCACAGTAAATACGCCACCTGTAACAAAAGAAGAAGCCTCTGAAGCTAGATATAACGCAATGCCACCTAATTCATCTGGTGTTCCAGGTCTGCCCATAGGGGTAAAGCTCATCCAAGTATCAATCATATCTCCGCCTTGTTCAAAATACGGCTTTGTCAGCTCTGTTTTCATGTATCCAGGAGCAATTGTATTCACTTTTATATTATGCTTTGCCCACTCCATTGCTAAACTCTTCGTAAGCATAATCACGCCTGCTTTTGATGCGTTATAGGAAGATTGACATTGCGGGGTATTCGCAATGATGCCAGACATTGAGGATATGTTCACGATAGACCCTCTTTTTTGGTCAATCATTACTTTTCCAACAGCCTTTGATACTAGAAAAACTCCGTTTAAATTGATATTGATGACTTTATTCCAATCTTCAAATGACATCTCTTCGGCTTTTTCATGAATTGTGATGCCAGCGTTATTAAATAAAACATCAACTTTACCGAAATGGTTCAACACCTTGGCTACCATATCATTGACTTGTTGTTCATTGGTTACGTCCATTTTGATCGCAAGAGTGTCTATTCCTTCATCACGCTTGAATTGATCAGCTGTTTTTTGGGCTTCCTCTTGATTCAAATCAGCTATGACGATATGAGAACCAGCCTGTGCTAAAGCTTGGGCCATTGCTTTTCCTAACCCCATAGCTCCTCCAGTCACAATAGAAACCTTATCTTTAAGACTAAATCTATTTAAAATACTCATATATTTACACTTCCTTTATTTGATGTTACCGCTTTCATTAATAGGGATACATCTAACTTTAATGTGCTATTTCGATTGATTGATTGTCATCTGTAGCTGATTTGCTGATGTTTTGATCGACTTTCATAAAGAATGTCAGTATAAAGCCAACTATATATAATATAGTAAGTGTCCATATAGCACCTTCCACACCAGCAATCGGCACAACAGCTGTTACAATTGCTGGGCCAACAAAGTTACTTAAACCTGCCGATAAATTGTGCATGGACACTGCTGCACCTTTATGAGAAGGTTCAAGTGTTGGGAAAATAGCTGACATTGGTACGAATGCGGCAATGGCAAAGCCGAAGAATATAGCTACAAATAAGCCAACCCAAATATTTGGTCCAAAGGATATTGGCAGGTAGTAAAACATTAATGTAGCGATGGCCATACCTATACAACCAAACCATCTTACCTGTCTAACCCATCCCAGTTTATCCCCAAGAATGCCCCACATTAGGTTTGTGAAAATAGTTGTTGCATAAACAGCTCCCCAAATACGTAGCCATTCAGACATCGTAAATCCGATTTGTTCTGTAAAAACAATCGGTAGTATAACGACAAAGCCAAAGAGTGAGATTTGGTTAATAATACGTACAGCTGAAGCGATAACGATTTGAGGGTTTTTCGCGATAGTAATCCCTCTTAGTAATTCTCGTAGTGGCCCTTCATTAGTCGTATTTTCTTTATAACTATTGAAGTCATCCTTTATTAAAAACATCGCCATCAAGCCGCCGATGGCAATAAAGAGAATTGCCGACCACAATGTACCCATAAATCCGATTGCAGGAATTGAAAAGCTTGGCAGGTATGTACCAAAGACTCCTACTCCCACTGAATACATACACCAAAACCAACCCATTGCAGAAGCTAATCTTTGTTTTGGAGCGGCATATGCAATCCAAACTACAAAGGCGTAAATAAACATCGGATAGGCAACTCCGCGAATCCCATACATGATCAGCATCATAGCATAGTTTTTTTGTTCAAGGCCAAATGTTAAAAAGCCAATATGGAAAATAATCCAAAGTACAAAACCAATGATCATCGTACGGCGTGGCCCAGTTATTTCTGCCAATACTCCTGAAAACCAAGATGCTACGGCAACAGTGAGTCCATATACTGTAAAGACTAATGAGGCTTGCTGAGTAGAAAACCCTAAATCAACTATATATTTTGATAAAAATGCTTGTTCAATTCCGTCTCCTGTCATAAAGAAAGCAATGGCAATATATCCCCAAATTAATGCTATTGGTAAACCAAAGACTAGCTTCTTTGATGGAGATGCAGTTAAGCTACTATTCATAATGTTTCCCTCCTTAATCCCTTTTATCATTACGCTTTGACATCATGCCTCACGGTATTGAATTGTGTTATAGACCTACACGATGCAGGGGAATTAACTATTGATCCTATCGATTTGCCTTCGTGACCATAGATGTGACGCTCTTTAATTCAGTTACCGTTTGCTCACTAAAAAACTCTACAATCGTTTTTATCCTGGCGCCAGTAGAAGGGGGAAGTGCCGCTTCGCTTTCGCGGCCGATGTTCTGCTACAATATCGCCCTTCGAAATATGTTAAGAGGGTTCCTATCCAAAAAATATTTAGTAGTTTATTAGGAACCCTTTTTTATCTACGGTATTAAAATAACTTTTAAAGAGCCGGCTCCGCTTTTCACCATTTCAAAACCATTCTGAAACTCTTCTAGAGGGAGTTTATGCGTAACTACCCCCTCAGTAGGGAGGGCACCAGATGCGATTCCATTAATAACATTTGGATAACAGTAAGGTCCTAAGTGCGCACCTAAAATATCAAGCTCTTTACGATCACCAATAATACTCCAATCGACAGTTACTGGACTTGAAAATACACTAAACTCCACAAAGCGCCCAAGCTTCCGGATGGCATGTAAGCCCTGAATAACACTAGCAGGTGCACCAGTTGCTTCTATATAAACATCACAGCCATAACCCTCTGTCATATTTTTAATTTCCTCTACTACATCGACCTTTGAAGGGTTGAGAACAATATCTGCCCCAAATTGTTTGGCAAGTTCCAATCGTTCGTCTCGTATATCTAAAACTACTAATGTACCAGGACTTCGTAGTTTTGCAGCTGCTACCATTCCTAGTCCAAGCGTTCCAGCACCTGAAATGACAACAAAATCTCCTATTTGAATATTAGCTCGATTTACTGCATGCATAGAACATGCATACGGTTCAATTAGAATAGCTTTTTCAATAGGTAAATCATGAGGAACTTTATGATTAATAGCATTTACTGGAAAATTCATATATTCGGCCATTCCGCCGTTGACGTTGTACTGAAAGCCGTATATATCATGCTTTTCACACATCCAGTATTGACCGCGCTTACAATATCGACAAGTATTACAAGGTACAATTTGTTCTGAAATAAGGCGGTCTCCAACAGAAAAATCTGTCACGCCCGTACCTACCTCGACAACCGTTCCTACAAATTCATGCCCCGGGATGACTGGAGTTTTTACATAACTAGGCTGACCATCCTCTCCGCCCCAAAACATCGGTGCTCCATCCCAAGCTTTTACATCACCTGCACAAATGCCACAGGCCTCTACCTTAATCAGGACTTCACCTGCTTCTGGAGAAGGTACATCCACAGATTCAAGTAAATATTCACCGGGACCATGGCATACAACCGCTTTCATTTTACTAGCTACATTTGACATGATTATCCTCCTTTGTTGTTATCTGCATTTTCTGAAAATTGAATATCTACTGTTATATTTAAAGATTACTTTGAAGATAGACAACATGGGTTTGCAAATATTCTTCTAGGCCATGTCGTCCATCGGCACCACCGATACCTGACTTTTTCCATCCTGCATGGAAACCTTGTATAGCTTCAAAGTTTTCACGATTAACATACGTTTCCCCAAACTCTAATTCTTTACTTGCACGCATTGTCACATCTAGATTTTGTGTGAAAATAGAGGATGTTAGGCCATACTGACAATCATTAGCTAATTCAAGTGCTTCATCTAAGTCATTGAAAGTAGCGATCGGAAGTACAGGACCGAAAATTTCTTGGCGCATAATTTCCATTTCGTTATTTACATTTACAAGTACGGTTGGTTCATAAAAATAACCCTTTTCTTGTGAAGAGCGCTTACCACCTGTTAAGATCGTAGCCCCATTAGCAACTGCTTCCTGTACCATGTCCTCTACCGATTCAAGTGCCTCTTCACTAGAAAGAGGTCCCATATCAATCTCTTTATTAATTAATGGATCTCCATATGTTACCTCGGACATTGCCTTTGTTATTTTTTTAATAAAATCATCTGCAATGTTTTTATGAACATAAACACGCTCTGTACAGTTACATACTTGTCCTGTATTAATGACACGAGAATCGACAATCGAACGTACTGCCAAATCTATATCCGCATCATCCATAACAATAGCAGGTGCTTTTCCTCCTAATTCTAAAGATACTTTTGTAATGTTTTCTGCCGCTGTACGCATAACAGCGGCACCAGCATTGTAGCTACCTGTTAAACTGATCATTCCTATCTTAGAATTTCCAGCTAACTCTTGTCCAAGGATCTTTCCACTACCAGTTACTATATTGATAACCCCTTTTGGCAAGCCCACCTTATCAATGATTTTTGCAAACTCTAACGCATTATTAGGGGATAAATCACTTGGTTTTAGAACAATCGTATTACCTGTGATTAAAGCTGGTGCTGCTTTACGTGCAATTAAGAAAAATGGGAAATTCCATGGTAAAATACCAGCTATAACGCCAATCGGTGCTTTATGAATAAAGATTTGCTCATTTGGTCGATCACTTTGTACAATTTCTCCTTCATAGCGTCTTGCCCAACCTGCCATATAATCTATATAGTCGGCAGTAAAGTTAACTTCTGTTTCAGCAAGAGAAAGAGTTTTCCCCATTTCCTCTGATATTGTGCGTGCTAAGACTTGAATATTCTCACGTATTTCTTTGGAAATTGCTTGCAAATATTTTCCTCTCTCAATAGATGGGAGTTTTGCCCAAGCCTTTTGCGCTTTCTCCGCAGCATCAATTGCCAGCTGTACGTCCTCCACAGTCCCTTTAGGAACCTCTGAAATAATTTCCTCCGTTGCTGGATTAATGACTTGTGTTTGCTCACCTGAGCTAGAACTAACAAATCGCCCATCAATGTACATTTGATATTTTTTCATTATCTTCACATCTCCCCACAAAATTTATTTTTTAGAATAACAAACTTGTTAATCGTGTATCCCTAGATCAGGAAAACGGCCAGGAACTTTGAATTTTTTCTCACGTAAATGAACTAATGTTGTAACTTGTTCGTTTGTTAACTCTTTCGGTTCTCCAATTACTGAAGTTAGATAAAGAAGCTTCGCATAAAATTCCATGGACTCCATTTTGAAATAAGCGCTCATTAAGTCAATACCACAAGTTAGCGCACCATGATTGGCTAATAAAATCGCATCATGATTTTGAAGGTAAGGAACTATTGAATTAGGCAACTCTTCTGTGGAGGGCGTCCCATATTCTGCTATAGGTACTTCTCCTAAGAAAATGGTTGATTCTGGCATTATTTGCTTATTAAGCGGAATACCACAAATAGCGAAAGCAGTAGCATACAAGGGGTGAGCATGCACAACTGCTGTTACATCGGGACGTTCCTGATAAACACGTAAATGCATCTTTATTTCTGAAGATGGTTTTGTGTTTAGTAGATTTTCCTCAATTACCTCTCCTTGACTATTAATCTTGCATATCATATCTGGGGTCATAAACCCTTTTGATACTCCTGTCGGGGTACATAAGAAAGAATTTTCTGAAATTTTAATAGAAATGTTTCCATCATTTGCAGCTCCCATATCTTTCATATACATTCTCTTACCTATGTCACATATTTGTTCTTTTAAAAATTGTTCTGAATTATTCATTAAAGTTCTCTCCTTACTAATTTCTAAATCTTAGCTTGATTCTATTTCTTTAATTCTTCTTTGTCAACATAAACAAAAATATTTTTCTTTATTTATGTTGGTTTATGTTGTTTTGAGGTGAGGTGTGGAGTAAAATAAAATAGGGATGGTGAGATTATTATGACTAAATACAAAAAATGCCTGGCCTTTGATTTTGGGGCATCAAGCGGAAGATTAATTGCGGGGGTTTATAATGGAGAAAAAGTCGTATTAGAAGAAGTTTACCGTTTTAACAATGAACCAGTTACTATAAATAATCATTTACATTGGAATCTTGAACTTTTGTATAAACACATATTAAATGGGTTAGAAGCTGCTTCAAAGGATGTAGCGGAATTTGATAGTATCGGAATTGATACTTGGGGAGTTGATTATTGTCTTTTAGATAAAGAAGAAAAGCCTGTTCACTGGCCATTCCATTATCGGGATGATAGGACAGAAGGTATCTCCTCAAAAATGCCAATTCATTTTGAAGAATTCTATTCTAAAACAGGTATACAATTTTTACCTTTTAATACGGTTTATCAATTATTTGCTGAATTTAAAAATAACCCAAAGTTGAATCAAAAGGCTGAATATTTATTATTCATACCAGATTTATTTAATCACTTCTTAACAGGAAATAACAAGACCGAATATACAATTGCTTCAACTAGTCAACTATTGAATGTAAATAGTAAACAATGGGATTTTGACATTATTGAGCGATTAGGATTTCCTAAACATCTTTTTCAGGAAATCATTTTCCCAGGCGAAATTTACGGAATGTTACATGAAAAACACATGAGAAAAATTGGTATAAGTAATTCAGTTCCAGTTATTTCAGTAGGAAGTCATGATACTGCCAGTGCTGTTGCTGGAATACCTTTAGAACATGAAGATAGTGCATATTTAATTTGTGGATCTTGGTCTTTATTGGGACTTGAAATCCAAAATCCTGTTGTTAATGAAATATCTTTTAAAGATTCTTTTAGCAATGAAGGTGGAGTATTTAATACGATTAGATTTCTTAAAAATATTAATGGCATGTTTTTATTGCAACAATTAAAAAAGCATTATAATGAAATATTTACAAGAAAAATAGATTTTGCTGATATTATTAACGCTGCTAAGTTATCGCATAAAAGTTTTTCAATTAATCCCAATCATTCTTTATTCTTATCACCGGATAATGTTATGGAAGCTATCAATTCCTATTGCATTGCTACAGGACAGGGAAAACCTGATAATCTAGGTGAATGGGCAATTGCTATCTATAACGGGTTAACACAAGAATTTGAAAATCAATTACTTAACATTGAGAGTATTACTGGTAAAAAGATAAAGCAGATTCATATGGTCGGAGGCGGTATTCAAGACGAATTATTATGCCAAATGACTGCCAATGTAACAAACAAGAAAGTGGTAGCTGGTCCTGTTGAATCTAGCGTTCTAGGAAATGTTATGATTCAATTATTTGCTTTAGGAGAGGTCTCAACTCTTTCAGAAATAAGACAGGTCATTAAAAGATCTGTATCCCTAAAAGTATACGAACCAAAATTAGAAGGTCTATCACTGTAATTTGAGGTGAATCAATCATGACGTCCGGGTTTTGAATTGATCTTAGTTCATTTCGATAAAGTCACATGGCGTCTTAGCCAGCGTTCCTTGCGCCCCTCTGCTCACTGAAAAAGAGCTACAACCGTGTTAACTATAAAGATACACTTTCGCTACAAAAAACATCTCCGGAATAAAGGGCTCTTCATCAATAGTTGAGGATGACATTTGTTAAAACGTATGCCATAAGTTGATTGAAGTGGAGGCTGGGCGACTCTAGGAAAGCGTCAGTCGGAACGGAAATCAACCCCACGTTATGGTGATGAGCAAAATAAAGATAACATTCAATAATTTAACAGAACACACTATAAAAAAAGCGGAAATTCACGTATCGTTATTGTTACCTGGGTAAAAACACGATAAGGAGTTTTCGCTTTGTCCTCTTCCTTTTTCTAATTGATATTACCGCTTACTAATTTTTGTAATTGTTTCCTTGCCCAAGTACAATGTTATACAAAGCGAAAAATTACCACGCGCGTTTATTTGAGCTTTGCCTTGCCTGCAGTTCGAACCATTGGAAAAATGGTGAAATATTGTACAATGATGGTAAGAAGATGTGCCTGTTCAGTTTTCAAACGGGGTAATATAATATCAACTTATCAAAAATGGGGATTTGGGTAGGAGTGATGCTCATTTTTTCCTACGCTCTTGATTGGAAATAGGGTTACTGACCTGACTTGAAGGGGAATGAAATAAAAGGAAGATGGGGATTTATTATGTTACCAAAAGAACGATTGCAAAAAATAGTAGATTTAGTCCAAATTGAAAAGAAAGTTTATGTCTCTGAATTAAGTCAAAAGTTTTCAGTTACAGAAGAAACCATTCGAAGAGATCTTGAAAAATTAGATAAAAAGGGAATTGTATCAAGAACTTACGGAGGGGCAGTAATAAACCGGAACGGCTCAGAGGATTTACCTTTTAATACAAGAACCACTCTTAATATAGAATTAAAAAAATCAATAGTTTCGAAAATACATCATCTGATTAAAGATGGAGATAAATTAATGGTTGACCCTAGCTCAACAGCGTTAGAATTGGTCAAAGCATTATATGATAAACAAGATTTAACGTTAATTACTAATTCCATAAAAATATTAAATGAGTTTAGCGATTCACACTTTCAAATTATTTCAACAGGGGGGGAGTTACGAAAAAAATCACTTTCTTTAGTTGGTCCTGCTGCAGAGGCTACCGTTAGTAGATATTACGCAGACATTCATGTATTTAGCTGCAAGGGGATATCACTTGAACATGGTATTACTGAATCTAATGAGCCCGAAGCGGAATTAAAAAAAATTATGCTTAAGAATTCCAAGGTAAACCTCTTACTAGTAGATCACACTAAATTCGATAAGGCGGCATTTTTAAAGCTATTTGATATTAGTGACATTGATGTTGTCGTAACAGACAAAAAACCATCTGCAGAGTGGATAGAGAGACTGAAAGCAAATAATGTCCAGCTAATTTATTGAATCACTAGTGTTGATTAATAAAACAAATTCGTCTAGATATGAGAAGAAAGGCTTAATAGAAATCATTACCACCAGAAGTTAATTTTCCATTCGGCATCTACTTAGTCGTTATAAATTTATAGTGCCTGCTCTGCTTTCCATTTTTCAATAAGAAGCAGGCCAGATGCTTTGTATAAAATTACCGATAGAATGAATATTTTCTAGAAAAGACATCTCAAAATCTATTGAGGTGTCTTTTTTATGTTTAAAATAAAATCCGTTAAACCGCATTATTATCCGTCTATTGGTAGAGAGGTAGGACTAAAAAAATTAAGATAACTATATTTCTAAATGAAAAAATTATCAAAAAATGAAAAGGAGATCTTAGATCAACATAGTGAAATAGTTTCTTTATTGAGTCATAGGCATTAATGAATGAAAGGGGAATGGAAATGAAAAATTTTTGGGCATTTGTTATAACAGGAATGCTATTAATTGTTACAACTACGGGATTTGCTCGTATGGCTTACGGTATTATATTACCTTTTATGCAGGAAGGGCTGTCATTAACTACATCAGAGTCAGGTTTATTAGGTACGATGCTTTTTTTAGGTTATTTACTTACAGTAGGTCTGTCTGGGATGCTTACGTTGCGTATTGGAGCGAAAAATGTGCTGTTGGTAGGCGGAAGCTTTGTTATTGCAGGTTTAGGAGGTCTTATATTTGTAACGAACTTTTGGTGGGCCGCTATAGCTTTATTTTTGGCTGGTGCTGGTAGTGCTCTTGTCTATACCCCACTATTATCAATAGCGGTTAGCACTTTCCCAAAGAAAAGGGGGACAGTGATGGGATTGCTAATGAGTGGTGCGGGAGTAGGAATGCTCTTGTCTGGAGTACTTGTACCCTTTATGCTTCGGCATTTTCCTGAGTTTGGCTGGCGAGGAGTATGGTTAGTATTTGCGGTAATCACAATTATAGTCGTGTTAGTTGCATTTTTTGTGATAAAGACACCACACTCAACAGCAGAAAATGGTACTGTACAAGAAAAAACTAAAGCCTGGAGAAGTAAAGAACTGTACCTCATAGCTGGAATTTATTTTGCCGTTGGACTCGTTTATCTTATTCCGAATTTATATCAAACAAGCTATATGAAGGACATCGGGATTTCGAATGCAGTGGCGGGCTCTATTTATGCTGTTGCAGGGATCGTTTCAATTGGCGGTGCGCCATTATGGGGAATGCTAGCGGATAAGATAGGCGTAAAAAAAGCATTAATGGCAGCGTTGCTTTTATCAATTATTGGAGATGTTTTTCCGATGTTATTTCCTAATGTAATTGGATTTATCGTGTCTGCTATTATATGGGGTTCGTCTCTTGGAGGTGTCCTTGTGCTCATTCAAATGAAGGCAAGCCAAGGGGTATCGCCAAAATATGTGGCATCAGCAATCGGCTTTATTTCTATCTTTTACGCTATCGGTCAAATGATTGGGCCTGGACTCGCAGGATGGCTTATAGAATATGGTGGGGGATATGCTACTGCTTATGGTTTTGGAGCTACTATTTTCTTTTTATGTTTACTACTATCAATGGTACTTACTACTAAAGAAGAAATAGCTTAATCGCTGTTCGTTTGCTATACTTTGGTTATTGTTGATAATCGTTCTCAATTAAAATCGAAGGATGGTGACGAACATGTTGAATACTAATTTCCATGAGAACTTTAGTGAATTTTTTCATGCATTGGAAATATCAAAAATACAAGAATGTCCGTTTGCATTCCAACCGAATGCGCAGGAAGGAGCTATACAGCGTTTTATTCCTCGGCCAGATTTAGAAGTGATTATATCTGATTACTCATTTTATCGAGAGTACCAAATGCAAGTAGTAACAAAGCAGCCTATGGTTGAACTTAGTTTCTGTTTACAAGGTAATAGAGGCGTTTACATCTCAGGTTCAGAATATGAAATTTCTTCAGGAACATGCTCGCTTCAATTTATAGAGCAAGTGGGGGCAAATTTTATGTTTCATAAAAATCAATCCTATCAAATGGTGGGGATTGGTATTCCAATTTCAACCTTCAATCATTTTATGAGTGAAATTGGTGAAACTAGTAAGGAATCCCTAAGTTTCTCTAAAATTCTTGATGGAAAACGATATAGACTATTTCAAGAGAGAATTAACGCATCTTCCCTAATTATTGTTCGGCAAATGTTAGATGCTATAGCAAGTAAGAAAATGACCAATTTAGAGCTAGAATGTCGAGCATTACAGCTATTATCTATGACATTTCGATCTCATCTATTTGTTAATTCTCTTAGCCCTGTTATGTTTTCAAAAAGTGATAGAACAAAAATACAGCAAGCCCAATCAATTATCATGGAGCATATGTCCAATCCTCCAACACTAATTGAGTTATCGCGTTTAATTGGTTTAAACGATTACAAATTAAAAAAGGGATTTAAAGAGATGTTCGGAACAACAGTGTTTGGATATTTACGAGAAAAAAGGCTAGAAAAAGCATTTTTTTTATTACAAGAGGGAACTATGAATGTAACTGACATTGCGAATGCAGTGGGATATTCTAATCCTAGCTATTTTGCGGAGATTTTTAAGGAGAGATTTGGAATTAATCCTAGGGAAATATTAAGAGATCTTAATCGATTGTAGAGGATAGATCTCTAACTCAAACACCTTAAATTGAGTGAATCATTTTAAGGTGTTTATGATGGGAATAACAAATGGTAGACCTTTTATGCAAGATTAATAGCATTCTTTAGATAGAAATTAAAAAAAGGGGGCCTTTTAAGACCACCCTTTTCATCATCAAACCCAACCAAACGCGCGAGCAACTGTCGCTGTTAGCCATGTTACACCAATGGCAATAACAGTTGGAATTAAAAATGACATAAATGTCCATTTTGGACTTTTTGTTTCTTTATAAATATTGACTAAAGTCGTTCCACAAGGGAAGTGTAGGAGCGAGAATAACATCATATTTAAAGCTGTCAGCCACGTCCAGCCTTGGTCGATAAACACTTGCTTTAGCTTCGATAAATCCTCAATTTCTAGCATAGCTCCTTGGGATAAATACGCCATAATCAGGATAGGGATAACAATTTCATTAGCCGGTAACCCAAGAATAAATGCAGCCATAATAAAGCCGTCCATACCAAGAGCCTGACCAAATGGCTCTAAAAAGTTAACAAAATGCATGAGAATACTCGTATCACCAATGTAAATATTGGCGAATACCCAAGTCAAAATAGAGGCAGGTGCTGCAACGATAACCGCTCTTTTTAATACATTCCATGCTTTATCAATACTTGCTCTTAAAATTGTATCCCAAAACTTTGGTCTTCGGAATGGCGGAAGCTCCAATGTGTAATGTGTTGGTACACCCTTTAAAGCTGTTTTAGAAAGAACCCAAGAAACGGATAATGTCACAACGACGCCTAACATAACAAATCCTATTAAAATGCCCGACGTTACAAGTGTACTTGTTGCACCTGAAAAGCCAGTTACCATAAATAAGGATGCTAATAAAATAAGTGTTGGCCATCTCCCATTACAAGGAACAAAATTATTCGTTAAAATGGCTAACATTCGTTCACGAGGAGATTCTATAATTCTCGTTGACATGATAGCAGCAGCATTACAGCCAAAACCCATTGCCATTGTTAATGATTGTTTTCCGTGTCCACCAGCTCGTTTGAATAAACGGTCCATATTAAATGCTACACGTGGTAAATAACCGTAGTTTTCTAATAGAGCGAACATAGGGAAGAATATAGCCATTGGTGGTAGCATAACACTAATAACCCAACCGGTACCTCTGAATAGCCCGAGAATTAAAACACCGTGTAGCCATTCTGGTGCGTGCATTGCTTCAAAAAGAATGGTTAGCTTCCCTTCTAGATAGCCAAATAAGTTTGCTAACATATCAGATGGTACGTTTGCGCCAGCGATAGTAATGTAAAAGACGGTCCCAAGCAAGATAAGCATAATAGGGAATCCCCAAATGCGGGATGTGAAAATTTCATCTAATTTATCAGATCTGTACATTGCAGGTTGCTGCGATACTACTTTTTTACATAAAGATTTGCTTTTAGTATAAATATCACTAACGATTTCATCTCGAATATCCTCATTCGAAACCTCGTTCACTTCAGCTAAAATCCCCTTAAGTGAATTATGATTTAACACTGACTGGGACTCCATTCGTTCTCACCTCGTGCTGTTTATTATTCTTATGATTTTGCAGTTTTAAGATCAATTCCTCATCACCGTCAAGTAAGCGAAGGGCAATCCATCTCGATGGATATTTTTCATCAAAATAACCTTCTAATTTCGATTCTATCTTTGTAATGGCTTCCTCTATTTCTTTCGAATATGTCATGCGATATGGAGCCGTAACAATTTGCCCATTCACTAGTTGACCTAATGTATCCAACATTTGATCAATACCTTTTTTATTTCTCGCTGATATTTTTACGACGGGGACTCCTAGCTCACGAGCTAATTTCTTTTCATCAATTCGGATACCCTTTTTCTCAGCTTCATCAATTAAATTAATACAAATGATGACATTATCAGTCATTTCTAATACTTGAAGTGCAAGATTTAAATTTCTCTCTAATGATGTTGCATCAAGCACAACAATCGTTGCATCCGGTTGGTCAAAAACAATATGGTCTCTTGCAACTTCTTCATCTGCCGAATTGGAAAATAGAGAATAGGTCCCGGGTAAATCCACGAGTACATATTGGTCTCCTTTGTGTTCAAAAGATCCTTCTGCATGAACAACCGTTTTCCCTGGCCAGTTCCCAGTATGTTGCTTCAATCCCGTTAATGTATTAAATAATGTGCTTTTACCGGTATTTGGGTTCCCTGCTAAAGCAATTCTATTTACTCTCACTTTGTATTCCCCCTAACAACTTCGCCCAAAATCATTGAGCTTTCATCATTCCGTAACGCAATCGTCGTATTGCTTACACGATAAGCGACAGGGTCTCCTAAAGGGCTTTTACGAAGAACAGTAATTTCTGCTTCTTTCACAAAGCCTAAATCTAATAATCTTCTTCTTAAAGGACCCTCAATATTTATTTCTTTTATTAAAAAGCAATCTCCAAATGAACATTCAGATAGTGGTTTTAACATTTTTGACATAGCCATTTTTTATTCCTTCCCTTAATAATTTTTCCCGAACCTCATATTGTTTCTTTTAGGAAACTTTATTAAAGAATATGCCTGTTTTATGACAATTGTCAATGGTTTTCTGAAAATTTTATGAAATAACGCGATAAGAGAGCGTACTAATGAAGGGAATAACGGCGCATTTTGTTAGACAAAGAAATGTTGAAAAAAGCGGAGTTGTTTAGCATAAGCGGGCAAAGTTTTTGATGTAATGATATGAAAAGGTCCTTATTATGATGTATTAATGAAAGTGGGTTTTCGTTACAGGTGCCTATAGAATTTTTAACATAAGAGGGAATCTGCTTTGAAAAAGCGATAGAGTAGCAAAAAAACTTAAAACCCTCTGCTAATATTGGCAGAGGGTCATGCTATTTTTCTTTACTTGGAAATCACTCTTGGATTAGGAATGAAGCAGAGGAACTTGTTTGAATGAAATGACGATTTCCTTCTACTGTATAATCAGCTGGTACTGGTTTGCCAAAGGTATTGGTACGAACGATGGAGGCATTCGGTGACAAATTATTGATAATGATCTCCATATTCGCCTCAAATTCAACTGGTTTGTTATTTAATGTTGCCTGGAATGTGATACGATTCGATTTTTTTGTAATGCTAATTTCCATAACACCAGTATCCTCATTAAGAAGAGTTCCTAGTGGTGGAATAATAACAGTCATATTGGATTTTGTTGTTAAAACGAAGCGATCTGCACTATTTTCCGTGTCGGCAACGTTTATTTTTGCTGTATAGGTATTTTTGTTTTTAGTCATAGCTGTAGTTTTACCTGGTACGGCTGCTGTATCCGATAAAATTGGCTTTTTTGTCCCCTTACCTTTATTCGGTGAATCATATTTTCCATTCACAAAGTCTACTAAAGTCCAGACATTTGGTACAAGCTGCTGCTGCACAGGTGTTAAAGCCTCGAAAGCTGTTTTCGCTGCCTGTACATCTTTAGCAGTAGACGTTTTAGGCGATAAAGCTGCGATGGCATTTTCTACTTCCTTAGCTGCTGCCTTATCCTTTGCTACAAGCTGTTCCGCATCTAATAAAATCTGCTCTATGCCAACGGGTAAATAGATGTATGAAAATCTGCGTAGTGCATTAAGCTCAGCTCTAGCATCAGCTACATCCTGATGGAAGGTAATGCGGGATGAGTTTAATAATTTGATTTTATTGACCACTTTATCGATAGATGTATTTGGCGTGATATAGGATGTCAGTATTCTTTGTGATTCCGGACTCACAAAGGACTTTTGGGCTGCGTTTAACGTATTGTACCAATCTTTCGTTTCCATAACGTTTTGATAGTAATTAACGGAAGTTGACTCCACTGAAGCTAATTTCTCTTCAATTTGATCAGCAAGCTTACGGTACGCAACTCTCGTCAGACGATGATTTGACAGCGTAGAATAATTCGTAACGTACTGTTTCTCCGTTTCAGTTAACTCATCGTAGGCTTTATTGGCTGCATCTAAAGCTGATTGGAATGAGGACGTTGTATCATTAATATTTGAAATAAGTCGAACAACATTCGAAACGTTAGCGTTGTAGTAATAAGTATAATCGTATATGTAAGCAGTTTTCGAATGTCCAGTAATATCAGCAGCTGATGCTGACGTAGTAGGTGCAGTATAGATTAGTGAAGGGACCGCAACTAGGGCCAGTAAGGCTAATTTTCTTTTGTTTTTCATAATACGGGAAACCTCCTGATTGGTTTTTGATAAGGGTGATGGTTAATCATAGGGATTTTTGGCCTAGGTGAAACCTTTACGTAAGGGATTGCCCTCAGAAGTGGATTATTGTTCACCTGCCGAAAAGAGTCTTGTGTAGACGGAAATATCCTAATATATGTTGATAAACCAATTTTATCATAGCTTAGGATTTTTTTATGTATATTTTAGGTGAATAGGTAGATAGGTTGTGTGATTTTTTTAACTCTGTGTGTCTTATGTACTTAGAGAGTCTGAAAGATTAACGAAAATTTAGTGATAAAAACAGGTGATATTGGCGAAAGTGGAAGCTGTGGTCATGATGAATCGCATGTTTGAACGCGGTCCATTAAACGGCGTGACAACACCAAGCTTCCCAGATGTGAAAGCTTTTTAAAGAAATTGAGGAAGCAGCGAAATCACACTCATACTTTATCGATGAAGATGAGAATGAGCAGCTTTCAAAATAAGATATAAAAAAGCAGGCTAGGGGAAATCTTAGCCTGCTTTTTTAAATGATCAAAGTGACGGATAGACTCCTCATACTAAGGGTAGAGTTTGTTATAATAATCCTAAGAAGGAGCGGAGGTGTTTAATTTGCAACAAAACTGGCAAAAGGTAGTTGTTGAAAAGTTAGCCTCAGCTGTTAAACCAGCTTTTGTTATTGTTTTTGGTTCTTATGCGCATGGCTCGGCACGTGAAGATAGTGATTTAGATATTGCGTATTTTGCAGATAAGCCTCTCTCAGGTTATGAACGTTTTTTAGTAGCGGGAGAAATTGCACAGTTTTGTAATGTTGATGTTGATTTAGTTGATATGAAAACTGTTGATACAGTGTTTGCAGCTCAAATTTTTTCAAGTGGTATGGTCATTGATTGCCAAGATGAAAACACCTTTATTAAAGAACGAATGAAGGCTCTATCAATGTATGTGACGTTAAATGAACAACGTGCGGGAATTCTGAAGGCAATTGAAGAGAGGGGTAGTGTCTATGGTGAATAATGATGTTGTTCTAAATAAGATTGCTACCATTGAACGCTGTGTGAAGCGCGTCAACGAGGTGTATGGTAGTAATCCTGAGAATTTGCAAGACATTACGAAGCAGGATAGTATTGTTTTGAATATTCAACGAGCGTGTGAAGCTAGTATTGATTTGGCAATGCATATTACTAGTGATTTAAAGCTTGGTTTACCTAAAACGAGCCGAGAAGCATTCAAGTTTCTTGAGGAAAAAGACATTATTGACCATGTATTAGCAAAATCATTAATGAATATGGTTGGGTTCCGAAACATTGCTGTGCATGATTATCAAGCTATTGATTTAGATATACTTCAAGCAATTATTGAGAATCATTTAAGTGATTTTAAAACCTATACAGAGGCAATATTGCTTATATAAAAGAAACAACAGGCTAAAAAAACTTTCTAGCCTGTTGTTATGTAGTATAAAACGGATAGAACCGTCAAAGCGTTGGAAAGAACCGCCGAAGTGACGGATAGAACTTAAAGCGATGGAAAGAACTGCCGAAGTGACGGATAGAAATCAAAGTGACGGAAAGACTCATTGTTATCGAAGCCGACGCCACGATTCCTGAGGCATAATTGATTTTTTGAGTTTGAAAAGGACTTGGCTTTGTGCCAAGTCCTTTCAATATTTATTGTTTACCTGAACGTTGAGCATCTTTATAGATGTCGATGGCCTTGTTTAATTTGTTAATAGCATCTGTCACTTCGTATGAAGAGGCATAGACGTTACTGGCAACGGATTGAGCGTGTTGAACTGCTTTTTCTAGACTGCGTTTTTCTCTTTCTGTTGTCCATAGTTCATAATAAGGGATATCAGATCCATCGCCATTCGCAGAAACTTTTACATACTGAACAGAGTTAATGAGTGATGTTAACCAAGATTTATCAACGTAATGCCAATGATTCACACCAGATTTATAATTACTCCTATATGTTGAAATAGCATTATATAAATAATGGTATGCAGACGAAATTTCTGACTGAGACGAGGAGCTATTGTTTGCAATACCTTGTGCGTATGAAACAGCAGAAACTAGAGCGTCTTTTTCACTTTGCGTCGTCCAAATTACATTGGAGGATAATTCAGATCCATTCACAGAAACGGTTACATACTGAACAGAGTTAATAAGTGAAAAAAGGCCAGATCGATCGGCATTATATAGATAAGTGCCATATTTTTGTGCATTCTTATAAATTGTGATAGCGTAGTTTAAATTGCTAATTGCATTGGTGATATCAGACTGTGTTGCATAGTAATTATTTACAACATATTGAGCAGATGAAACGGCAGAGGTTAGAGCATCTTTCTCACTTTGAGTCGTCCAAGGTTCATAAGAAGCTACATCATTACCATTGTTCAAAGAAACCTTTACATACTGAACAGAATAGATCATCGATTGTAGTGAAGACTTATCACCATAGACATATTTTGTTCCGTTTTTTTGCACAGCTCGATAAATGTTTAATGCATTTTTGTACTGTGTAATCGCATTGTTTACTTGTTCCTGAGAGGCGTAAGAATTATTAACTACTGCTCTTGCGCTGCTTACGGCAGATTCGAATGCTGTACGTTCAGCCTGCGGTGTCCATTTCTCAGTTGCTGAAACGTCATATCCATTAACAGATACTGCAACGTATGGAGGTGAAGCTACTAAATTACTAAGCTCCGTTTTATTCAAAACAGGTAATGTCACAGAGGCTTTTTTATCATCCACCTGCACTTTGTTAACTAGATGCCCAGAATTTAATGCCACCTTTGCCCCATGTTTGACAACCACTTGCTCAATTGTACCTTTTCCGTAAAGGGTGAAATCTTTCTCAACATCGATAGTTAGTTTATCAACATTGGCCGTTACTTCAAATGCAGTAACTTTACCAACTACGTCGACTTTCGAAATAGTTTTGTCAGAAGTCACACTTACTTTAGTGCGTTTTAAGTTAATGTTTGGAGATTTAATATCTTTTAGAGAAACATTTAACCAATTATTATTTTTAGTCAATAAAGGTCTAAAAGTAATTGTATCCCCAATAGCAACGTCATCAATTGTAATGGCCTTCTTCACACGATTAGTTACAATAAGCTCATCTTCAATAGTGACATTTTGAACTTTTACATAATCTGCATTTACAGTTAGGCTTCCAGCAATTTGTGCGTCGCCGCCATCAAAATCTAACGCTTTATTTTTTGTTCCACCTTTAGTTAGTGTTAGTGATGTAATGCTTGTAATTTCACCGTTCTTTACGATAATAGTTGCTTCAGCATTCGCCAATGCAGCATTATTGGATGTGTTTAAGAGGGGCTTCAATGATTTACTAATTTTAAATTGGCCATTGGATGTGCGTACTTTATCATTAGCGATGCTGGTAATAGTAACATTTTGTCCCTTTGTTTTGGCGGCAGCTACTTGCCCGTCGATTTGAACTGAGTGGTTTAAAGATACATCATTAGAAGTGGCATTCGCAGTTGATACAGGCACAATTAAGGTTGCTGTAATAGCGGTAGCCATAAAAGTAGAAAATACTTTATTCTTCATTTTTGTCGCCCCAATCATTGTATTTAATGGATAATATATCATACATTTCTTCAGTTTAGTGCGCAAATGGGTTATTTTACTATATTAATTTAATGCAATAATAGGCCTTTTTTCTTCTATTATTTTAATAACTCGTAACTTGAAAGGGTAAATCATCCTTCCAAGAGCGCTTTGCTATTGTTTGAACATGATGAAAAAGACAGGATGAGTGAACGCTGAAGTACATTGACCGAGTTTACAAACAGCAATACTATAGGAAAGGAAGGGGGGACTCGCTATGACGTATCTCGGTATGATTTTCTTCCAAATTGTAGCTCCTATTTTAATACTTCTAGTACTTGGTGCAGTTTTACAAAAGAAATTTCGCTTTAATTTAAAGGCGCTATCTCAGCTTATTACATACTGCTTCATGCCAGCAGCTGTTTTTGTGAATTTATATGAAACGAGCATAGAGCTGTCTGTACTTGGGGAAGTTGCGTTATTTATTTTACTCTTTATAGGAAGTCAAATGGTGCTTAGTCACTTTATAGCAAAGGGGCTCGGTTTAGTAAAAACAGAGGCTGCAGTGTTTAAAAATAGTGTTGTCCTTATTAATTCAGGCAACTATGGTATTCCGGTCGCGCAAATGATTTTCGTAACACAGCCGATTGGAGTAGCGATTCAGGTCATTCTCGTAATATTTCAAAATATGACGACCTATACATATGGCTTGTACAATTTAATTTCTTCAACAAAATCGGGCATGTCTATTGTAAAAGACTTTCTCAAAATGCCTATTATCCATGCGCTT
Source organism: Lysinibacillus sp. FJAT-14222 (assembly GCF_001278875.1). Taxonomy (NCBI): domain Bacteria; kingdom Bacillati; phylum Bacillota; class Bacilli; order Caryophanales; family Bacillaceae; genus Lysinibacillus; species Lysinibacillus sp. FJAT-14222. The sequence continues at coordinate 24,807 of NZ_LIYL01000003.1, read as the reverse complement.
ATAATTGGTGTGGCAATGAACTATTTTAATATTACTATTCCGCAGTTTATAAAAATTCCGGTAGACCATGTGGCAGATGGCTTTATTGCTGTAGCCCTAATAACATTAGGAGCTCAACTATCACAGCTTGAAATTAAATCAATGTTCAATAAGACAGTATTCATTAGCTGTTTTACACGACTAATTATAGGACCAGCTGTAGCTTTACTTATCATTTTTGTACTTGGCTTAGATGGTGTCGTGGCACAATCACTTTTTATAGCTAGTGCTTTTCCGACATCACGAAATAGCTCTAGTCTGGCATTAGAATATGGTGTGGAATCGACAACCGCTGCACAAACGGTTTTATTTTCAACAATTGTAAGCTGTATTACAGTGACGATTGTAATTTATGTAGCGGAACTGTTGTTTACCTAACGGCTGGATGTTATTCGGAAGAAGTGACAGCCATCTGGAGTAAGCGGCTTTCCTTCTGATTTTTAAAAATAAGCTAATCACCAAAAGTTAGGGATTATATTTTTTAAAACGTATGCCAAGTGGAGGCTGGGCGACTCCTTGGGGATTAGCGTCACAGATGAGACCCTGGAGCGAGCAAGTAGGGGAACGAAGGCTAAAAGCATCACGTCCTGTGATAACGCCTTCGTGACCAACATCCTGTTGCCCCAAACGGCTCATCGGACGCCCCCAGGAAAGCGCTCAGCCGGAACGGAAATCAACCACACTTTATGATGATGAGCCGAAAATATTCAAATGAAGCTTCCATCTATTAGCAATATCTGCTACACTAGCATCAAACTTAATAGCACTAACTAGGGGAGTCTGATGAGTCAGGCTGAGAGGGAAACGCATAGAGGTTTCTTGACCCTTTGGACCTGATCTGGCTCATACCAGCGTGGGAAAGTTAATCATTATTGCACTCTCTGTTTTTTGCAATAACTATACCTTTACATTCTTAGCCGGATCCAAAATTTTCTTTGGATTCGGCTTTTTGTCTTCATTCAGCAGAAGACTCCTATCTTTGCGAGTGATGAGATGTATGCGGTTAAGATTCCTTATCAGTGGGTGCCCAAACACCTGCTGAATGAAGACAAGCCTCCGGCGGATGTCACGGATTTTAAAAGGAATGAATTGTGCGGGCACAATTCAAAATCCGGACGCAATTACGCCAAGGCGAAATTGATTTTTTGTTTGGGTGAGCTAGATTCGGTCCTTGTATAAATGGAAAAGGGAGCGAAGTAGTTTATGACAACAGTTAGCGATAAGAATATTACGATTATGTCAAGTTTTGATGGAAGTAAAAAAGTGTATGTAGAAGGATCTCGATCAGATATTTTAGTGCCAATGCGTGAAATTGCTTTAAGTCCGACGACAGGTAGCTTTGGTGAAGAGGAAAATGCGCCAGTACGTGTTTATGATACGAGTGGCCCGTACACAGATCCTGAGTATAAGGTGGATATTACGAAAGGATTGCCAGCTTTACGTAGTGCATGGATCAAAGAACGAGGTGACGTCGAAGAATACGAAGGTCGTACAATCAAGCCAGAAGATAATGGATTCCGCAAAGCTGATGATCCACGAATGAATGAAAATGTTTTTCCGGATTTATCTAGAAAGCCTTTACGTGCGAAGAAAGGTAAAAATGTAACACAGCTTCACTATGCACGAAAGGGAATTATTACTTCAGAGATGGAATTTGTAGCGATTCGCGAAAATATGGATCCTGAATTCGTGCGCTCAGAGATCGCGGCAGGGCGTGCAATTTTGCCCTCTAATATTAATCACCCTGAGGCCGAGCCAATGATTATTGGACGTAACTTCCACGTGAAAATTAACGCTAATATTGGAAATTCAGCAGTGTCATCCTCTATTGCGGAAGAGGTAGAAAAAATGACATGGGCGACACGTTGGGGTGCTGATAACATTATGGATTTGTCGACTGGTAAGCATATTCATACGACACGTGAATGGATTATTCGTAATGCCGCGGTGCCTGTAGGAACGGTGCCAATCTATCAAGCGCTAGAAAAAGTAAATGGTGTGGCAGAGGATTTAACGTGGGAGGTGTATCGTGATACGTTGATTGAGCAGGCCGAGCAAGGTGTTGATTACTTCACGATTCACGCAGGGGTTCTGCTACGCTATGTGCCATTAACGGCTAATCGTGTAACAGGCATAGTATCTCGAGGAGGCTCGATTATGGCACAGTGGTGTTTATATCACCATCAAGAAAGCTTCTTATATACACATTTTGAAGAAATCTGTGAAATTATGAAAACATATGATGTTGCCTTCTCTTTAGGTGATGGTTTACGTCCTGGTTCCATTGCAGATGCAAATGATGAGGCTCAGTTTGCGGAGCTGGAAACGCTAGGGGAATTAACGCAAATTGCCTGGAAGCATGATGTACAGGTGATGGTAGAAGGACCAGGGCATGTGCCAATGCATCTTATTAAAGAAAATATGGACAAGCAGTTAGAGGTGTGTAAGGAAGCTCCTTTCTATACTTTAGGGCCGCTAACAACAGATATCGCGCCTGGCTATGACCATATTACATCGGCTATTGGTGCTGCGATGATCGGTTGGTTTGGTACGGCAATGCTATGTTATGTGACGCCTAAAGAGCATCTCGGCTTACCAAATCGTGAGGATGTTCGTGTAGGGGTGATTACGTATAAAATTGCTGCACACGCGGCAGATTTAGCGAAAGGGCATCCTGGAGCACAGCAGCGTGACGATGCACTATCTAAGGCGCGCTTTGAATTCCGTTGGCGCGATCAATTCAACCTATCGCTAGATCCAGAGCGTGCAGTGGATTATCATGATGAAACATTGCCTGCAGAAGGGGCGAAAACTGCGCACTTTTGTTCAATGTGTGGACCTAAGTTTTGTAGTATGAGAATCTCACAGGATATTCGTAATTATGCAAAAGAAAAAGACTTAAATACGACTGAAGCGATCCACCAAGGTATGCAGGAAAAGGCAAAGGAATTTAAAAAGGCAGGCAGTCAAATTTATCAATAATTATTAAGCGGGCTTGTGTCTATCAAATTAGACACAAGCTTCATTTTGGTTCATCACCAAAAGTGGTGGCCCGACGCCCCGGGAAAGCGCCCAGTCGGAACGGAAATCAACCACACATTATGGTGATGAGCCCTCATTTTGTCATTAAAATAAAAAAAGCTCCATGCGAAGTTGCGCTTCACATGGAGAAAAAGTTGGATTTGGATATCAATAATAAGAATAAGTGGAAAATTAAACGTTAGTTGCTTGTTTTTCGTATGGGTTTGAAAGATCCATACCCTCTAATGAAAGACCCATAGCTTTCGCTACACCTTCACCATATGCTGGGTCAGCTAAATAACAGTGAAGGATATGACGACGTTTGATGAACTCTTCAACTGATGCCATATCATTAGCCGTATTTTCGAATAGGCGTTGTTGCTCTTCGGCAGTCATTAGGCGGAATAATTTACCCGGCTGCTCGAAGTAGTTGTTGTCATCTTCACGGAAGTCGTGGATGCCAGCGTTACCGTCAATACGTAATTCAGGCTCTTTATAGTCTAAATTATGCTCCCATTCACCATAGCTATTTGGTTCATAGCCTAAAGTTGAACCAAGATTGCCATCGAAACGCATAGCACCATCGCGGTGGAATGTACGGAATGGACATTTTGGTGCGTTTACTGGGAGCGCGTAGTGGTTCACACCTAAACGGTAGCGTTGTGCATCTGCATATGCAAAGATACGACCCTGTAACATTTTGTCTGGTGAGAAGCTAACACCAGGAATAATGTTAGATGGTGCAAATGCTGCTTGCTCAACTTCAGCAAAGTAGTTGTCCGGGTTTTTGTTTAACTCGAATTCGCCCACAGGAATTAATGGGAAGTCTTTTTTATACCATACCTTTGTTAAGTCGAATGGGTTATATGGTAATTCACGAGCTTGTTCCTCTGTCATTACTTGAATGTACGTTTTCCATTTAGGGAAATCGCCTTTTTCAATGGCCTCATATAGATCACGTTGTGAAGATTCACGGTCGTTACCGACTACCTCATTAGCCTCAGCACCTGTTAAGTTTTTAATGCCTTGATCTGTACGGAAGTGGAATTTCACCCATACGCGCTCGTTTTCAGCATTAATAAAACTATAAGCGTGAGAACCAAAACCATGCATATTGCGGTAACCAGACGGAATACCACGGTCAGACATAACAATTGTTACTTGGTGAAGTGCTTCTGGTAATGAAGTCCAAAAATCCCAGTTTGAATTAGCGTTCTTCATATTTGTACGTGGGTCACGTTTTACCACGTGGTTTAAATCTGTGAAGTGTAATGGATCACGGAAGAAGAATACAGGCGTGTTGTTACCAACTAAATCCCAGTTGCCATCTTCAGTATAGAACTTAAGGGCAAAGCCACGAATATCGCGCTCAGCGTCCGCTGCACCACGCTCACCCGCAACTGTGGAGAAGCGTGCAAACATTTCAGTTTTCTTCCCAATCTCTGAGAAGATTTTTGCTTTTGTATATTTAGTAATATCATGCGTTACAGTGAAAGTACCGAATGCACCTGAACCTTTGGCGTGCATACGACGTTCAGGAATAACTTCACGGTTGAAGTTTGCTAATTTTTCAACTAGCCATACATCCTGAAGTAATAGAGGGCCACGAGGACCTGCTGACATTGAATCGTGGTTGCTTACTACTGGAGCGCCACCTGCTGTTGTAAAACGACGGCTACGATCATTTTGGTTTGTCATATTAGTTTACCTCCTGAAGAAAAAATTGTGAGTCAAACTCTTCATCAATAACTATAACAAATATAAACTAGAATTTCTAGTAAATTATAATAATTATCGTTAAAGAATTTCTATATTTAGATACAGACTATAAATATATGCTAGATTTGAAGGGTTTATGAATAGTATTTGCCGCAAATTTAGCTTTTCAAAACATTTTCGAGAATTATTTAATAATAGCTTGTAGGGAATAGATGCTTAAATTAAAGTGAATTTCTTTGTTTATCTATTCTCATTGAAAATAAAATATGCTAATTGAAAAATCTTTACTACTTTTTAAGCTTTACGATAACGATTAGGAGTAATGCCGATGTGCTGTTTAAAAATTTTAATAAAATAATTCGGATCATCAAAACCATTTAAATAGGCAATTTCACTAATAACAAAATCCGTTTCTACAAGCATTTTTGTGGCATTTTGAATTCGCACTTGCTGTAGGTAACGTTTAAATGGCAAGCCTTGCTTCTTTGAAAAGATCGTACTTAAATAATTAGGGCTAATCCCCAATTTATGCGCAACGAAGGGTAAAGATAACTCGCTATCCTGAAATTGTTGATCGATAATTTCTATTGCTAGTTCTACATAGTCAGCTCGTTTCTCAGTACGTGCCTCCCGAGCTAATTCAATAAGTTTTTGTGTGAATGATATGATGCCATTTAGAATGGTATAAAATATAGGATGCTCAATAATCAAATGAAAAAGCTGACGATAATTTTGTTCAATGGCAGCTTTCTCATTTAATTTATACTTCAGCATAAAGCGTCGAATTTGCGCCAAAACACTCGTTAGATGAATACGTAAGTCATCTTGCTCGTAATAAATTCCTTCATTAGATAGTCGATATAAAAATGCTTTGACGGCTTCAAGATTCCCATCCTCTAAACTTCTTATAAGTAATTGCTGCTCCTCTGGTGTTAGCAAAGGATCAAGGGGCTGTGTCTCAAACTGTTTGCTCGCATAAAAAATGTGCCCATAGCCTTCGTAAAAGCTTTGATGCAGTGCACGCTTGGTTAAGGTATACATATTCTTCATGGTTGTAGGTTCCCTATCATAAATTCCAATATTTAAAGAGCTATTGTTTGTTAATCGCCATTCTTTCATTAGTGTACGAACATCCTTTTCTACGATTTTTAAATCTTCCGTTTGAAATAAGCAGACGATTCTATCTGATAAAGGATAAATCTTCATATGATAATAAATAGGCGTTTGCTGGAGCCAGTTGTACAGCTTATTAAATATTTCAGAATGCTCAGGCTCGATCATTGTGAAATGTATATTTGTCTCTAAGGAACTAGTTTTACTACCTAAAAATAGTTGGTAGTAAAAAGATTCATCTGTAGCTTCTTGGTACACTTCTTGTGCCTTTGGTGTATGAAGAGAAATGGCGGTGAGTTTTTGTTTTAATACTTCTAAATCAATGGGCTTAACAAAAAGATGTGCGACTTGTAAATCAATTGCTTTCAATGCATTTTTAAATAATGGCTCTGTCGTCGTAGCTAGAATAGTCCCTGAATATTTTTGTAAAACACGATAAAGTGTAGTTAAACGATTATTTGAGAATAAGTCGATATTCAGCAGTATTACCTCAGGCTCAAATTGCTGGATACATTGAGGAGCCTCATCAATAGTTGTACATATTTCAATCGTTACATCTCCGGGAAAATACGTATGTAAAAACCAACGAATACCTGAAAGCTCAGTGGAATCTCGGTCAATTAATAACAACCTCATGACAATCATCCTTCCTTAAAATTATCTAGTTTCGTAAAAAAATACTATTATATTATTAAAAATAACAAAAAATCTGAAATAATTCATGTTTCCTCTTTTAAAATTCTCTATTTTCTGAAAAAAAGAGTTTGTACAATGAGATTAGAGTAATTGTTATTTATCTTCATTCAGCTTTTTGTAGCGAAAGCAACAAATCCTTTCTGCGCGAAAGCGAAGCGACAGCGGCAAATCTTTTCTGCGCGAAAGCAAAGCGACAGCACAATTACGCCAAGGCGAAATTAATTAAAGCATTTTTACATAGCTATAAAGGGAACAGGGGGATGTCATTATGAAGTCTATCATCGAGCTCGATGGCAGTACATTAACGAGACAGCAAATAGAGGGAATTGTAAAAGGTCGTTCTACGGTAGCGCTATCAGCTGAAAGTGTGGAGCGTGTACGTTTAAGTAGAGAACGAATTGAAAAGCGTTTAGCTGAGGGGCAAACAATTTATGGTGTGAATACAGGCTTTGGGAAGCTAAGTAATATAAAGATTGAAGAGGAAGACATTGAGCTTTTACAGTTGAATTTATTGCGCTCAGATGCAACAGGTGTTGGTGAACCGTTCCCAACAGATGTTGTACGTGCAATGATGGTTTTGCGTGCCAATGCTTTAGCGCGTGGTTTTTCAGGGATTCGCCTAGAAACAGTGCAGCTACTATTGGCTTTTATAAATAAGGGAATACATCCAATTGTACCGTCTCAAGGCTCGGTTGGAGCAAGTGGAGATTTAGCGCCGTTATCACATTTGGCTTTAGTGCTAGTAGGTGAAGGCAAGGCAGAGTTTAATGGAGAGATTGTGAGTGGCAGTAAGGCGTTACAGCAAGCTGGACTAACGCCTGTCCGACTTCAGGCTAAGGAAGGGCTAGCGCTTGTAAATGGTACCCAAGCAATGACGGGTATCGGGGTTTTAACAGTGAACGAGGCAGAGCGTATTGGGCTAGCGGCAGATATGGCAGCAAGTTTAACGCTTGAGTCACTGAAGGGTATTACTTCCGCATTTGATCCAGCGCTTTTGGCGGTAAGGCCACACCCGGAATTAGAGCTTGTTGGAGGACGAATCCGTAAGTGGCTTGATGGAAGTAAACGTGTGACAAAGCAAGGTGAAATCCGTATGCAGGATGCTTATTCACTACGTTGCATTCCACAAGTGCATGGTGCTTCATGGCAGTCATTTTTCTATGCTGAGGATCGCGTGCAAACTGAAATGAATGCAACGACAGATAATCCGATTGTTTTAGAAAATGGTGACGTATTGTCTGGTGGGCATTTCCACGGCCAACCAATTGCATTAGCAATGGACTTTTTAAAAGTCGGTGTATGTGAATGGGCTAATATTTCGGAGCGACGTACAGAACGTATGGTTAATCCCCAGCTTAATGAAGGTTTGCCACCATTTTTAGCGACAAATCCTGGTATTGAATGTGGACTAATGATTGCTCAATATACAGCGGCCTCTATCGTATCCGAAAACAAAGTATTGGCACATCCTTCAAGTGTAGATTCTATACCGACATCAGGTAACCAAGAGGATCATGTGAGCATGGGTACGACATCAGCTCGCCAAGTACGCCAGATCGTCCATAATGCCGCTCGTGTCATTGCGATAGAAATGATTTGTGCATCACAGGCGATTCATTTAGATAAGGCAGAAGAGCAATTATCTCCAACAACGCGAAAGTATTTAGAAAAAGTGCGTGAATTTTGCCCGCCACTGTTAGCGGATCAACCAATCGGCGATGAAATTGAAGCGCTTGCAAAGTATTTATTAACGAGTGATGTTCTATTGAATGAGTATATGTAAGCTTTAAGGCGATAACTTCCTAGAGAAAATCCAAAAAATCTTTCAACTTGTTCGGATGAACTGGGGATTTCTTTCAGAAAGAGCATTTCCATGGGGGGAATAGGATGGAATTTCAACAACAAGAGCTGAGGCAAGACTCGAATTTTCGAGTCTCCTCCGCTTTCAAGATGATTGCCTGTAGTTTAGTCGGAATATTTAGTTTTTTCATCTCGTTTGAATGGCAAAGCAAGAATACAATTTTAATTGATCACATTGTGAACTTTATTCGCGCCGAAGCACCACTGCTTGTAACTGCATACGTACTCATAATGCTTGTAGGTGGAGCGATTCATCCATTCCTTACTAAGAAATGGAATAAGTCGATAGTCAATATCGTGATGTCAATCTTTAAAGTGGGCGGTATGATTGCGGGGACTATGTTAATTTTCAATATAGCTCCTGCATGGTTAGCGGATGAAAGTATCGGCCCGTATTTGCTGGAGAAGCTTGTTAAGCCAGTGGGAATTCTAATTCCAATCGGGTCTTTGTTTTTGGCACTTCTAGTTAGCTATGGGCTGCTTGAATACATCGGTGTTTTAACACAGCCGTTTATGAAGCCTATTTTTAAAACACCGGGACGTTCAGCAGTGGATGCAGTGGCCTCATTTGTCGGCAGTTATTCGGTTGGCTTACTTTTAACGAACCGTGTTTATATGGAAGGTCGCTACACAGCGAAGGAAGCTGCGATTATTGCAACAGGTTTTTCGACTGTATCTGCAACGTTTATGGTTGTCATTGCAAGTACGCTTGATATTATGCAGCATTGGAATGCGTTTTTCTGGGTGTCGCTCGTTGTAACATTCGTGGTCACTGCGTTAACGGCGCGCATTTATCCACTTCGTTCCATGAAGGATGAATACTACAAGGGTACGACGCCGATGCCAGAAAAGATTGTTAAGAAGGACCGTTTTAAAGAAGCATGGCGTCAAGCGATGGATGCGGTTGAGCAAAATCCACCTTTATCTAAAATTTTATGGATGAATTTAAAGGATGGCTTCATCATGGCGATGGGGGTTATTCCGTCGATTCTATCAATTGGTCTGTTAGGCCTTGTACTGGCAACATACACACCAATTTTTGATTGGCTTGCGTATATTTTTGTCCCATTCACATATGTGTTACAAGTTCCAGAACCATATTTAGCAGCGAAAGCGCTGTCATTATCGTTAGCAGAAGTATTTTTACCAGCGCTTGTTGTCACACAAGCAACACTTGTAACGAAATTTATTGTGGCAGTTGTATCAATATCGGCAATTTTGTTCTTTTCAGCCGTTATTCCACTTATTTTATCATCTGAAATTCCATTGACATTGCGCCAAATTTTACTCATTTGGTTTGAGCGTGTCGTATTAACTTTAATCATCGTAACACCAATAGCATTTTTACTATTTTAAAGGAGCGTGTTTTTTTATGGTAGTCAAAACAAATATTCGTGCACCACGTGGGAATGAATTATCTTGTAAAGGTTGGACGCAAGAAGCTGCAATGCGTATGTTAATGAACAATCTAGATCCTGAAGTAGCAGAAAATCCAGATGAGCTAATCGTCTATGGTGGAATCGGTAAAGCGGCGCGTAATTGGGAGAGCTATGAGCAAATTATTGCGTCGTTAAAAGAATTAGAGAATGATGAAACACTTCTGATTCAATCGGGGAAACCAGTAGCTGTATTCCGTACGCATGAACATGCACCACGTGTATTAATTGCGAATTCTAATTTAGTGCCAGCATGGGCAAATTGGGAGCATTTTTATGAGTTAGAGGACCGCGATTTAATGATGTACGGTCAAATGACGGCTGGTAGCTGGATTTATATTGGCGCACAAGGCATTTTACAAGGAACATATTTATCATTCGTAGAGGCAGGCAAAAAAGTATTTGGCACGGCAGATTTACGTGGCAAATTCATCCTTACAGGTGGTATGGGTGGCATGAGTGGTGCACAGCCTTTAGCTGGGAAAATGGCTGGCGCTGTCATTTTAGTAGTCGAAGTGGATCGTGCTCGAATTGAACGTAAAATTAAAGAGGGCTACTGTGATTATCTTGTGGAGACAGTAGATGAAGCGATTGAATTAGTCAATAAACTACGTGACCAAAAAGAGCCTGCGTCGATTGGTCTTGTTGGCAACTGTGCAGACGTTAATCGTGAGCTGTTGAACCGAGGAATTACCCCTGATTTTGTAACTGACCAAACATCTGCCCATGATCCGATAAATGGCTATGTTCCAAATGGCATGACGTTTGAGGAAGCACTTGAACTGCGTAAAAGTGATGTAAAGACGTATGAGCGAAGAGCAAAAGAGACGATGGCTGAGCATGTTCGTACAATGCTTGACTTCCAACAAGCAGGTGCAGAAGTATTTGATTACGGTAATAATATTCGTGCTTATGCCAAAGAGATGGGTGTAACAAATGCCTTTGATTTCCCAGGTTTTGTTCCAGCGTATATTCGTCCGTTATTCTGTGAGGGTAAGGGTCCATTCCGTTGGGCTGCACTGTCAGGTAATCCTGAGGATATTTATAAAACAGATGCACTTGCAAAAGAAATGTTTGCTGAAGATGAAGGTCTAGTAAATTGGATTGATATGGCGCAAGAAATGGTGAAATGGCAGGGGTTACCGGCACGAATTTGCTGGTTAGGCTATGGCGATCGTCATCGTTTTGCATTGAAGGTTAATGAAATGGTTGCCAATGGTGAGCTATCAGCACCGATTGTCTTTGGTCGAGATCATCTAGACTCAGGCTCTGTTGCATCGCCAAATCGTGAAACAGAGGGTATGCTTGATGGCTCTGACGCAGTATCAGATTGGCCAATTCTAAATGCACTTGTTAATACAGCAAGTGGTGCTAGTTGGGTAAGTGTGCATCACGGTGGTGGTGTAGGTATGGGTTATTCTCAACATGCTGGTCAAGTGCTAGTAGCGGATGGTTCTGAGCAAGCTGCAGAGAAGATTGCACGAGTGTTAATTTCCGATCCAGGAATGGGTGTTGTGCGTCACGCAGATGCTGGCTATGAAATTGCCATTAATACAGCAAAGAACAAAGGTGTGCATATACCGATGCTAAAGGATGATGCTAAGTGACGATTTTAATCAAAAATGCCAATGAAGTGATAACGTTAAAAAGTGCCGTAGAAGGTCCTCGTACAAAAGAACAGATGCGTGACATTGCAATAGTGGAAAATTGTAGTGTGTTAATGGAGGGAAATAGCATTATTGCAGTTGGGCCAATTGCACAACTAGAAGCGGATTTCCCTGATCTTGTAAAGGTGGCTGAAGTTATTGACGCCTCAGGTAAGATTGTTATGCCGGGTCTCGTCGATTGTCATACGCATTTAGTTCATGGAGGTACACGTGAGCAGGAGTTTAATATGCGACTCAATGGTGCCACATACATGGAAATTATGAATGCGGGTGGCGGGATTCATGCCACAACAAAGCGTACACGAGAAACTAGCTTTGATGATTTATATAAAAAAACGATGAATCATTTAGATGTGTTTTTAAAGCATGGTGTCACAACGGTTGAGGCAAAATCAGGCTATGGCTTGGATTGGGAAACCGAAAAGAAACAGCTTGAGGTAGCTGGGAAATTGCAAGCCACACACGATATTGATGTCGTTAGTACCTTTATGGGGGCGCATGCTGTGCCACGTGACTATAAAGGACGTGAGGATGAATTTGTGGATATAGTCATTCACGACATGCTACCGAAAGTGGCAGAGCTAAACCTTGCAGAATTCAATGATGTATTTTGTGAAAAAGGTGTATTTACGCCAGAGCAATCACAACGCATTTTAGAAGCTGGAAAAGCGTTGGGGTTAACACCGAAAATTCATGCAGATGAAATTGAGCCTTATAAGGGAGCGGAGCTAGCTGCGGAAGTAGGGGCGATTTCGGCGGAGCATTTACTAGTAGCTTCTGATGAGGGTATACAAAAAATGGCTGAAGCTGGCACGATTGCCGTGTTGCTACCTGGCACAGCGTTCTTCTTACGTGCACCATTTGCAAGAGGACGCCTAATGATTGATGAAGGGGTACCTGTAGCTATATCAACTGACTTTAACCCCGGCTCATCCCCAACGATGAGTCTGCCCTTTATTATGAATTTAGCTTGTATGCATATGGGTATGACACTAGAGGAAGTGTTAACGGCGACAACTATTAATGCAGCGTATGCACTTAACCGTGGACATCAAATTGGCTCTCTTGAAGCGGGCAAACAAGCTGACGTCATTATATTGGATGTTGCCAATTACAAGCAGTTGCAATATTTCTACGGCATGAATCATACAAATACTGTAATTAAAAATGGTCGAGTTGTCGTACAGGATGGTATTCTTTTGACAAATCAATTAGTAAATTAAATATTAACAAGGCATAGATAGGGCAGAAATGCTTTATCTATGCCCTTTTTTAATTAAGATGTACTCCAATATGTACCTTCTATTTCCTTAAAAAATAAAAAAGAGTTGAAAATGTGAACTGGAAAAGTTATTATGTTATTAAATAGTAATTCGTGAATTGTGAATTACTAAAGGCGATTGAACAAATTATATACTTGGATACCCGCGCGTCCCGGGAGAATACCCGCGGAAGCGAAGCAAATACCTGCGCGTCCAGGGAAAATACCCGTGGAAGCGAAGCAAATACCCGCGCCCAACGAGGAGTCATTACGTTTCATATGCATCTTCATCATCAATAGTTGAAAACATTGTATCAAAGGAGTTTTATTAAATGACAAAATTTCGTTCACAAGAAGAAGTTCTTGCGAATTATGATTCTTCTAAATATCTAACACCTGATGGCTATACGTCAGATATCGCAATTTTTACAATAACATCTGAAAAAGTAGAGGAAAAAGCACCACCAATGATGACGCTTAAAATCATGTTGATTAAACGTGCTGATCAAGATAATGAAGGAAATCCAAATATCGAAGGTGGAAAATGGGCGCTTCCTGGCGGATTTGTAGATGCGACAAAAAGGGAAACCGCCTATATGGCTGCTAAAAGAGAATTGAAGGAGGAAACGAATGTAGATGGTCTACACGTTAAACACTTTGGTGTCTACGATGACATAGATCGTGATCCTCGGGGTTGGATGATTTCAAATGCTTTTTATGCCATTGTTCCGGAAGTGCACATCGACCAGCGTCAAGCTAATGATGATGCGGCAGAAGTAGAGCTATACGATATAAGCGAAGTGTTCAAACTCGAATTAGCCTTTGATCATCGAAAAATCATTTCTGACGCTTTGGAATTTATTAAGAAAGATATGGTACAAACAACAGTTGCTAAAAACTTTTTACCAGAAGAATTTACGTTATCAGAATTGCAAAGGGTTTTATTAACAGTGGGAAATGATCCACGTGTTTCAAATGATTCTGTGTTCTTTACAAAAGCACCTAAGTTGCCTTTTATTGAAAAAGTATTAGACGGAGAAGGAAAACCAAAGAAAACAAAAAGAAATTCATTTAGACCGTCGCAATTATATACTTATAATGACTTTGAAATCGTAGAGTCAATTTATCATTAGGAAAGCATCTGTCTTTCCTAATAAATTTTGAATATAGTAATTTGTAATTCGTTAATTATTAATTAAAAAGAAAATGGAGTGATGGAAATGCAAAAACGTGCATTGATTAATATTGATTATACAGAGGATTTTGTAGCGCCAGATGGAGCTTTAACTTGTGGAAAACCAGGGCAAGTATTGGAAATGGCAAATACACAATTAACAAAGGAATTTATCTTAAACGTCGATTTTGTAGTTTTTGCCATTGATGTTCATGAAAAAGAAGATAGCTATCACCCAGAAACAAAGCTTTTTCCTCCGCATAATATTCGAGATACAAAGGGGAGGGAACTATATGGTTCCTTAAAAGAATTATATGAAGAAAATAAAGATCTAGATCATGTCTACTACTTGGATAAAACAAGATATTCTGCTTTTGCAGGCACGGACTTAGAGATTAAATTGCGTGAAAGAGGAATTACTGAATTGCATTTAATAGGTGTATGCACGGATATCTGTGTTCTTCATACAGCAGTAGATGCCTATAATAAAGGATTTAACATTGTTATTCATAAAAATGCGATGGCGTCTTTTAATCAAGCGGGGCATGAATGGGCGTTAGGACATTTCGAACATTCTCTCGGAGCTACTATTATTTAAATGGAGGAAAAGGAAATGAAATATGCAGACGATAGCTTAATGTTGCACACGGACTTATATCAAATTAATATGGTCGAAACATACTGGAACGATGGTACTCAAAATCGAACAGCAGTTTTTGAATTGTACTTTCGACAACTTCCGTTCGGTAATGGATATGCGATATTCGCAGGTTTAAAAAAGATTATGGAGTTTATTAAAAACTTTGGTTTTTCTACTAGTGATATTCAATATTTACGTGAGGAAGGAAAATATTCAGAGGAATTTCTGAAATATCTTCAAAGTCTAAAATTTACAGGCACTATTTCTGCTATGGAGGAAGGTGAATTGGTATTTGCAAATGAACCCATTTTACGAATTGAGGCTCCATTAGCGGAAGCTCAACTAATTGAAACGCCTATATTAAATATCGTTAATTACCAAACTCTAATTGCAACGAAGGCTTCACGCATTAAACAAGTGATTGGAAAGGATATGGCGATGGAATTTGGCACTCGTCGCGCCCATGAATTTGATGCGGCTATTTGGGGAACTCGTGCAGCTTATATTGGTGGTTTTTCAGCTACTAGTAATGTAAGAGCTGGAAAATTATTTGGCATCCCTGTGTCAGGTACTCACGCACATGCCATGATACAGGTATATCGCGATGAATACACTGCATTTACAAAGTATGCAAGTACACATAAAGATTGTGTTTTCTTAGTCGATACGTATGATACGTTGCGTTCGGGTGTTCCTAATGCGATCCGGGTCGCAAAGGAGTTTGGAGATAAAATCAATTTTGTAGGAATTCGTTTGGATAGTGGAGACTTAGCGTATCTTTCAAAAAAAGCAAGAAAAATGCTAGATGCAGCTGGCTTCACTGAAGCGAAAATTATAGCATCCAATGATTTAGATGAATACACGATTATAAATTTAAAGTCACAAGAAGCTAAAATTGATACATGGGGAATCGGAACCAAGCTCATTACAGCCTTCGATCAAGCCGCTCTTGGTGGGGTCTACAAATTAGTATCTATTGAAGATGAAAATGGAAAAATGGTCGATACCATTAAAATCTCTGGAAATCCCGAAAAAGTAACTACTCCAGGCCGCAAACGTATCTACCGAATTATTAACAAAGGGAATGGTCATGCTGAAGGAGATTATATTGCATTAGACTATGAAAATCCTCAAGAGGAAGAACGCTTGAAAATGTTTCACCCTGTTCATACTTATATCAGCAAATTTGTTACGAATTTTACAGCAAAAGAATTACATCAAGATATTGTAGTAAATGGCTCTATCCTTTACAAGGAACCAACGCTTCAGGAAATTCAAGCATATGTAGAGGGGAATTTACATCTACTATGGAATGAGTACAAACGAACAATGAACCCTGAAGAGTATCCTGTTGATTTAAGCCAAGCTTGTTGGGATAACAAAATGACAAGAATTAAGGAAATTAAAGATAAAGTCACGAAGATGGTGAATGAGATAAATTAATAGGGAAGTAAAATGGAGGGATAGATAATGGCAAAAATAGGAATTTACGGATCATCCTTTGATCCAATTACAAATGTGCATCTTTGGACCGCAAGCACAGTCGCACATCGCTGTAAATTAGATAAAGTGATTTTTTTACCTTGCTCAAATAAACGCAAGGATAAGGATATCAAAACAGAGAATACTCATCGATGGAATATGCTACAGCTTGCTATTGCAAAGGATGAGCGTTTTATTGCAGATTCATATGAAATGGAGCAAGAGGGTTGGAATATTTACACGTATGACACGATGAAATATTTTAGAGAACAGCACCCGAATGATGAAATTCATTTTATTATGGGTGCCGATTTATTAGTTGATATTGGGGCAGGGTTGTGGAAAAAAGGAGATGCATTAGTAGCTGAAAATAAATTTATTGTGATGGCAAGGCATGGAATTGATATGTTATCAACGATTAGTCGTTCTCCAATTTTAAGGAATCATGATGATGGAAGATTTCATTTGATCGACAAAGGCTTAGCAATGGAAATTAGTTCTACCTATATCCGAGAAGAATTCGCAATGGGCGGCGAACCAAAATATTTACTGCCTGACGTTTGTTATGACTACATTAAAGAGCATGACCTTTATCAAAAATAATCTAGTATGGCCTACATGATAAAAGAGTGTGGTTTAATACCGCACTTATTTTTATTTGGCTCATCATCAAAAGGTGGGGATGCCATTTGTTAAATCGTATCGGATGTCCCCAAGAAAGCGCCTAGCCGGAACGGAAATCAACCTCACGTTATGGTGATGAGTTTTTTATTTCGAAAAGATGGTGAACTTTCTCATATATAGTTTTGGGTAAGATATAATAACTCTAAGAGATATAGCAAACATGCAAGTTGCTGTAATTACAAAAGGTTTTGTGTATCACCTTCAGTAAAGTGCAAGGACTAATGTTAGAAAGGAATTCTTGAATGTGCAGCTTACATTAACATTTCTTATTTTAGGAGCGACAATTTTTGCATTTGTGACTAATAAAGTACGAGCCGATCTCGTTGCGATTGTGTCACTTCTTGCTTTTGTCATTACAGATATTTTAACGCCAACAGAGGCGCTCGCTGGTTTTTCGAACTCTGTAGTTTTAATGATTGCGGGGTTATTTGTTGTGGGCGCAGGAATTTTGCGCACCGGACTTGCAGGGATGGCAGGGCGATTATTATTGAAATGGTCAGGTGATAGTGAGCTGAAATTATTTATACTATTGCTCATTATTGTAGGGGCTGTAGGTGCCTTTATGAGTAATACAGGTACAGTAGCTTTAATGATGCCTATCGTTGTTAGTATTGCCATCAGTATGAAGGAAAGTCCATCAAAATTCTTGCTACCACTTTCTTATGTTGCGAGTCTTTCAGGGCTTATGACATTAATAGCTTCACCAACAAATTTAATTGTGAGCCAGTTGTTGGTCGATCGTGGCTATAATAAGCTAGGATTTTTCGAAGTGACACCCATTGGAATTGTAGGAATGGTTGTTGGTATTACTTATTTAGTACTCGTGCGCAATATTCTTTTGCCAAATGAAAAAAATCGTACACAAACAAAAGCTGGCTATAAACTATCTCCAAAGAAAATTATAAAGCAATATGATTTAAACAATCGTTTGTTTAAAGTGTTTGTGCCAGAAGATTCAACTATTATAGACGCAACATTGGCAGAATTAAAGCTTCCGGCCAAATATACGCTATGTATGATGAAAATTCACCGACGATCACAAGAGGGTATTAATTTATTACCGATGACATATCAGGAAATGGCGGGTCCAACAAGTGTGATACACGCCAAAGATGAATTGTATGTCCAAGGTGAGGAAGAGAATATTCGTCGCTTTGTTTCGGATTATAGTCTAGAGATGCAGGAACTAGCTGAAGGAGAGGCGGATGAATTGGTATCGAAGCATCTTGGTATTGCCGAGGTATTATTAACGCCAAATTCTAGCTTTATTAATGAGACTGTCAGCACCCTAGGCTTCCGAGAAAAATATAATCTTAATATTATCGGCATTAATCGTAGAGGTGGCTATAAACTTCAAGATATGGTGACGCATAAATTGAAATTCGGGGATGCCATTTTAGTGCAGGGAGCATGGGATGAAATTCTATTGCTTGCAAGGGAAACGCAGGATGTTGTTGTTGTGGGTCAGCCGAAGGAGCATGCGAGTGTTGCGGCAGCAACGGGTAAAGCAGGTGTTGCTGGTGTCATTATGCTTTTAATGATTGTGTTAATGGCTTTTGAAATTTTCCCTGCTGTCATTTCCGTTATGATTGGTGCCGTACTGATGATATTAACGGGCTGTTTGCGTAATATGGAAGATGCATACAGCAATATGAATTTTGAAAGTATTGTGCTTGTAGCTGCAATGCTTCCAATGGCAACTGCTTTGGAGAAAACAGGCGGTATGGTCATTTTATCAAATGGTATCATTAACGCACTAGGAGATTATGGACCATATGGGGTACTGATTGGTGTATATATTTTAACAGCTGTTTTTGGACAATTTATTAGTAATACGGCCACTGCTGTATTGTTTGCGCCGATCGCTATGAGTGCTGCGATTGCAATGGAAGCAAGTCCAACGACATTTATGATTTCTGTTGCTGTAGCAGCAAGTATGGCGTTTGTCACACCGATAGCTTCCCCAACAAATGCACTTGTGATGACAGCTGGTGGTTATAAATTTATGGACTTTGTGAAGATCGGAATTCCACTACAGATTATTATGTTCATCGTTATGATGCTAGCAATTCCATTTTTCTTCCCATTTTAAAAACTCGGTTACTCTGTAAAATTAAAGACAAGTGAATGTATTATAAAACAGTAATATCAAGAGGTTGTCTTTAATGTCACACATTATATTAAATTAATTAGTACATCACTCATATATAGTGGTGTACTATTTTTATTTTTTAGACCTCTAAATAAATTCATCTGCTACCACTACTAACCTTATAAAGGGAATATTCACAAATATTAAGTATCGCGATAAAGTAGAAACGTACATTCTGTTTTTAGGCAATGACTTGAAAGAATATAAAGTAAAAGAAGTGGCTGATTTATTAGATAAACACGAAGAAACTATTAAATGTTGGATACGGTCAGGAAAGTCCCCTAAAGCGTACAGAAATAGTGATAAAGAAGGTTGGAGAGTTATTGAATCTGGCGTATCAAGTAGTTACCCTTACTCTTCCTTCTGAAGAGATGTTATCAATCCTATCCGTCGTGGTAATAAAACGAACCTTAGAAATGTGAAGACTCCTGATGGGTTCATCAAAAAAGCAATACGTGAAAATTAAGTCCGATTTCAACTCCTTTCGAAGACATTAGGCAAAATGAGAGTATGACATATCACGAAAATGTTAGAAAACCCCGAATATAAACAACAAGCGAGAATCTACCATCCCTGTTAATAACGGGTTGAAAACAGATTAAATTCATAAAGTAAGGTGATTAAATATGTGTGCTAAATATTATTACCGATATTGTCCAGAAGGAACCGAAAGTCGTTATGAATTATTGGTTTTTTATAAAGACGGACCTTTTCTACCTTTAACAGACTATTACCACGATTGTATAGGGAGGAATGACAAAAGTACGGCTAATAGCTATTTGAACAACCTTATTCCATTTTTCAATTGGTTGGACGAATATAGCAACTATCAAGGAAAAAGGGTTCAATGGGATGACAAGCCGGAAGTCATATGAGTAGTTGTGGAAGATTATCTGATGAATGAAATGTATTGTAAAGTTAGAGAAAAAGATGCCTTTTGGTTCGTTAACAAAACAAACAAAAGCATTAAAACAGTAAGTCGTTTTCTTTCAGCATTAAGATCATTCTATAAATCTCTGATTAGATTAAAAAAATACAAGTTTGCTAATCCTATGATAGATTAGATTCTTATGCCATTTTAAATGAACATAAAAACGAAGGTGTAAGGAAGGACATGCCCCGTATGCCCTCTGGAGCAGGAACGGAAGAACCTAATTCAAGCAGAAGATTAACAGATTCTTATTTTAAGCTAATAAATGATGAATGGCAGCCTGAAATTATTGGCGATAAATTCCTCCCTTTCGAAGTTTATAAAGCAGGCAAAAAGGTGAATTGGTCGCTCACTGAAACGCATATGTATGAATATTTTAAGGGGACTATCTTTGTAAATCATTCAGATGACCAGAGAAGTAAGTTTTTAAGATATTATAAAAGCTGCTCTTACAATGCGGAGAAATGGATTAAAACAAAGTTGTCGGAAGAGAATCAAGAATATTTTGAACAATTCGCTTTGCCACTACCTACTTACGATTCAAGAGATTTCGGATTCACGAAAGCAGCGAGAGAGCAAGCTCGAAACACCCGTAAGAGTGAAACGGATGCCATCGTGGATTTCCTACCTCAAATTCGAGCCGAAGGACATTTTCGTTGGAATCAAATATGCCGATTACGAAAGAGGTATCTAAAGGCGTGTGAAGAAGTAAAAAATAATGATTTAGAACTTCCTTTCAATTTTGAATACAATGAGCCTGAAAGGATTGGAGAACGCTTCTTTTTTCGCCTTTGGGACAGACCATCTTTTTTATCGCATCATGAGGATCAATTTAGTCAGAGGGCTATCAAAATAGCGAATAGCCGTACTTTAACATATTCGCAACTCACCGATCTTTAAGTAAAGCACCCCGTTAGTGAAAATAATTATAATTTTACTGTCCAAATTTTATAGATGATTTGACCATTTATTTCTGTTTTTCCTGTACAGACACCGATTTGCAAATTGTTATAAACAGCCCATTGAGGAAAAAGGGATGCTAAATATTTAATTACCTTTTCATCAGGTGTTGCATATCCTACATTATTTTTATCACTTAAATAGGCAACAAAATCTGGATATAATGCTTCTGTCCATTCTTTAACTTCAAACTCCGAATCAAAAATACGGTTATCCTCTTTATAGCTTCCATTTATCCATTTAACATTCTCCATTGAATCCACCTCATTTCCAAGTTTCTCTACAATTATTGCTATACTATTATGCTAACCTGCACCTTTAGTTCAATAAGAAAAAAGGCTTCACTCCTTCTTGAAGTAAAGCACTCCGTTAGTTTAAGTACATAACTTCACAATCTGCTGGTCAAACGATGCCTAAATTATGTATTAAAAAGCAATCAACGTTGTTCGTGTATCGTTTTCATCTGTAATATACTCAATATTTGTGTAACCAGCAGTTACTGCCTTAGAGAATAAATGCTTAACGGTTACTTGGTCTTTGGAATAGATTGTTACATAGGAGGAATCGACCAATAGGAGTACAAATGTACATTCACTTTCAATAAATTCTTGATAAGTTGCAATCTCTCTCACATCTGACTTTTTCGGAAATCCTTTTAAATCAACAAATATAAGATAATAATCTTCTCTTGAAATTTCCTTATATAGTCCTTCCTCATTTAACACGCTGATATTTGGAAATAGGGGGTCCCCTAATGTATTATTTTCAATAAAATATGATTCTCCACCACCGATTTTCCAAGTTAATCCTTTTAAATTGATGCCATCTAATATCTCTAACAAATATTTCCCGTAAGCGTTTGGAATTTCAAAAGATATACCTCTCACTCGTAATCCCCATTTCTCTTTTTTTAATTAACCTGCCCCGTTAGTTGAAGAAGAAAAAGATGGATCGCTGTGGAATCCCATCTTTAAGTAAAGCACTCCGTTAGTTTAAGTGAAAACCTTCACAATTTTTTTTGCTTTAACAAAATCTAATCCCTTTATGTGTAGAGGCATATCAAAAAGACGCCTCCTTACTAAAGAAAAGCGCCCGTATTGAAGAAGCACCCCCTCTTTTATTACATATTATCCTTCGTTTAGTCCTTTTCATCCTTAACAAAGAAATTAATCTCCTTTAAGTGCTCATATATGTGCAGCGTATCTAATTTGGATAAAATATTCCGAGTTTTAATTCAACTATTTTTATGCTAATACCATTGACTCTTACCAGAGTCTAGTCTTATTATATTTATATTGACTCGATTTATTACAAATAGTCATCAAAGGAGAAGAACGTATGCCTAAGATCATAAGTGAGCAGGAGAAGGAGCATATCAAAAATGCAATGTATATCAAAGGAATAGAGCTCATTCGTAAGAAAGGCATGAAGCGAGTTACGGTTGACGATATTACAGCAGCTGTGCAAATAGCCAAAGGTTCCTTCTATACCTATTATCCTTCAAAGGAAGAATATCTCTACCACATTATGAAGCAAAATGAGCAAGCTTTACTTGACCGAGTTCTTGAAATCGGAGCTAGCTCGGGACATTTTAAGGACAAGATTACGCATGCACTTCATGAAATTTACTTGGCGCCAGATAGTCTTGCACTCTATGTTCAGCCATCGGACCTAGAATATTTGCTGCGCAAGCTTCCAGATCCTATTAACAAAAAGGAACAGGATAAATCCAAAACTAATTTTCAAAGTACAATGAGTGGCTTGGGAATAGAGGATGCTCAATGTGATTATAGCGTACTTGCGAATTTAATGGATGGCTTACATTTTATCGCCTCAAATCAAAACCAATACGGTGAACAAGGAAGGACACAAGCATTAAGCATTCTTGTAGAAGCAATTGCGGAATATCTAAGCAAGTGCAAGCAAAATTCAACCAAAAATAACTAGAGGAGGCATTCATATGAATCAATCTTTGATTATTTTCATAGCGGCTATTGCCTGCATCAGTATGGCGATTTATTGGTTTCTCTATACAAAGAAGCGTGCAACAGCTTGTCATATCCTTACACCAAACGGAATAGATGAGGGCGAGTATGTGACGATCGGTGGAATCCAGCAGTTTTTATATCATCGTGGTGAAAATAGGGATCACCCTGTCCTCTTATTCCTGCATGGAGGTCCTGGCAGTCCGATGCTTCCTTTTGCCCAAGACTTTCAGTTTCCTTGGGAAGATAAAGTAACCGTTGTCCACTGGGAACAACGAAACAGCGGTAAAACCTTCTTTGCGAATGATCCACAGAAAGTCACGCCGACAACAACGATTGAACAAGCGTTACAGGATACATATGAAGTTGTGAGCTATTTACAAAAGAAATATAACCAAGAGCGAATCCTTCTACTTGGTCATTCATGGGGTTCTATCTTAGGTAGTCTATTCACCATACAATATCCGCAGATGGTTCAAGCCTATATTGGAGTTGGACAAGTTGTAAATATGTTTGAAAACGAACGAATTGGCTATGAGAAAGCATTGGAATGCAGCAGACAAGTAAAAAATCAGAAAGATATTAGCACCTTACAGGCTTTAAGTCCGTATCCCGAGCGCCATTTTAGTGATGCCATGGTCAAGAAGCTTATGAAACTTCGTAAGTTGCAAGGTAAGTATAAGCTTGCGATGCAACCATCACTTCAACTAGTTATGAGCGTACTATGTTCTCCCTTTTATTCGCTCAAAGATATTAAATACATGTTAATGAGCGATGTACTAGAAATAAAACAGCGTGCTATTTTGGAATTTTTGTTTAAGTCCTATGATCTGAACATGGTAACTTCAGACTATCAAGTTCCAGTATTCTATATCCATGGCGAGGATGACTGGCAAACTCCTTATTCTCTCGCTCGCACATACTTTGATCAACTCAAGGCGCCAATGAAACAATTTTACTCCATACCAAATGCTGGACATGCGACGATGCTTGATCAGAAGGAGCTATTCAACGAAGCTTTATTCGACATTATCGATCAAATCAAACATTAATTACCAAAGCCATTCCATCATAGCACCATGATGGAATGGGACTCGAATATCTCAACCAAGTCAGTATGCACAGGCTCCACAATATATGTCAAATGCTCTTATACAACTAAATGACCCGATTGTTAAAAAAAGCCAATGACTATTGTTCAACTAGACTGCCCCGTTAGTTGAAAAGCAACAATCTTTTAGAAAACAACCTATATCTTTTATTGCTTAGAAGTTTAAGAAATAGGCTTTAATGGACAATTAATAATTGATATAAGCTCCTATTAAATTACTGCAACATTAGATTGATTTAATTGTTGTAGTAAATAGAATTATCTGTGGTAAAAAAGAGGATAGATAGAGCGAATTCATTTTAGCTCTCCTATCCTTTTAATTTCTATACATATAATGTGTGACATTAAATAAGAATTCACTATTTAAAATAGCTTCAGCTTATAACTTGACTTTTAATAAAATTCTATACCGAGTTTTTTGTTTGAATTTTTTTTGTGAAAAACAATTTTTTAATAGAGATTATGATAAGATTATATTTTAGATAACAATTAAACATTAAATTAGCTTCAGACTTGTGAGTCTAATATTAAATTATTTTCTTAATCATTATAATAGGAAGTTTCTCAATGAAGTAAAAAACTAAAAACTTTTTTCAGAAAAAATGTTGACCTTTTTAAAATAAGAGTGTAGTATTATACAAGTCGCTAAGACATCTACTGAAAAACAATTAAATTAAATAAAATTAGTTGTTGACATAGAATGTGCGACATGATATTATATAAGAGTTGCTGCTGAAAAAACAGCGACGAAATGAACCTTGAAAACTGAACAAGCAAAACGTAATCAATAAAGTTTTTAAGTAGCTAACCTTGAGTTGGTGAACGAAACAAAATTTTGGACATCAAACATGATGCCAGCAAAACAATTTGAGCTAA
>NZ_LIYL01000065.1:86476-151126 GCF_001278875.1 Lysinibacillus sp. FJAT-14222 | reverse complement strand
TTACTCCTAATTATTTTCCTCAATTCTGAAAAACTAGCCAAATTCCCTAAATCTCAGATGGCTGTGAATAATTCAGGGAGAATATAGCCAAATTGCTGGAATGCTTCATTAATCGTTTATATTTAGCAATTTGCGAATCATGATCAGAAAATAATTCATCGTTGCCATCTTTTCTTTTTAACCAATAATAGGTACCGTCATACGATTTTTCTTTTAATGCTTGCCATCCAAAATCCTCATATAACTGTTTATAGTTAGATCGCTCTTCTCTCCGAAGATCCTGCTGATAATCAATACGGATAACTTGTTCAAGATCAACCGTATTTTTAAATGTATAAAAACCGGCAGAATTTATGTTTGTACAAACCCATCCTTTGAACAACATATGATTTAACCATTGCTCTTCTTTTTCGATATCAAAAAAGATTTCAAACTTTATCATGCTCATCTGCTCCCTCATATAAAGATAAAATTCGCTGCAATCTTTCTTGCTCGGCCGCTAATATGGCTAGTCCCTCAGCTGTTGTTTGATAAACCTTGCGTCTCGTATCTTGGGTCTCTACAGGCGAAATCCAATGATATTTCAACAAATTTTCAATAGCTCCATACATAGTCCCAGCCGCAATTCTTACACTACCAGCGCTCATTTCCTCGATTTTTTGCATCATCGCATAGCCATATAGCGGTTCACGTAAGGCGAGTAGAATATAATGCATGGTTTCAGATAAAGGTAGTAATTTATGTTTTTTCACAAGTTCACCTCATATACAGTTCAACTATATAGTTTGATTATATACAGTTGAACTGTATAATGCAACCGAATAAAAAAAGACAATGCACTTTTGCATTGTCTTGTAAGCCTATACCACAGCGCTTTTCACGCCAGTCCATCTTAGAAATAATTTTTCATTAAACGTTAAAGCAAATTGTACAATCGGTCCGAGTCCGAAAGCCATTAGCACAGTACCAACCCCGATAGGACCACCTAGTAAAAAGCCGATTAAAGCGACAGTTACTTCCATAGTTGTTCGAGAGCGTGTGACACTCCAGCCAAGCTTATGGACCATTAGAAGCATTAATGAGTCACGAGGACCAATCCCTAAATTTGCCACCATATACATACCGCAACCCCAGCCAAGTAATAGTAAGCCGCATACATATGAAAGTAGCTGCATCCAAAAACCATCTATATCAGGAAGCAAATAGTTAAAAATATCAATAAAAATTCCTGCTAAAAACATATCTATAAACGTACCCGGCAGCGGAAACTTCTTTGTTACTACTATATCAAATGCTATTATGGCTAGTCCGATGAGAATGGACCAAGTACCAATAGTTAATCCCAATGTTTTTACTAGTCCAATATGTAACACATCCCACGAACCAACACCAAAAATCTGACCTTTAATTGTCAATGTTATACCTAAGGATAAAAGCAAAATACCCGTTAAGAAGAACAGACACCGTGTGAAAAATGCTTGCTTCATCATTATAACCCTCATTCTAAAAAATTCATGTTGTCCAGCAAATTATTATAGCAATAGATTAAGAAAAATCACCGAAGATTATTATTTCATATTTTTCAAAAAAAGGCGGATTAGGTTAGTGAAGGTAGGGCAAAATATAAGTGATTATGAAAGGTTGGGATAACATTGACATCTGCACGAGATGAAATATTAGAAGTTTTAAATCGAGAAAAAATAGGAACGATGGCAACAGTTGAGAATGGCAAACCATATTCACGATACATGACGTTCCAAAATGAAGATTTTGTGTTGTACACAGTGACGAATAAACATTCTGAAAAAATGGAAGAGCTTCGCAAAAACCCGTATACCCATATTTTATATGGATACGAAAATGAAGGCTTTGGGGATACGTATGTTGAAATTGAAGGAAAACTAACAGAAATTCATGAGGAAGGAATAAAAAATAAGTTAGCCGAGTTTTTTACAAGCATTTTCGTTGGTAATCAAGATGAAATGATTACACTAAAAATCGAACCGATTCGTATGCGTCTAATGAATAAAAAAGGGGAGCCACCTAAAGAACTTGAATTTACAAACGACCATTAAGATTTGATCACTGTCTGATTATGTATTGACTGCTTCACCAATACAACAGAGGAAGAGTTTGGCGAGGAACATACGAAAAACAGCGATATATTGCCATTTAATTGGTAATGCGAATGAAGATAAGGTATATTTAACTATAGGAGATATATTTACAAAGATGCGGAGGGGTTGTTTCATGAAACTTTTAAATAGTAATTTTTTTATGTTTATTTTGGCTTTTGTCATTGCTATACCATCTGTCAACCTTTCAGTAACGACTGATTTTAAAAATCTAATTTATCTTTCTATTTATTTACTGATTTTAACTTCAGCTGGATTTCTGACAATAAAGTATTTATTTAAGATTTTTAATTTAGCTGTTTTGAAATTTAGTAAGAACTAAAAATTACAAGCTTCTAGCTATAAAAGAGAAGTCAACTCATTCATTATACGAGTTGACTTTTTTATTTATCAACGTTAAATGTTTGCAATCATTAGTAATTTTTTGCATGATAATTCATAAAGAAAAAAGGAGTGCAGAGAATGACTAACAAACTACAACAGCTTGCACAAAATATTTTAACATCACAAGGGAAAATCGAGGCGGACTTTATTTTACGTAACGCACAAATTGCAGATGTCTTTACATTGACGTGGAAAA
The DNA here is from genome assembly GCF_001278875.1 of Lysinibacillus sp. FJAT-14222. Classification (NCBI taxonomy): domain Bacteria; kingdom Bacillati; phylum Bacillota; class Bacilli; order Caryophanales; family Bacillaceae; genus Lysinibacillus; species Lysinibacillus sp. FJAT-14222. The sequence continues at coordinate 148,411 of NZ_LIYL01000065.1, read as the reverse complement.
AAGCAGATATAGTCGTTAACAATGGACAAATTGTGGCGCTTGATACAATGAATAGATGTAAAGCTAAAAAAGAAGAGGATGCAGCAGGAAAATATGTTGTACCTGGACTGATTGATGGACATATACATATTGAGTCGTCAATGCTAACACCTGCAGAATTTAGCCGTGTACTGATTCCACATGGCATCACAACTGTCCTTACAGATCCGCATGAAATTGCAAATGTTGCGGGTGCTGAAGGTATTCAGTTTATGCTTGAAGATGCCAAAAAAGCAGAAATGGATATTTTTGTTATGTTGCCATCTAGTGTTCCGGGCACACATTTTGAAAATGCAGGAGCAACGCTGACAGCTGCTGATTTAGAGCCCTTTTTAAAGCATGAAGATGTGCGAGGATTAGCGGAGGTTATGGATTTTCCTGCTGTTTTAAATGGGGAAGCGGGTATGCTTGAAAAAATTATGCTTTCACAGCAGGCTAATTTAGTTGTAGATGGGCATTGCGCGGGCTTAAATAGCCATCAAATTACTGGTTATCGCGCTGCTGGTATCCATACAGATCATGAATGTGTAACTGCACAGGAGGCTGCTGATCGCGTAGAGCAGGGGATGTATGTACTAATACGTGAAGGCTCAGCAGCAAAAAATTTACGTGATTTATTGCCCGCTGTCAATGCGACAAATGCTCGCCGTTTTGGCTTTTGTACGGATGATAAATACGTTGACGAGCTAATGGATGAAGGAAGCATTAACTTTGACGTGGCAATGGCCATTGAGGAAGGGATGGAGCCGCTACAAGCCATTCAGCTTGCCACTGTTAATACAGCTGAGTGTTATCGTTTATATGATCGAGGCGTGTTAGCACCAGGCTATAAGGCGGATTTTGTATTAATCGAGAGCATCGACAATATGCGTGCAAAGGCAGTTTGGAAAAATGGCGTAAAGGTTGCTGAAAATGGTGCGATGTTAACGAATCGCACTGAACCTAATGTACCTGCACATATCCATCGTTCTGTACATTTACCGCAAGTAACGAAGGACATGCTCAGCATTCCATTCCAAAAAGGTACGAAGGCGAATGTAATGGAAATTATACCAAATCAGCTTATTACGAACCATTTGGTAATAGATGTACCTGTGAAAGATGGTGTATTTGTACCGTCAGTTGAACAGGATTTACTAAAGCTAGCAGTTATTGAGCGTCATCATAATTTGCATACGGCAGGTCTAGGCATTGTGAAGGGCTTTGGTTTACAAAAAGGGGCAGTGGCCACTACTGTAGCTCATGATTCGCATAATGCATTAGTAGTTGGTGCGAATGATGAAGATATGTTACTTGCTTTATCACGCATTCAAGAAATTCAAGGTGGTTTTGTTATTGTAGCTGATGGAGAGATTTTAGCGGAAATGCCTTTAACAATTGGAGGCTTAATGACTGACGTACCAGCTGATGAAGCTAAAAAGCAATTAGCAAGTCTGCATAACGCCTTACACAAGCTTAATCCAACACTAGATTTCCATTTTTTATTGACGTTTTCATTTGTCGCATTACCTGTTATACCTGCTTTAAAGCTAACCGATACAGGGTTATTTGATGTTACAACATTCCAGCATATTCCGGTAGAAGCGGAAGTTTAACATATAAAAACTATTATGTAATGAAATTAAGGTGTCCTATTAAATAAAGTATGACAGCTTTGCAAAACTAGGGGTTGATTTCCATTCCGGCTGGTCGCTTTCCTGGAGGGTCGATGAGCTGCTTGGGCCAGCAAATGTTTTCTGTGCGAAAGCAAAGCAACAGCAGCAAATGTTTTCTGTGCGAAAGCGAAGCGACAGCAGCAAATGTTTTATGTGCGAAAGCGAAGCGACAGCAGCAAATGTTTTATGTGCGAAAGCGAAGCGACAGCAACAAATGTTTTATGTGCGAAAGCGAAGCGACAGCCACAAATGTTTTCTGTGCGAAAGCAAAGTGGCAACGTAGCGTCAGCAACAACAGATATATAATCGCTGACACAGTTATTAGTTATTCTAATTGATTATGGCAAGTAGCCTGGAACGGAAACTCCCTCATTTAAAGCGACACAATTCTCACCAAGATTTCCTCGACCATTTTGTTTTCATAATGAAACGACCTAAAAGCATAGCCGCTTTCAGGTCGTTTTTTTAAATGGGATAGATTCGTGCTTTTAACTGCTTATTTAAAATGGATGCCTGCGCTAGTGCCTGTGCGTCATGACTAATCTCACCTGGTTTGTTTGCTTCCCCAATAATATACGATGAGAACGGCATTTTTAAGAAGTCAAAGATGTATTGGAATTGTTGAATCATTGGTAGACCCTTTATATATGGGTCGTCACCACCGACAGCAAGAACAATAGCTTCGGTAGTTTGTAATTTTTCCTTTAGCTGTGGAAAACGCTCATCTCGAATTGCTTGACTGAGTCGATCCACCATGTTCTTCATGAGTCCCGACATGCTGTACCAATATATTGGTGTTGCAAAAACAACGATATCACTTGTTAAAAACGCATCGATGATTTGATCATAATCATCATCTACAAACTGAAAGCCATTGTCATCATGACGTAAATCGTTGATGGGCTCAATCGTTAAATTTTTTAGATCGATTTTTTCATGATTGATGCCCTCTAATACATAATCAGCTAGTTGTTCACTATTACTACCGGCTCTAGAGCTTCCAATAAATGCGGTAATGTTCATATGAAGCCTCCTCTGTCATTCAAGTTATAACTAGTGTAAACTTATTTTTATTATCGATAAAGATGAATGTTTCGATGAAATGTATCGAAAAAAACGATTTAGAGGTGAAGTAGATGGATATGAAACAACTACAAACGTTTTTAACAGCTTCAGAAACGTTAAGTTTTACGCAGACAGCTCAACTACTGGATTATGCACAGTCAAGTATAACAGCACAAATTAAATCGCTTGAAGATGAGCTAGGTGTTGTTCTTTTTGAGAGGCTGGGAAAACGTATTACCCTTACGGAGGAGGGCAAGCGATTACAACAGTATGCTCAAAAAATGCTAGATTTAAATGTGGATATGAAAAAAGCTGTATTAAGTGAACAAGCACAAGTGGTGTTAAAAATAGGTGCACAGGAAAGTCAATGTGTGTACCGTCTTCCGAGTATTTTACAACAATTTCAGAAAGCCCATCCACAAGTAAAAATCATTTTTAAGCCTGTACATACAACCGAAATCGCCAAAGATTTATTGCAGTCAGGCAATCTAGATATAGCGTTTATTACAGATGCCTATAAGGAAACACCTATGTTACATCGTGAGCGACTTATTCAAGAGCAATTAGTATTTGTCAGTGCACCTACTGATAGCAACGCGGAAAGAGATGTATTTTCTTTACAGCAACTATCAAATGAAACGATGCTTCTGACGGAAAGTGGTTGCTCCTACCGTAATCAATTGGAAGCTCAGCTACAGCAGGAAGGTACGCTACCAATACAAATGATTGAATTTGCAAGTATTGAAGCCATTAAGCAATGTGTGATGGCAGGCTTAGGTATTTCATTCTTACCCAAAATGGTGGTGGAGAAAGAGTTAGAAAACTATAGCTTAAAAGAACTGACTACATCAATGAATTTAGCAGAAATCTTTACGGATATCGCTTGGCATAAGGATAAACACATATCTCCGTATCTCGCTGATTTTATGGAGATTGCCATGAAGATGTATAAGAAGTTTTAAGAGCTTGTTATACCCGGACTGGTGAGAAAAAGATGTAGGCCCCTGAAATAGGGTATCGTTTTAAAACCTAAATTATTTTATAAAGAGGAAACCACAATTTAGACCTATCTAAATTTGTGGTTTTTTTCATTTCAACTTTTACTGTAGATTCAATTTTCCGGTATTTTTAAATAATACAGAATTTTGATTAATTTCGTCACAACAATAGTGTGCGATGCATAGTATAGAGTAAATACTGTATGACATTTAGTAATTAAAATGAGGTGGGTGGATGAGTAATTTATTGAATTCATTAACTACAGAGCTTAGGAGAGGAACGTTGACATTGGCAGTTTTAAGTCAATTACGAACGCCTCAGTATGGATATTCACTTGTTTCATTATTGGAAGGGTTAGGTGTTTCTATAGATCAAAGTACCTTATATCCATTGCTTCGTAGATTAGAGAAACAGGAGTTGGTGTCGAGTAGTTGGGATACATCTGAGAGTAGACCTCGTAAGTACTATGTTTTAAGTGAATATGGGCTAGAGATATTTTTACAGTTGAAAAAGGAATGGATAGAGAATTCGAAAGAGCTGTATAACCTATTGAAAGGGGAGGAAGACGATGAATTTAATTGAGGTTTATATTCGAGAAGTTGCTCAAAGGCTTCCTGAAAAAAAACGTGAGGATATTATACTTGAGTTACGGTCAAACATAGAGGATATGCTGCCAGATGATTATAGTGAAGAAGATGTAAAAGAGGTTCTTGAAAAATTAGGAAGTCCAGTGGCATTGGCAAGTAATTATCGAGATTGGCCAATGTACTTAATTGGTCCACGCTATTTTGATGTATATATGACTTTACTTAAAATGATTTTACCGATTGCTGCTGTCATTTCGTTAATCGCAATGACTACCGAATATTTTATTGGATATAGTGGGGAACAAGCGGTTTTAAATATTGGTTTGAACCTTATGACTGAAGGAATTCAGAGAGTCATTGAAGTAGGGATCCAAGTATTCTTTTGGCTAACACTTATGCTTGTTGTATTGGAAAGAACAGATAAAGGAAGAGGTGGGCAGCCATTAACAGCACGCTTTAAAGAATGGACGCCTGATGATTTAAAAAATAAACCTTATATTCCTAAGAAAAAAGCAATATCAAAGTACGAAGTCTTTTTAAGTTTAATGTGGACTGGGATTTGGGCAACATTTTACTTTTATGCGAATTATCTTGTAGGTGTATATGAAGGAGGGAGAGATGGACTTGTATTTGTGACTCCCACTTTCAATCAAGAAGTTTTGCTTCGATATTGGCCTATCGTTGTTATTGTAATAGGTTTAGAAATAACATTATCCCTTTATAAATTAATCAAGCGGCAATGGACGAAAAGAATGGCAATATGCAATACGGCCCTACAGCTAATTGGCACTATTGTATTTATTGTAATACTATTAAATCCCAATTTACTAAGCCAAGATTTCATTATGTATATGTCGGATTTATTTGCTACTACTACTAATCAATTTAAAACGTGGATAGTAGGTGGTGGAATTTCCCTCTTTATGATAGCTGCCGCATACAATGTATTTGATGGCTTCCGTAAAGCTAACATTCATTAATTCAGATATGCTTATTAAATTAACGGATCCCAATGTTCTACTATCCTAAAACTATTCAACTAATAATTATATCTATAATAAAAACTGTAGAATCCATTTTGATCGATCTTTTTTCAAAATGGGTTCTTTTTGTTTACTGTTAAACATGGTTGTGCAATACTAAACCTTTTTAAGGTACACATAATTGTATCGAAAAACGCATTGTTGTATAGACGGTATTCTTGCATAGTGTTTGAAAGGCAATGACACTAGTTCAAAACAATTTAAAAAAAGTGCGAATGAATTTTTTAATCCATTTCGCACTTTTTAGTTCTTTTCACTATTGAATAGTATTATTGTGATTTATAAAGGTCCATAAGGGTGTTCCTATAAAAGTTTGGAGATTTCCAGTTGGACTTATGGAAAACTTATTGTTTCTTCAAAGTCCCAGAAAAATTAGTACCTTCATCATGCTCTGCACGACAATCAACCTCGGTAATTTTAATCGCATTATTAAGACGTTCAAATTCTAATACACAGCGATTGCCGTTTGAGGATTTGTTCATCACAGCTTTAGTGCTGGAAGTAATCGTTGCTATCCCATCGACATTCCCAGCAGCTGTTCCATCATTGGCAGTAATGAAAATATTAAAGCTTTTGCTTGTTGCGTTGGTAATGTGGGCATCACGGCGATTAAAATCAGTTGCGCCTTTACCCCATTTATAGTAATACGAATAGGTACCTTCCCAAGCACTTTTAGAAGGTGTTGTAAGCTGCATTGTTTTATCTAGCTGATTCTGCCCATTTTTCGCTCGTGTATTTAAAGAAGCATTGCTAGTATTTTCATGAATTGCTTGTGCGTCCTCTGAAATTTCATAAAAATTCCTTTCATCCATACGGTGGAGCATTGTAACAACTTGAGCCCGGGTCATATTGTTTGTAACGCCGAAAAACTTCTGCAAATTACGATTTTCATACTGAGGGTTTTGACCAGTGGAAATGTAATAATGGATTAAAAACTGTATGGATTGGTCTAATCCACTTTTGCCATGAGCTAAATGTGTAATTGCCTGTGCTACAACACCGCGTTTCACACTAGCTGCTCGAATATTGTTATCAAGATATCCATTTAGTGGTACACCATAGCTTGCAAGTCGATTGTAATATTCATCAGACCAGATTGCTGCAGGGGTCTGTTTTTTTAACTCATCAAACGGTGATTCAAGCTCATAAAAATTGGCAAGTAATTTAGCTAATTGTTGCTCTGTAATTGTTGCATTAGGTTTAAATGTACCATCTGCATAGCCATTAACGATATCATATTTCTCTGCCCATATGATGGCTTCATAGGCATAGTGATCTTCTGGTACATCTTTAAAGCCAGCAGCTTGTACGGTGTATCCACTTGTCATAACAAATATGGAAAGCAATAAAGCGCACACTATTTTTCTCATTAGTCTCTTTCATCCTTTCTAGCAAGTTATGTTAATAGTTTGCAGGATATGGATAAAAACTGCAAATTTTTCTAGTGTATTTTACTAGAAAGGAAGCTAAAGAAAACTGTTCTTTAAAGAAAGAAGGAAGAAATAGAAATGGTAAATAATGTTAATAAATACCTCCAAAAATGGATGCCTATTTTAACGCCGCTTAGCTTAGTGATCGGTGTACTGTTAGAGAATGTAGGGCATCAGCTTTTATTTTTAGTGCCGTGGCTGTTTGCTTTTATGACATTTGCAGGTAGTTTGAGTATGAATTTTGAGGGGCTTAAAAGTCTTAAAAAATATCCAATAGTTATCTTAATGGCTATTGCATTTTTACATCTACTAATGCCAATTTGGGCTTATTTTATAGCAACCATCATCTTTCACGATCATTTACTAACAATAGGCTTTGTCTTAGCAGTCGCTGTGCCAACAGGGGTAACGAGTTTTATTTGGGTAAGTATTTGTAGGGGACATCTTGCATTATGTCTTGCAATTATTTTAATTGATACACTCATATCACCCGTTGTTATTCCTGTTTTACTACATTTTCTTGCGGGGCAAACAATCGACATTGATACTGCTGGTCTGATGCTAGATTTACTATGGATGATTGTTGTGCCTTCTCTTGTAGGCGTAGCGTTGAACGAGTTTACTAAAGGTAATATTGCGGTGACACTAGGAAGGAAATTAGCCCCTTTTTCAAAACTAAGCTTGTTTAGCATTGTGATGATTAATAGTAGCGCAATTGCCCCGTATATTAAAAATATTAGCTGGGAACTTGTTAGTGTTATTTTGGTCGTATTTGTACTAGCTGTATCAGGGTATGCGTTATGTTTAGTGCTAGGGCATTTTCTTTGGAAGGATATAAGCATCATTACAATGTTCGTTTTTACAGGAGGGATGCGTAATATTGCTGTAGGGGTTGTTATTGCGACTACATACTTTCCAGCAAAAACAGTCATGCCTGTAGTGTTCGGTATGCTATTTCAGCAAGTTCTAGCCTCGTTTTTTAGCCGAGTAATGGAAAAGTATCAGTTAAAATATGGGGAAGGAACTAGATGTTTGATGTAAAAATATTCGCTATCCTATGGAAGGAAGCGAATATTTTAGGTAGAACTTATTGTGCAGTGTAACCACCATCTACTGTTAATGTGTTTCCTGTCATGAAAGTAGAGTCATCACAAGCCATGAATAGTACAGCTTTTGCCATTTCTTCTGCTTGACCTAAACGCTGCATTGGTGTTAATTGACGTAAAGGTTCTTTACTTTCTTCTGGAATAATTGGTGTGTCGATAAAGCCAGGACATAGGGCATTCACTCGAATACCACGAGTTGCATATTCAAGAGCTAAAGAGCGTGTTAAGTTAATAACCCCACCTTTAGCCGCATTGTAAGCTGCTGAACCAGGAGAACCAACCCAGCCATACATCGATGCAGTGTTAACAATTGCGCCACCATTAGCTTTTAACATTTCTTTGATAGCGGCTTGAGCCATTAAGAACACGCCGTCTAAGTCGACGTTGACTGTATTGCGCCACTCCGCATAAGGTAATTCCTCCGTTGGTGTGACACGACCAATACCTGCATTATTGAAAAGGACATCGACTTTACCAAATGTCTCGATGGTTGTTTTATAAATATTCGCTACTTCTTCTTCATTTGTAACATTAGCTTTTAAGAAAATAGCTTCTGCCCCTGAAGATTTTAATTGTGCCTCGAATTCTTTCCCTTTTCCATCGTTTAAATCTACGAGAACAACTTTTGCGCCCTCTGCTACAAACAATTTAGCAGTTGCTGCACCAATTCCAGATGCACCTCCTGTAATAATCGCCACTTTATCTTGTAACTTCCCCATAAATTACACTCCCTTAAAAATCATTTTCTCTTACACAATGTGCGTATCACTGTGTACTTTTATTGTAAAACGCTACAATAAGGAAACAATCATTAATATAACTGCAAGTGTCTAAGTAGTAGACATAACAAAAGAAAGTGTCTAAAAAGGGGGAAGAAATTTTGACAAAATGGACACAAAGACAGGAAAGAACTCGTCGACATTTTTATGAGGCATTAATTCAGTTAATTAAACAACAAGGCTTCCAATCCATTACGGTAAAACATATTGTAGAACGTGCTGGGTATAATCGCAGCACTTTTTATGTACATTTTCAAGATAAATTTGAGCTTGCTGAAAATTTACTAGACACAATGTTAAGGGGGCTCGAAATAGCGGTAGGGGAGCCTTATCAATTTGGTGAAAAGGTTTATACTACAAAGCTTAGAGCTCCTTCATTTAATATTATTCATTATATTTATAAGAACCGTATATTTTTTGAGTTGTTAAATTTTGATGATACGATTCCTGGATTACATACTAGAATGCCACTAACGATTACTAAAATTTATATGGAGCAATTTAAATTTGAAACAATTAACAATCAGCCTGTCAATATGGAAATGTTTAAGCATTATACGTCTTACGGATTTTATGGTTTGATGATGCAGTGGATTACAAGTGGCTATGAAAAACCAGAAGAGACACTGATTCAAGATATTATTGAGCTTACTAAAACACATATTTATGCATATGAGTATATTGGAAAGCCACATCATGATAAGTAAAGTCAGGTGTGTTGATTAACCATATTTATTAATTAGAAGATGCTGATTTCTATACGGGCTACTCGCTTTGTTGCTGCCGCTACGCTTTCGCACAGATAAAACATTTGTTGCTGCCGCTACGCTTTCGCGCAGAGCAAGGCTTCCTGATGGCGAGCGTCGAGCCGTTTCCTTCGCTACAATTGGACATGCATAAGCAAAATATCAACAAAAAATGGTCGATGATAACCTCATATTTTCCTAATCACATGCCTGAAATAAAGCATTGATTAATAATGATTCTCATTTGTGGTAGATTCGTTACAAAGAAGGTGAGGCGCTAAATTATGATGCAATTTCATCAAGTAAAAATAGCACAATATGAGGTATCTATTATGCTACCTTCAGAATATGATGAAGATAAGCCATATTATGTTATTGATATGCAGGATGGGGGAGATATTGTCTATTAAAAATTATACAAAGAAATTAAATTTGAGCGTAAACACCAGCATTTTTTGTACTACAAAATGCTGGTGTTTTTGTGCTAGGCGAAAGTAATAGGAGTACCAAATTTTCTTGGTGAAAAAAACTTTTTATAAGAAAAATTCATAAAAGAGTTGAATTATTTTCATATTAAGCATATATTTTTCCTAAGGGAAACAAAATATCATTCAAGAAAGAAGAGTGAATGAATGAAAGAGTTGGATGATTTGAAGCTGACGATTCTTCCGTTAATTATTTTACTGATTCTTATACTTTTGTGGAAACTGACAGAGTCTGTTGGAGTAGCGATGATGATAATTGTTTTCTGGATAGGCTGGCGCTGGCTTGTTAGAAAATCAATGTAAATTAAGGCTGTGTTGATACTAAGGCTACTTGAGCGGGCATAACAAACAGAAAACTCCTAACGAAGCGTTGCGAGGAAGCGACCGTTATAGCCCGCGAAAAAATGTCTGACGAGTAATATTTAAAATCAACGATAACAACGCCTTAAATATAAAGAGAAAGAAGAGGTATGAAAGCATGAAAAGATTTTTAGGTGTACTTGTTTTATCACTATCACTCTTGCTTTTCGGTTGTTCTGCTGAAACAGAAGGTGAAAAGGAAGGAGTAGTTGTCGCAACAACTGGGCAAATTGCGGATGCCATTAAAGAAATTAGTGGCGACCATTTAAAGGTAACTGCCTTGATGGGGCCGGGAGTAGATCCCCATTTATACAAAGCGACTCAAAGTGATTTATCGAAATTGGATAAGGCAGAGGTTATTTTTTATAACGGGTTACATTTAGAGGGGCAAATGCTTGATATTTTTGAGCAGATGTCAAAAAGCAAAACAGTGCTTGCTGTTGGAGAAAAACTAGATAAAAAGGATCTACTTGCTAGTGATGATGATGCTATGCTACATGATCCACACATTTGGTTTGATATTGAGCTTTGGAAAGGGGTTGTTCAGGCAATTGGAGACAAGCTTCAAGAAGAATACCCTCAATTTAAAGACGACTTTGCAACAAATGAAGAAGCTTACTTGAAAAAATTAGATGAATTAAAAACATCTGCGAAGGACCGAGTAAATGAAATCCAAGAAAAGCAGCGTATTTTAGTAACAGCCCATGATGCGTTCAATTATTTTGGTAGAAGCCAAGGATTTGAAGTGCGTGGCTTACAGGGGCTAAGTACAGATTCAGAATATGGTGTGAAAGATGTGCAGGAAATGGTGGATTTTTTAGTGGCAAACAAAATTAAAGCCATTTTTATAGAATCAAGTGTCTCCGATAAAGCAATGAAAGCTGTTATTGAAGGTGCGAAAGAAAAAGGTCACGACATAGTGATTGGTGGGGAATTATTCTCGGATGCTATGGGTGCTGAGGGAACAACGGAAGGTACATATATCGGTATGTATCAACATAACATCGACACAATCGTCGATGCATTGAAGTAGGTGAGAAAGATGAACGCATTAACAGTTGAAAATTTATCAGTCGCATACGATAAGAAAACGGTATTAGAAAACGCCTGTGTATCGGTCCCTACGGGTCATCTTTCAGCCATTATTGGCCCAAACGGAGCGGGGAAATCTACCTTTTTAAAGGCCATCTTAAATCAGCTACCGAATAAAGTGGGGAAAGTTGAAATTCTTGGGAAAGTCTTTGAACCGAAAAGCTTAGTAGTTGGGTATGTTCCTCAGCGCAATGCTGTAGATTGGGATTTTCCAACAAATGCTCTTGATATAGTTCTGATGGGGCGTTACGGACATACTGGATTATTTAAAAGGCCGTCTAGAAAGGATAAAATTTTAGCACAGCAGGCTCTTGCTAGCGTAGGCATGCAAGACTTTGCTGAGCGCTCTATCGGTCAACTTTCAGGCGGACAACAGCAACGAGTTTTCTTAGCAAGAGCATTAGCCCAAAATGCTGATATTTATTTCTTAGATGAACCTTTTGCAGGGGTGGATGCTGCTACCGAAAAAACGATAATCGATATTTTAAAAGACTTGAAAGCTCAAGGGAAAAGTATTTTTGTCGTGCATCATGACTTACAAACAGTAAAGGAATATTTTGATTATACAATTCTTTTAAATAAAACAATTTTAGCATCAGGCGCAACAGAAGATGTTTTTACACCAGAGCAATTACAAAAAACGTACGGTGGTAAACTATTCATGATGCAAAACGCTTAAGGAGGATGAATATGTTAACTGGTAACTTACTATGGGTATTAGTCGGTACGATGTTACTTGGTATCGCGGCTGGCATAACAGGTACCTTCTCCTTCTTACAAAAGCAAAGTTTAGTAGGCGACGCGGCGGCACATGCTGCATTGCCAGGGATCGCTCTTGCTTTTCTAGTAACAGGGCAAAAAGAATTACCTATATTAATGCTTGGGGCAGGCATCACATCAGCTTTGTCCGTTTATTGCATACAATGGATTGTCTCTTTTTCAAAGATGAAGGCAGATGCAGCAATTGGATTGGTTTTAACTGTATTTTTCGGGATTGGCGTTGTATTTTTAACAGTTGTCAATCGCAGTCCATTAGGAAATCAAAGCGGTCTTAACAATTTTATTTTTGGGAAAGCAGCGACGATGACAAAGGCTGATTTAATGTGGTTGTTTATAAGCGCAACAATTATTATTTTGGTTAGTCTGCTTCTTTATAAAGAATGGAAGCTCTTAATCTTTGACCCTGTTTATGCCAAAGGAATTGGCTTACCGATTGAAGCGTTAAAGGCCACGCTAACCATATTAATAGTGATGACTATTGTTACAGGCATTCAGGCAGTAGGTGTTATTTTAATGTCAGCATTACTAATTATCCCCGCTGCAAGTGCTAAATTATGGACAAACAAATTGAGCTCAATGCTTGTGCTTAGTGCAGCAATTGGTGGTATTTCCGGTATCACAGGAACCTTTATTAGTTCAATACGAACAGGATTATCGACAGGTCCAATTATCGTATTAGTAGCAGCTGCAATATTCTTTATTTCCTATTTTATTAGTCCGGCGGGGCAAATTAATAAATATCGTAGGAAAATGCAGTTTCGAAAGCAAGGTGAGTTGGGATGATTGAATTTTGGGTTGTTTTTACAGGTGTTTTAGTAGGGGTCACATGCGGGATTGCAGGGGTCTTTCTAATTTTGCGTAGAATGTCGATGATCGCAGATGCGATTAGTCATACCGTATTATTTGGTATTGTCATGGCTTATATTATTACACAAACATTAAATGGCTTTTGGATGTTAGTTGGTGCGGCATTCGCAGGAATACTAACGGCCTACCTAGTGCAGTTACTACATTCTTCTGGCATTCAGGAGGACGCTGCAATTGGCGTTGTATTCACTTCCTTGTTTGCCGCAGGTGTGCTACTCATCACATTATTTGCTGGGAATGTACATTTAGATGTTGAGCATGTTTTAATGGGGGAAATTGCATTTGTACCTTGGGACAGATGGACATGGCTATCAATTACAATGCCAAAGGCCGTATGGATGCTATTGTTTGTACTGATGATTAACATTGGGTTCCTTCTATTATTCTTTAAGGAAATGAAGTTAACAACCTTTGACCCAGTTTATGCTGCCTCTATCGGTATTCCAGTTATTTTTCTACATTATGGCTTCATGACAACGATTTCCTTTACAACTGTTGCTGCATTTGATAGTGTCGGCGCAATTTTAGTTGTCGCTATGCTAATAGGACCAGCTGCCACTTCTTATTTAATAAGCAAAACGATTAAACAAATGTTTATGTATAGCATGCTATTTGGTGCTCTGGCATCGGTAATGGGTTATTATTTAGCGAAGCTTTGGGATACGTCCATTGCAGGGATGATGGCAACAACAGTAGGATTAATATTTGTCATTACATTAGTAGGTCAAAAAATAGTCGAGCGCCGCAGAAAATCGCTCGTTAGTAAATTAGAAGCTATGTAAAGAAGAAACATCGTTTGATTTTTAATCAAACGGTGTTTTTTTTTGTAATTAGCTCCTCTAATACAATCTTTCTGTTCTTCTCAAACTGTCTACTTTCTGTATATTTTTGAAAGCAATTCGAGGAGAGATATCATATTTAAAGGTTTGTTGCAGTGTAGTGTCTAGTCAAAACACCCGCGACTTATAAAAATCAAGACTTTGAGCGAGTATCTTTCAAAAGTTCCATACGAAGGGAAGCTGTTCAAAGAACATTATTGTTCAGCAAAACGTTTCAATATATATTTAGGGGATCAATAAAAAGAAGAGAAAATTGAAATGAATAAAACGAAACGATGTTGACTATTATTTGATATATAGATTTAGATATAAAAGATTACACTTGGACGAAAGATTTAACGTGAAGGATATAGTCAGAGATAAACGATTTTGAATTTAACAAATATATTTTATTTAGTAAATTTAACGGCTCAACACCAAAAGTTATGGATGACATTCGTTAAAACGTATGCCATATATATGTAAGTTGATCTTCGTTCCGACTGGGCGACTCCTTGGGGATTAGCGTCACAGATTAGACCCTGGAGCGAGCACATAGGGGAACGAAGGCTAAAAGCATCACGTCCTGTGATAACGCCTTCGTGACCAACATCGTGCTGTTGCTGTCGCTACGCTTTCGCACATACAAAACCCTCTGCTGCCGCTACGTTAGCACTACGCTTTCGCGCAAAAAACATCTGTTGGCCCAAGCGGCTCATCGGATGCCCCCAGGAAGCTTTGCTCTGTGCGAAAGCGAAGCGTCAGCGGCAATGTTTTATCTGTGCGAAAGCGTAGCGGCAGCAACAAAGCGCCCAGTCGGAACGGAAATCAACCACACGTTATGGTGATGTGCCAATTTAACAGTAAAGGGAGGTGCTTCTTATGAAAAAACTTTCTTACACTATTTTAGCCATATTGTTAACTATAATAGTCGGAATTACAACGGTAATTGTGTTCGGTAATGAAAAATCAAATGAAAAGGGTAAAACAGTTGAAGTAACTCCTAATAGTTCTCAACTAGACGGATTGTATCTTGATTTTGATTTAACTACAGAAAAAGTTAACAAAAATCGGCTTTCGAATGAAACAAAATTTGAACAATATCTTCATGCAATGTCACATCAAAAAGTCAAAGCTGAAGATAAATGGGACTTCATGCCTTTAACAAAAAATAATGTTGAAACAATGTTAACAATTTTAGACCATACAAATTACAAGCATGAAAAGAAATATAGAGACATTCTTAATGAATGGAGAAACGATGACTTTTCAAATGCAGTAGATGCACACAATTTTGTTTGGAAAAATCAAGGGGGAACTGTCGGGAAAGCATACGGATTGTTAACGGAAGAGGAAGAACATCATTATATAATAGAATTCTTCGGTCAAACTTATTTTAACGAGCATTCTGACGAAATAATGCAACGTATCTATGGTAAGTAAAAATTTAAAAACGTCCTTTGGTGGGGCGTTTTTTTGTGCGCCCTACGAGCATGTAATCTATAGAATGCAAGTCCGAACCACTAAGGCAGAAGTAGCGTGGAATAAACTCGAATCGCCTATTTCAAACTTTTGCATGATTCTTACATTATAAGAAAATAGTATACTTTTAAAAGCGATTCGAAAAGGAGAGATAACATAATTAAAGGTTTATAATGCCTTAGGAAAAATGATGATGATATAAATATTTTTATAAAGATAAAATATAGAAGAATTGTAATATTTATATGTACGAATATTTATAATTTTGTTACTATGTACTAATTAATATTTGAAACAACAAGGAGATACTGCATGTGGCGTAATCGGAATGTATGGATTATTTTATTAGGTGAATTTGTCGTTGGCCTTGGCTTGTGGGCTGGGATTATAGGGAATCTTGCTTTTATGCAAGAGGTCGTTCCCTCTGACTTTCACAAATCATTAATTATTGCTATTGGTATATTGGCAGGTTTAGTCGTTGGTCCGTTGGCAGGACGTATTATTGACCAGTCAAAGAAAAAAACAGTTGTGCAGCTGGCGAGTGTAGGGCGAATTATAAGTGTGTTATTTATGTTTATGGCACTTTATACAAATTCGGTTATTTGGATGATTCTTTTTTTAATTACGTTGCAAATAGCAGCTGCCTTTTATATGCCTGCTCTACAATCTATCATTCCAATGATTGTCAAGGATAAGGATTTAATTACATTAAATGCTTGGCAAATGAATGCTCGAACGATATCAAGAATTATTGGAACTGCTGCTGCAGGATTCATGTTAAGTTTCTTTGAGCTGAAATGGTTGTACATCATTTCATTTATCGTCTATATGATGATGTTTGTTATTACAAGCTTCCTACAATTAGATGAAACGGCAAATCAGTCGATAACAAATAAGAAAAAGGGCAGCTTTAAAGAGGTATTACCAATGGTGAAGGAGCACCCTGTTGTTTTAATGACACTTGTTTTAATGTTAATTCCAACATTATTTTTAGGCTCCTTTAATTTAGTTATTATGAAAATTTCTGAGATCCATCATTCAACGACGATATCAGGATTATTGTATACAGTTGAGGGCATAGGTTTCATGCTAGGTGCAGCTGGTTTAAAATTCATTACGGAACGAGTGAAAATTGGGACACTGCTCTTTACATTAGCATTTATCATTGGTTCGATGGAGCTAATGCTATTATTATCGGATATTAAATTCTTTGCACTCATGGCGTTTGGAGTGTTTGGTTTTTCAGTAGGCTGTTTTTTCCCAACGACAATGGTGATTTTTCAAAAACAGGTACCAAAAGATTTCCATGGTCGATTTTTCTCATTCCGCAATATGATAGATTCAGTCATTTTTCAGGTCGTTTTATTGTCGACAGGTATGATGTTAGATTTAATTGGTTTAAGTGGAATGGGGCTTGTTTTCGGTATTATTAGCTTAAGCTTAACAATCACTTTTTTACTATATTCAAAGAAAAAGAATGTTGTTATGCATGCACATTGAATAACAGTAAAAAAGGAACTGTCAAATCTGTATACTATTTTTGATAGTTCTACCTTCTTTATGATGTTTTAATGTACTTTTTCACATGGTTATTAAGCAACAATCATGGGATACAGGATGAAAAAGTGTACTTCTCTTTTTTATGAAGTTAAAATGGGTGAAGCTGTAGAATGTGAAAACATTGAACATCCAAGGTTTAATGTTAAAAAAGAAATGAATAAATTTAAAGAGTTAATGGGTGAACTTTTAGCTTGCGGAACATGTTAAAAATTGCGATCTCTTGATAAAACATTTTCCTGTCCAATTTCTACAATGGATGATTGCATTAAAGTTGTAGAATGGGCTGATAAGATGGTTACGTTTTAACCATCTAGATAAATTATAGAAAGAAGGTGTTGATAAGTGTTCGATAAATCACAAGATTCAATTGAGAGTTATATAGAATCACCTGAAAAGCTAAAAAAACTATATAGGCGAGTCTTGCTCATTGTAAGTCTATCACAAATTTTTGGTGGAGCGGGTCTTGCAGCAGGTATTACGGTAGGGGCTCTCTTAGCTCAGCAAATGCTGGGAACGGATGCTTATGCAGGAGTACCGTCCGCTTTATTTACTTTAGGGTCAGCAGGAGCAGCTTTAATTGTAGGGAAACTATCACAACGTTATGGGCGTCGCACTGGTTTATCAACAGGTTTTATTGTCGGTGGACTCGGTGCAATTGGTGTAGTAATTGCTGCTATGATGAATAGTGTCATTTTACTATTTGCTTCTCTACTAATCTATGGCGCAGGGACTGCAACAAATTTACAGGCTCGATATGCAGGTACAGATTTAGCAAATAATAAACAACGAGCAACAGCTATCAGCACTACAATGGTTATGACAACATTCGGTGCCGTTGCAGGGCCAAATTTAGTAGATATTATGGGGGAATTTGCTGTTTCTATTGGTGTACCGGCTCTTGCGGGTCCATTTATCTTATCAGCAACAGCCTTTATCTTAGCGGGTCTTGTCCTTTTTGTTATGTTACGTCCCGATCCATTAGAAATTGCAAAAATGATAGAAGCACACAAACAAGAAAATGAGCATGGAAATAAGACAGAATCCTTAAATAAAAAAGCACTAAATAAAAGAGGTCTTACAGTCGGTGCAACGGTTATGGTACTTACTCAAATTGTAATGGTTGCAATTATGACAATGACACCTGTACATATGAAACATCATGGTCACGGTTTATCGGAGGTTGGAATTGTTATTGGTTTTCATGTAGGTTCAATGTATCTTCCGTCGCTTGTAACAGGTATTCTTGTTGATAAAATCGGACGAACAGTCATGAGTATTGCTTCCGGAGTGACGTTGTTATTTGCTGGTTTATTAGCGGCATTCGCACCGAGTGATTCTATGGTTCTATTAATCATTGCTCTTTCTTTACTTGGATTAGGGTGGAACTTTGGCTTAATTAGTGGTACTACACAAATAGTTGATTCAACTGAACCTTCCACTAGAGCAAAAACGCAAGGGAAAATAGATGTTTTAGTTGCACTAGCAGGAGCTTCTGGTGGTGCGCTCTCAGGCATGGTAGTAGCTAATGCAAGCTATGCAACATTATCTTTAGCTGGAGGTCTATTATCCTTAATTCTTATACCAGTTGTCATTTGGTCTAGAAAAGCTTGAGATAACTTATTGATACTAAAATTTTTAATGGTGTCTAAAATAGTTTCAAAGTAATGCAATTTTTTCAAAACATGTAGTGAAAAATCAAGAATTTAGAGTGAATTTAAATAAAACTTTATTAAAAAACAACTTAATTTAAGGTTCTTTTGTTGGCATTCGGTACTCCGAAATGTAAATCAAAAGAACCTTTTCCTCTTAATAAAAGCAAATAACTATGTAATTAGCTATTTGTTTTATCATCTGCTTCTGTTTGTTTACTTGCCTTAATTACCTTATTATAGGCTGCTATAATTTCCTCGATTGTATATCCAGCTTCAAGTAATTCATTAGTTATTTGTTCTAATTTGTTCATATGTTCATTCCTTGATAATTTTTAAATGTAATTAGTCGTTATAAAATTGTAAGCATTGACAATAATTAAAAATTAAATTATCAGTTTTGGATACAAAAGTACATTTAAAAGACAGCGGATTGGCAATTACGTTTTAAGAATCGAGCTGGTCTTTTTTCATTTACCATTATTTTACGCTTGCTTGAATACAAACGTTTGTTCTTTTGCGATAACAAACAAATATTCTTGTTGGGGGATGGTAGAGGATGAAAGAACGGCTTATGAAAGCGATGAAACGTAATCAAATGTTAAACATAATGTATATATCTAAGAGCGGTGTAATAACAAAAAGGCGGGTAAAAATCATGAAAAATTGTTGATGATTCTTTTCAAGCATTTTGCTTTAAAAGCAAGCTAAACGTACATTTATTATTATTAAGGTTTTAGCCGTTGTTCCAGTTCTTCACAAGAAGAAAACAGTTGTATGATAAAATTTGAATAACAAAGACTTTTACACAAATTCGTTATTCTAGATTTGGCAATACGATCATTACAACGTCAACTATAATATAGTTACTAAACAACAACACTTGAATAGTTTCAAAGTAACCAATGGCGTTATAAATTTGGTTATAAGTGAAATGAAACCATTTCTAAAATCCATTAGATTTTTAGGGGTGAGATAATTTCTTATTGGATATTTATCTTAATTATGAAGATTGTGAAGAAATGTACTTAAACTAACGGCGCAGGTTAGTTGAATAAGAAGGAGTAGAAGGTTACTTTAAAAGATATATCAAAGTGGAATTTTAAATTACATCACTATATTAAGTGAATATCTGAAAGAAAATGTTCAGTAAAGTAGGCAAATAAATGAGGAAAGAAACTATTAAAGGGTCACCCGGTGCTAAGTGACCCTGACCAACAAATCTAGAGGTGTTAGGTTAAATTAGATTTACCCTACTATGATTATGAGCAACGGGAGTTTTAGTGGTTATTAATTGTGATTTTTGTACATTAAGCATCTATGACAATAATAAAATTCGGAAATGTTAATACGAGTTATTCATGAAAGCAGCGCCGACAATAATTAGAAGAATGAATAGTACAATGATTAGAGCGAATGCTGAACCATTGTTGCGACGCTCTTCGCGAAATTCTCCACAGTTTTCCATAAAAATACCTCCTTTCTACAATCTATAATATGTAGAGTTATAAAAATGAGAGATGGCATTAATCTAATTAATAGTTTCTTTTGAAAAAAATATTCATGTTAAGTATTTTGAGATAAAGATTGTGCAGTTAGGAGGTGCGGAATTATGTATGTAGCACCAGTAAAAATGTCCTCATTGTGACTCAACAGAAGGGTTCTATACAAAGGATTATGTAAAAGGAAGTACCATTCATAGACATCATTTTGATGGTTCGGAAGCAGAAAACGGTGATTACTACGATTTTTTAGACCATAAAATAAGTAAATATGCTTACTGTTTAGATTGTAAAAAAAGATTGTTTGAAGTGGATGATTTAGAAGTAATTTAGTTAAATCAACTAGAACAATATGAGGAAATTAATAAATAAGGTAATCCACTACTTATTACAAATATCGAGAATTTCTGAAGAATTATACTTAAAATAAGGCCGTTTCTAAGATAAGCAAAACGCTATTGAACTCCCATGAAAGAACGTAATAATCTTTCATTTTCTGTGGTGTAGCGCTGGTTTTTGCGCTACATGGATGGCTAACGAGTAGCTTTTCTTGAAGATCATTGAGTTGCATATGCAGCTCTTTTTTTCTTATTGAATTAACGGAGCAGTTTAGCACAATTAGAATAGAGGTCTTGATAACCTTAATGTCGAAAAGAATGTATAAACGGTATAAAACACAAGGAGAGGTACTTTGAAAAAAATTAGGGAAGCAATAAAAGAGGATATGATAGAAATTTATAAGATGGGCTATGATGTTTGGGGAGATAATCTGCCATATGAAGAATATATAACTATGTGCCAGGATTCTAATAAGTATAAAAAGGGAAAGTGGTACGTTCTTGAAGCAACAGATACAAAGCAACTATTAAGTTCCCTCATCGTATATGAATTAAATCTTTCTGAAAACCAAATTGTAAAAGGGATTGGTTCAATCGCTACTCCCTTAAATTTAAGAAAAAACGGATATGCTTCTTTATTGGTCAAAGAAACGATAAATAAATTAGAACAGGAAGAAAAATGTAACAACTTTTTCCTTTATAGTGATATTGGGATAGAATTTTACAAAGGATTAGGTTTTATTGTACTACCTAATGATAGTCAAAAATATAAAGACAGTGTTTGTATGTATTACTCAAAAGAAAATGATATTGGCTCCATATCACTTGATATCCCCGATTACTTTTAATGCACAGCCTTATTGAAGTAACGGAGTGCTTTACTTGAAGATCATTGAGTTACATATGCAGCTATTTTTTCTTATTGAATTAACGGGGCGGTTAGTTGAAGAGTGTTGTTTAACTTGTGTTCAACAAACGGGCCTTCAGCTGGAGCTTTGTAAAAAAGATTGATCATTTATAATAAAATCTGATCGTTTATAAAAAAGATTGATCAAAAATCCTGTGTCGGTATGCAGGATTTTTTCTTGTTCCAGAAACGAGCCATTTTTTTGAATAACACTCAATATCGAAATTAGGAAAATTATGTTAAAATATACTGAAAGAAAGTACGAAATTGAGGAGGATATTATTGGATAATGAACTGATTAAACGCTATTATTTAAGGCTTATGTACGGTGAGATTAATGAGTATGAAGATGTTATAGACTACTTAACTGAATACTTGTATAATAATCCCAATGACCCTATTGTACTAAATAATAGGGGACTTGCATATGTGGAAATAGGTAAAAATGAAGAAGCATTTTCTGACTTAAAGAACTCTATTACGCTTAAAGCTAACGAAACTATTCCTTATAGAATCATCGCTGACTTATTGAAATCCCAAGATAAATTTGAATTAGCAATTAAATATTATACTACTGCGTTAGAACTTAATAAAGATAAAATTCCACTATATAAACTCAGAGCAAATTGTTATGAGCAAATTGGTGAAAGCGAATTAGCAAATCAGGATAATAAAGAAGCCGAAAAACTCCAGAAATGATACTTCTTTATTCAACAAATCAGCTAATAGAAGCTAGTTCGTTATTCCATTAAAGGGTGCGATTGTAAAGGAACACTATTAGGAAATGATCAAACTTTTTTATAAAAGTCTCAAACTTAGTTAAAACGAAAAGTTCCATTTTGATCAATCTTTTTTCAGAATGGAGCTTTTGTATTTGCTGTTAAATAAGGAATGAATAGCATTTTTAAATCAAACTATATTCCGAACTAACAACAGCAGCATAAACTAAACAACAACACTTGGAAGAGTTTCAAAGTAACCAATGCATATGTCTTTAATAAAATGAACCCCATTTCCTACAGTCATTTTGTTGATATAGAATACATATCTCAAAAAATATTATTAATAAAAAATGTCTGCACATGATGGAAAGCAGACATTTTTTTGTGAAGGATTTCTAATGTGCAATAAAAAAGTAAATTGCCTTAGGTACTAATTGTAATTGTTCGTTCATAACTTAAAAATGAGTTGCTGACCATTGTGAGGATCATTCGAAAGATATTGTGAAACAACAAAATCTAAGGAAATTGATGAAAATAGCAAAAGCTTTAATCCTGAACGTAAAAATATAACGAGAGTATATGTTCTCGGTATATCTCAGTAGTGCATTTTTATTGCCTCCTGTTATCAACTACAGCGATTTTTTTCTGTCCATCTTCTTCTGCATAAATGATAAAAACTTTAACAATATTATTGACATAATTAACTACCATATCCGGTGTATGTAGCTGTTACACGATTTCTTAGACCAACACAGTATTCAAGGAAAAATTGAGCTATAGCTGGTGTGTTGATTTCATCTATGAATATAGGAATAAACGGCATAAAGCGATCGAACTCTCGTGCATCTTCATATGACTTCACCGTATTTGATTTGAGCTCCATTAATTGAGGAGCTAGACTTTTTAAGTCTAAGTCATCCCGGTCCTTAAAATACCTGCCGTCTTCGTTGCTCAACCGTTCTCGTAGTATAGTCATAAGGAGAAGTCTGTTCATCTGTTTATCATTCCCGATTACCAGGATGTTCTCGTTCCCTTTTGCTAGATCTTTTAACTCACATTTCGCATGTGAAAAATTCTAATTCCTAATTTTTTGAAGGATTTCGCCCTTTGATATTGAACTTTACAGTAAATATCGATGTGGAAGTAAATTTTATGTCTGATCAGGTTCTTACCTTGGATGTAGGGCCGGCACAGTTGTTATCCAACCTTATGGACGAAATCAGATTTGAAGAAATCATCAATGAGTCGGTTAATTGGGACCGATGCTTATCTTCTACATCATCTTTGGAAGGGATTACACCCTGCATCAAATCAACCAAGTATACGTTTTTAAACTCTAATCCTTTTGAGCTATGAAAGGTAGAAAGTGTAACTGCATTTTCGTTTTTCTTGAATTTGGAGGCATTCATGATTTCCTCCAACTGTTTTAACCGGCCGGCGAAATCCTCCATGCTTTTGAGCGGAGCGGCGATTTCCTCCAAAGTATAAATAATCCCCATCAGGTAATCTTTATTAAACTTTAAACTTTTCGCGATATTTTCCAATTTCCCATCATAGCCCAGCTGGTACCGAATAATCTTGATTACCTCATGCGGCCCTTGTGTAGTGGTCTTGTTTATGTTCCTTAACAAGTTCAGTCAGTTTTTGAATATTTAAGGGTGATACCCATTTACAAAATGACGAAATTTGTGTATTCTTGTCCATAACGGTAATCTTTTACTATTGGATTTGGATAGGAACCCCTGTACTTCCATTGTAAAGGATTTTTTTTGTTTAAACATATATCTATTGAAGATTGAAAATTATTAGTATTTCGAATCATATGATTTAATTAATGCAATGCTAGTGATAGTATCTATTAATATGATTTTATAAATACTAACTCCCTAATTATCTTAATATTCACATTTCCAATTAAGTTTTTTTTGATAGCTTGAAATTTTAAAATGAGGAGATTTTTTTTATAATGAAAAAACTTTTTGGTATAGTCTTTTGCGTAATGCTACTAACAGCATGTAGTAGTAATAATAGTGCTGTTCTAAAAGAAGAGAATAATGAAAAAACTGCTGAAACAGAGGTTGAACAAGAAGTTGTTGATAACGAGGAGGAATCTGAGAAAGAAGTCGGAGAAGAAAATACTGGTGCCAATCCACCTTTACCTGTTTCCTGTGAAGGTATTTTATTTGAAACAGGAGCTGTTATTGATGGTAAAAATTTAGCCACATGTATGGGAGATGCCATGGTAGCAGCGGGTAGTGGCTCACATAAAGTCATCTCATCTAATGCCACTTCAAAGGTAGATTTCAAGTGGACCCCTGATTTTTCGATGTATGTTGAAAGTGAAGATAGCACAGTGATTGTTGATGGCGATAAAGGGTGGATGAAAATCCCTGGCGGGGGTTGGGTGGAGGAAACAGATGAACCAAATGATGCAGATGAAGTGATTGCTTCTAATGTAGTGAAATTGACGCGTGTTTTTGGTTACCCACTGACTATTGCTGAAAACTTTGCACAATCACCTACTTGGCATGTCGTTGAGCAAGGTCCTGTGCCTGATGCAGATGCCTTTGTTGATACAGCTTGGCATCTCGCTCCAGAAGGTCCAATTAATGTAGGAGGAGCTGTACTCACAGATGTCCAGCTTTGGGTCACAAGCAATTATTTAGGTGCATATTACATTGCCACAGCTACAATAAGTGGGTTATCCGATACAACAAGCAATACATTTTTACAATGGGGAGAGCCTGTGGACATTCCATCACCAACGGCTAACTAATAAAGGAGATACAATCACAATGAAAAAAATACTTATTATGTTACTCAGCACAGCGTTACTACTTGTAGCTTGTAACAATAGCTCAAACGAGGAGCCAAATAAAGAACCCGCTGAGGAAACAAACAAGAACGAGGTTGAAATAGATAACAACAATAATCAAATAGATGAAGAAAAAATTCAATATGTTGATTTTCAATCGGCTATACCGGCTGAATGGCAAGTTCAACTTCCTACAAATTACCCTATAGCAGAAGATAAATTTTTAACAGCAAAAACGACGACTACAGAAAATGAAATTACATTCGAATTTTATGAATTTGATAAAGAAGTAGCACTAGATGCACCGAACATAACAGATGGCTACTACATCGGACAATTAACTGTTACTCGTTATGAAGATGAATTGAAAGCAGATGATGATGTAAAAATACAGCTAACATTACACGATGATTATGTTGCTGATGCGGGTCCGGAATTAATTTATCCATTCATTGCTGGCGACGAAAGTGTCGTCAACTGGACAAATAATAGCGGATGGTATGTTTTTGCTTATTCAAGAGAAAAATCCGAGCAAGAGCTGGTTGAATGGATTAAAGAAAAAGATTTAGTAAGTGAAATAACAAATGGTACAGAAAGTGGCTACTACCCAAGACCACAAATTGTAGGACAAATGCACTTTTATGCAGATGATAAAACGAAAACATTTGTCACTTGGGCAGAAAAGGAAATCGTCTTTACCTTAAAGGATTTTAGCGAAAATACTTTAGATTGGCTTCATGTATTTAGTAGATAACTTAAGAGGGTGTCGAGAAAGTAGGCTATTCAGCTTGCATCCCTAATGAAGTTGATAATTAGAAGGGTACATTTGTTAACGAACTCATTTAATGTTCCTTTAGATAATGAAAGAACTATTGGGTATTCTAATAATGGATTGGAACCTTCTTGACTAAAGTTAGGGGCAAATATTTTTGAAAATTCCTTGTTTGCACAAAGAGTTACCCACGAAATGGCAAAGAAAGAGCGAATTAAAGTAATTTTGTTTGTTGTGGTTTTAGTTGTAGCACTAATGTTTAGAACAACAGAAATAGAGCTAATCTCTATACTCGCACAAACAGGGGCGTCTGATGGTGTTCTTTTGATGTCACTCGGTACACCGAACTAGCAGACCATGCTAGAAAACTTATCAGGCAACAGACCGCCCTTAAAGTGCCACAGTTGGTGATTTTATTAAAATGGTAACTAAGCAACAACATTCGGAAGAGTTTCAGAGTAACCAATGGCTTTACAAAGTTTGGTTATAAGTGAAATGATACCATTCCTAAAATCCATTAGATTCATAGGGGTGAGATGATTTCTTATTGGATATTTATATTATTTTGACTATGAGGATTGTGAAGAAATGCACTTAAACTCCCATGAAAGAACTTAATTATCTTTCATTTTCTGTGGTGAAGTGCTGTTTATTGCGCTTCATGGATGGCTAACGGATGCGTTTGTTGAATAAGAAATATAAACTTATTATTCATTTTTTAAGGGATAAATAATTATTGGATGTAAACGAAAAAACTTAAAGAGCCTTGCTACTTATAATTTGTAGTAAGGCTCTTACCTTTTTAATTAAAATTAAATAACTTTATTAAATGAAAATCAAAAGAGGGTATGAGTTATAAAACAGTAGCGAAAGAATTAGATATTGATCATTCAATGGTAAGACGTTGGGTTTCAGGCAAAAGACATTTGTTCATATGTTCATTTCTTGTGAAAAAAATAAAAGTCATTGACCCTGACATGGTGTAATACTTTATTATTGCAGTAACAACACTAAAAAAGGAGGGAACACCAATGATGATAGGGGAGCTTTCGAAGAGAACGGGAGTGAGTGAGCGTTCGTTACGATATTATGAAAAAAAGAGACTAATTAGTCCTTCTAGATTAAAAAATGGTTATCGTGAATTTAGAGAATCAGATATCGAGAAAGTGCAAGCTGTTCAGCTGTTTTTGGAATTAGGGTTAAACACTGACGAAATTTATCCTATTATTTCTTGTAATAATTTTCAAATAGTTAAAAATAATGGATGTGCAGATTCAGCCATCGAACTGTACTCAAAAAAATTAATAAGTGTACGTGAACAAATCCAACATCTCAGGGGCACTGAACAGCATTTAGAGACACTTCTTAAATTTTGGCAAGAAGAAAAGAAAAAAGAGGAAGAAGGGATTAATTGAACTATCGTCTACTTATATTAGTACTCGGAACTTTTATTATAGGAACAGATGATTTTGTTATTGCAGGTTTGTTACCTAGTATTGCGGATGATATGAATGTATCAATTGCAACAGCCGGACAATTGGTCACTGCATTTGCAATCGCGTATGCAGTCGGTGCACCAGTTTTGGGAACTCTAACTTTAAATATACCTGTAAAAACTTTATTAGTCGTATCGATGATTGTATTTACGATCGCAAATTGTCTTTCTGCAATTGTGACTTCTTTAGAGTTATTATTTTTAACAAGAATATTGGCTTCCTTAGCCGCCGCAGTGTTTACGCCCTTAGCTATGGCTGCATCTACAAGTTTAGTTCCCGACACAATGAGAGGAAAAGCTTTGTCATTTGTAATTGCTGGTATAACAGTAGGATTAATTCTAGGGGCTCCCATTGGTACATCAATTGGAAATGCTATAACTTGGCGATATTCTTTTGTATTTGTAGCAGTAATTTCTTTAATAACAGTTATAGGAGTTATGATTTTCTTACCTAAAATAGAACGGGAAGCATCATTGAGTATTAAAGAAAGATTAAAGAGCTTCAACAAGATTATTATTCTAACATTAAGCGTTAGCATTATTAGTACAACAGGTGGTTTCATGACTTACACATATATAGCACCAATAATTACAGAAATTACAAGCGTGGAAAATATAAGTATTTTCTTATTTTTATTAGGAATAGGTGCTTTGTTCGGTAATTTGGTCGGGGGATACTTAACTGATCGAATTGGTGCTCCAAAAACACTTAAATTATCACTTTTTGGATTTTCAATTTTATTAGCGGTGTTCTCATTGTTAATGTTACTAACTCCATCCACATTATCAATAATTCTTGTAGGACTAGCTAGTTTATTATGGGGGATTCCTGGTTTCGGAATGAATCCAGCTCTTAATTCATTCCTAATTTCTTTAAATCCTTCACAAGCGTCAATGATTTTATCCTTCAGCGCTTCAGCCCTATACATGGGGATAGGTCTAGGTGCAATAGTAGGTGGAGGAGTAATTAGTATTAGTTCAATTAATTATGTTGGTATTGGTAGTGCCATTTTAGTAATTGTAGCATTAATAATATTTGTTTTGGTTAATAGAGCAACAGACAAAAAAGCTAGTATTAGTAATCAAAATTATTCAGGACAGTTTTGATATTCCATAGTAGCTTTAAAGTAGGTAGTTTAATAGGGAGATTCCACTAGAATAAATACTAGTCAATTTTTATAACTGTTAATAATCATTTACAAAAAGTCGATTCCTTAGCGCATAGTAAGGAATACGACTTATTTAAGTTGAAGTTATTCTATTTGTATTCTTATTTGTTTCTTTTTTTGCGTATGTTCATCTAACATCTAATTCTTTGTTGTCTATAAATTTAATCAATAAAACAAAAAATGACGTAGTTAGTTGTTCATTAGATTTCTATTTTGTAGTAAGACTCTTACATTTTTGATTAAATAACTTTATTCATTCTAATCAAAAGAGGGTATGAGTTAAAAAACCATTAGCGAAAGAATTAGGAATTGATTATTCAATGGTAAGACGTTGTGTTTCAGGCAAGAGACTACTAAAGTGCCACGGTAGAAAATTTTGTCTATTTGTAATATGTTATTAAACAACAACATTTGGAAATGTTTCGGAGTAACCAATGTCTTTAAGGCGTTACTTCAAAGTGAAATGCCAAGGGTAGATTGAATAGTGAAAGATATCCCCAATGTTAAGATTAAAATGCCTACTACATAAAATGCATATTTCATATTTAATACCTCTTTTAGTTATTTTTATTGCAAATACAATAAAAATAAATTAAATTTATAGAGAGTTAACTATAAAGGAGTGTAATCAATGACAGTAAAATTTAGTAAGTGTAGTATAGGAGATTTAATAAAACTTCAAGAAGTCAGTATCGAAACATTCCATGACACATTTAAAGATCAGAACTCACCTGAAAATATGAGAACTTATTTAGAGAAAGCATTTAATACTATACGGCTGAAGAAAGAATTGTCCAATCCAAATTCGGAATTCTATTTCATCTATTACAACGAAGAAACTGCTGGCTATTTAAAGGTAAATGTCAATGCGGCTCAATCAGAACAAATGGGGGATGAATCACTAGAAATTGAAAGAATTTACATTAGAAATAAATATCAAGGAAAAGGACTTGGAAAACTTTTAATCAACAAAGCGATGGAAATAGCTGTAGCACAAAACAAAAAAAACATCTGGTTAGGTGTTTGGGAAAAGAATGATAATGCCATAGGTTTTTACAAGAAAATAGGTTTTATCCAAACTGGGGCTCACTCTTTTTATATGGGTGTTGAAGAACAAATTGATATCATCATGACAAAACCACTTAAATAAAATATTTATGGCAGAAACGTTGACATAACAACATTTCTGCCTTCTGTTTTAGTCATTTTCTATTTTTCTTCATGGCTTCTGCCACTGCAGAAGCATTAGGATCCTTAAAGCTCGCTTATAATATTTGCGTAATCAGTAGCATTACGATTTTGACTTAATTTATAGGCAGCTTGAACTTCTTTTTTTTTAATTCTCAATCCTTTTATTCTTTTTATCTCTTGTTGTAACATTTCAGGAGAAAGTTTATCCCACAATACAGAATTTTTACAGAATTTCTCATATTTTTCAAGTAAATTAGTTAAATCCTGTTCTAACTCATTTCCTTCCATGAGACTTGCTTTTCCATAAACATGAACTGATTGATAATTCCAGGTTGGCACATTTTCATTTTCATATCAAGAAGAAGAAATATACGCATGTGGACCATTAAATATAACTAATATTTCATCTATGTCCTGAAAAGTCCTCCAAAGAGGGTTTCCATATGCAAAGTGACCTGTGAGGTAATATTCATCCTCAATTTTATTCAATAATAATGGTACATGGGATGCTATTGGTTTTTCTTTTCTTATTGAAACAATTGTTGCAAAGGAATTGTCTTTAATAAATTCTGAGAAGGTTCCGTAAAGCTTATACTTGATTAATAGAGGAAAGCGAATTTTTATATTTTGGTGACCCTACTACTTCTAAAACTTTGTACACCATCAACACTCACCACATTGTGAAACGGTTGCGTGGTTGAACTTAACGGAGATATAACAGAAAAAGTTATGGCTTAAAATCCCCGAAAATGTTAGTTAAATAACTAACGTTTTCGGGGTATTTTTTATGACGAGATTTATGATTGTTGGAAATAATTATACTAATTGTCTTTTATGATGTTTAACAACTTGACAGAAGTCTAAATGGGGAGTAATATACATAAGCTACGAAAAAGCTATTGTGAAGTAACATTTTTTCAAATGCAATGCAATACAAAAATACTTATAATCTAAGTTAATATACACTTAGATTTAAATTTAATAAGTAAAAGGTAGGTGCAAAAATGAAAAATTTAATAAGTAAAAAAGATAACCTATTAAACAACTTTTTAGGGATATATATATTAGCTGTTTTAATGTTATGGATTAAAACATACATCGCTCAAACAGCACAATTTAAACTAGGCGTAGAAGGATCGCTTCAACAATTCCTTTTACTAATAAATCCACTAGGTTCCGCAATGCTATTTCTAGGATTTTCATTTTTATTTAGAGGAAAGAGAAAATATACATCACTAGTTGTAGTTTACACTCTGATGTCTATTCTTTTATATGCTAATATTGTTTATTACCGATTTTTTAGTGATTTCATTACATTGCCTACGATTTTCCAAACACAGAACTTCGGAGATTTAGGTGGTAGTGTTCTTTCTTTACTAAAGCCTTATGATATCTTGTTCTTTGTGGATGTATTTGTAATGTTTTACCTACGATTCTCAAGAAAAATACAAAAAGATACCAATCGTTTTGGATATAAAAAAGCAACGGCAATCATTACTTTTGCATTAGCAGTATCAATCCTAAATTTAGGACTAGCTGAATCTAATCGTCCGCAACTACTAACTCGAGGTTTTGATAGAAGCTATATTGTGAAATATCTAGGAATGTATAACTATACGATTTATGATTCAGTAGAAACTATGAAATCATCTTCACAGAGAGCTTTGGCGGATAGTAGTGATATTACAGAAGTGATTAACTATACAAAAGCTAACTACGCCAAACCTAATGCAGAATATTTTGGTGGAGCAAAAGGAATGAACGTCATCTATTTACATTTAGAATCATTCCAAAACTTTCTTATCAACTATAAATTAAACGGTGAAGAAGTTACACCATTTTTAAATTCATTAACAAAAGATAAGAATACTATGTATTTTGATAATTTCTTCCATCAAACAGGTCAAGGTAAAACTTCTGATGCAGAATTTATGCTGGAAAATTCTTTGTATGGATTACCACAAGGATCTGCTTATATTACAAAAGCACAAAATACGTACCAAGCAGCTCCTAGTATTTTAAAAGATTATGGTTATACATCGGCTGTATTCCATGGTAATAACGGAAGCTTCTGGAATCGAAATGAGATTTATAAATCATTTGGATTCGATCACTTCTTTGATGCTAGTTATTATGACACTGGATCTTCAGAAAACATGGCTGAATATGGTTTGTTAGATAAACCATTCTTTAAACAATCTGAAAGTCTTTTAAGTTCGTTACCACAACCTTTTTATACGAAATTAATTACGGTAGGGAACCACTTTCCATATAAAATGAATCAAGACTTAGTAACAATTAATAAAGCTAATACTGGAGATGCAAGTGTAGATAATTATTTCCAAACAGCACGTTATGCAGATGAAGCAATCAAACAAGTGTTCAATCAATTAAAAGAATCAGGCTTATATGATAATTCGATGATTGTTCTTTATGGTGACCATTACGGTATTTCAGATAATCATAATGACGCGATGGAACAAGTCATTGGAAAAGAAATTACACCATATGAAAGTGCTAATTTACAACGCGTACCATTATTTATACATGTTCCAGGAATGCAAGGTGGAACCAACCATACTTATGGTGGCCAAACAGACCTTCTTCCAACGTTATTACATTTACTAGGAATTGATACGCAAAAATTTGTTCAATTTGGTTCCGACTTATTATCAAAAGAGCATGATCAAATTGTACCATTTAGAAATAGCGATTTTGTCAGTCCTACGATTGATTCAATTAATGGGAAATTTTATGATAATGAGACAGGTTTACAACTAGATGATAGTCAATTAGAGTTTGCGAAAACTATCAAAAATAAAGTAGATCGCAAATTGGAATTATCTGATAAAGTCGTGAATGGTGACTTATTGAGATTCTATACGCCAAAAGGTTATACGCCAGTTGATCCTTCTCAGTATAATTACTCCAAAGATGCGAATGTAGAATCTAATTAATTGTTGCAATTTGCTAGGCAGTTCAAGAAGATGTGTTTGATATCAAAGAGTTTATTATCCGATTGCTTTATGGTATCTTACCGTTAACTTGAATTGTAGATGTTATATTAATTTTTTAATAGACCTCTTTACGTTTAAGTGCATCTGATAAGGCAGCAAATATAGTATTAGATATAAATAGCTAACTCTATTGATTGGAATAAGGATGATAACCTACTTTACATCTTTAGACGATTTCAAATCAAGCGTTACACAATAATAGAAAGATTGAAAGGCTTAGGAGTTATTCCTAAGCTTTTTTTGAGGTTTTCAATGAAAGAAAAATTATGAATATAGCATTGATTTTTTATGTATTTAAAAAGATTCCTTTGTTGGCGTTCGGTACACCGAAGGCTGGCGATTTGTACGTAATTCAACAGGCAAGAGACAGCCTAAACTTCGCAAAGCAGAGGGTTTTAAAAATGGTACAACACTTGGAGCTGTTGCAGGGCCAAAGGGTAGTAGCTAATGCAAGCTATGCAACATTATCTTTAGCTGGAGGTCTATTATCTTTAATCCTTATTCCAGTTGTCATTTGGTCAAGAAAAGCTTGAAATAAATTATATGATACAAAAAATTCTTCAAAAGGTTTAACGATGTAAAATGTCGAATTACTATTAAAAACATTTTGTAGGAAGGAAGAAGCTATGCATAACTTATTAGGAAAGGTTATTCTCATTACAGGCGCAAGCTCAGGTATTGGACTTGCCACGGCCGAGTTAATGGCATCTAGAGGGGCTAAAGTAATTATTAATTATAATTCAAATGTGAAGGGTGCCATGGAAGCCGTCCAACGTATTCAAGAAAAAGATGGAGACGCCATTGCAATTCAAGCTGATGTTATTAATAAAGAAGAAGTGAACTCAATGGTTGAACAAGCTATTTCTTCATTTGGCACAATTGACGTTTTAGTTAATAACGCTGGTGGTGGCATCCGTCAAAGTACATTTATGGATATGAGTGAAGAGCTATGGGAAGAAACGTTCAAATTAAATGTAAATAGTGTTCTCTTATGCTCCCAAGCTGTATTAAGACATATGATTCCAAAAAAAGGTGGAAAAATTATTAATGTATCTTCAGCGGCTGCACGAATTGGAGGGGCAGGGGAAAGTATTCATTACGCATCTGCTAAAGGGGCGATAAATACAATGACGATTGGAATGTCCAGAGAGCTAATTGAATATGGAATTATCGTGAATGGGGTAGCGCCTGGAATGGTAGAAACACCTTTTCACGATAAATTTGCTCCTGGCGATAATCGACTTGAGCGTATGGCTTCATCTGTACCAATAAAACGGGCTGCAACACCTATGGAAATAGCAGAGGTAATTGCCTTCCTTTCTTCCGATGCTTCAAATTATATCCTCGGAGAAATTATGAATGTTAGTGGTGGGAGATAATCGAAATAAAGGAATTTTATTGGGGAATTCTTAATTAGTAATGTAGATGACTATTATATCTTCTTTCCTTTACGTTATTCGTATAATACATTTTATTGAACTAACGAGGTGCTATATTGGAAGAGAGTTAACGAGGGGGTTTATTAATGGGAATGAATGAAAAAACATATCTAAGTATAGAAGAGAGTATTTCATTACCAACTTTATCAGGTACAAACATAAGTGATGATGGCAAAAACGTAGCATTTGTCAAGAAGACAGCTAACTGGAAAGACAATAAATATAGGAATCATGAACAGTTTATCGAAAAAGGCTTTATCGTTTTAGAACCAAACTACAGGGGAAGTTCTGGTTATGGTAATGAATTCTTAAAAGCAATCTATAGAAAATTGGGAATTGCTAACTACGATGATGTTATATCTGGAGTGGATAAACTAGTTGACAAAGGGATTGCAGATAAAGATAGAGTAGGGGTTATGGGATGGAGCAACGGGGGATATATATCAGCTTTCTGTTCTACATTTAGTAGTAGATTTAAAGCTATTTCAGTTGGAGGTGGAATTACTAATTGGAGTACCCATTATGTAAATACAGATATACCTTACTTTATTAGGATGTATTTAGGAAATGATCCATGGAATGATCCAGAGATATATACGAAAACGTCACCAATGACATATATTAAATCAGCCTGTACTCCCACTTTAATCCAACATGGCGAAAAGGATGCAAGAGTTCCAACTCCAAATGCATATGAGCTATATCAAGGATTAAGGGATATGGAAGTTGATACAGAATTAATTATTTTTAAAGGAATGGCATATAGTTCTGGCATGCAGTTGATATTCACTTAATCCAAAAGATTGACGAATGTTATTTAATTCTTTTGCGGTCTGCTTCAATTCTTTTGAATCATTCGTTTTTTTCGCTTTTTGGTAACAACGTAATTGTTTTCGATAGTGTTTTGATTTTTGCATGAAAGTATTTTACTGCANATTATAGAGTGTACGGGCAATTTCAAAACGTTTTAATAGGATAACCTTTTGCCATGTATCTATAAGTAACTTGAGTTCTATAATAAAACAATCTTTCTTCCATTTCGTCATTACCCGCCACCCCTTTATTTTTCGATTATTCACAATATACAATATAAACGTATGTTCTATAAAGAAAAAAGCACTTCATTCCTCCCACCTCTGAAGAAGGGGGCTTCCTGAAGCTCACTTCTGTGAAAGACTATATTTTATTGAACAGCAAAACCTTATTTATTTACAATTAGGAGGGATTAGTAAAATATAATTTGGTTGACCTAGAAAAACTGGGGACATATTTCTTAGAAAAAGGAGGCCGTACATGGAGATCTTAATATCGATAATAATACTACTTGTATTATTATTAGTGACAAATGTCTTGGCGCATTATATTTCTTTTATCCCTATTGCTTTAATTCAGATTGCAGTTGGAATTTTAGCTGCTTTAGTAGCAAAGGATTTTACCATTGAAATCGAAGCGGAATGGTTTTTGCTATTGTTTATTGCACCGTTACTATATTATGATGGCGCACATTTTCCTCGTGAACAATTATGGAAAATGCGATTACCGATTTTAGGCAACGCTATTGTATTAGTATTATTAACGACTATCGTTGGTGGTCTATTTGTGCACTGGATGATTCCGTCGATTCCTTTGGCGGCTGCCTTTGCTTTAATGGCTATTTTATCGCCTACTGACCCAGTGGCGGTAAATAGTATTGCCAAACGAGTTCATATTCCAGATCGTATAATGAATTTAGTTCGTGGGGAATCTTTAATCAATGATGCATCGGGGTTAATCGCGTTTAAATATTCAGTAGCGGCGATTGTAACTGGTTATTTTTCATTGAAATCAGCAACAAGTGATTTTCTTTATATGTTTTTTGTTGGTTTAATTATAGGTATTTTCGGTGCATTAGCAATATTTTTGATACGACTTCATCTTCGCCGTATAGGAATAGTGGATTCAACATTTTACGTCTTGCTACAAGTTCTAACACCCTTTCTTTTATATTTGATAGCAGAAGAGGTGTTTCATGCATCAGGGGTAATTACAGTTGTAACAGGTGGAATTATTGCGGCAATTGTTAAAGAAAAGACCGAAAACTTCATAGCACAAGAACAAGTTGTTACAGAACATGTTTGGTCAATTGTGACTTTTACATTGAATGGGGTTATTTTCCTTCTGCTAGGGTTGATGTTACCATCTGCTACAAATTCTATATTAGTAAGCGAGGAAATTCGCAATAGTACCCTGATTTTATATGTGCTAGGAATTGGCTTGATGGTGTTAGTCATCCGCTTTGCTTGGGTGATGTTCTTTAATATAGTAGATAAAAAAATATTTAAGAACGAAGAAACAGTGACAATTAAAGACCATATTGTGACAACGCTTGTTGGCGTTCGTGGTACGATCACGATGGTAGGAATATTATCATTACCTCTAGTAACAAATCAAGGAGAATTATTTCCGAATCGTCAATTACTCATCTTTTTAGCTGCAGGTGTTATTTTATTCACCTTGATAATGGCAACCATATTTTTACCTTTATTAAATGAACAAGATAAAGCCAAACAGCCAAATTTAATGAATGAAAAA
Organism: Lysinibacillus sp. FJAT-14222; assembly: GCF_001278875.1. Taxonomy (NCBI): domain Bacteria; kingdom Bacillati; phylum Bacillota; class Bacilli; order Caryophanales; family Bacillaceae; genus Lysinibacillus; species Lysinibacillus sp. FJAT-14222. Next base: position 111,931 of record NZ_LIYL01000065.1, on the reverse strand, counting down.
AGAGAAATGTTAAAACATGCGATTCGTAGTATTCAACATGAAACAGTTGAAGAAAATGCTGCTATAGCTCTAAAGTTAATGAATCAATATAACGCAATGTTATTGAATATTGAGCGGAAACAGTCAGAAGAAGCATTTCAAAAGTACAGGCAACAAATGTTGGAAGCTAGAAAAGTTGGGATGGAATTAGAAATAATTTATACGAAGCAATATATGGCTGAGCATGGATTAAATGAATCAATTCAACAGGAAATTGACTATATTCTTAAAGAAAGAAAAGATATGTTAAATAACCGAACGTTTACTTTGTTAAAACGTCGTTTACGCCATTTTTTACGTGAACGGAAGATGAGCAAACTACCAGCCGATGTTGTAGAACAAATTAATCATGTAAAAAAAGATTTAAAAGATTATGTGACATCATCAATTATAAAGCATGTTCAAGAAACGAATGAATTTTCTTTAGATATTGTGCAAAAAGTGGAAATTTATTATCGTCACTTACAATATTCATCTTATAAAATGGATTCTTCAGAACAGGAAGAACAAAAAGAATACTTAGCTTTAATAGCCATTGAAGCACAAAGAAATCTTATAAATGAATGGTATCAGGCTGGTGATATAAATAATGAATTAGCAAAAGAATTAAGAAGATTTGTAAATAATCTGGAAAGTGTTATTTTACTTGAAGAGGAAGAATAAAGGGTGCCAGCCTAGCATAATTTGCTGGGCTTTTTATTTGCTTCGGTGTATTGGTTGTTTACAACGGTAGGTAGATTATAGCACGTCTACTACACGTTCATATTGCAGGTTTCTGTGTATGTTATTTTTTTTGAATACATTGCTAAAAGATTCCTTTGTAGACGTTCGGTACGCCGAGTACTGGTAGACCTTTACGTAGCTTAACAGGCAAGAGACTCTCCGTCCAGACTGATCGGTAGGAAGCTTATTAAAAAAATGTCTGCATATAGTTTTTATTAAAACTTATTTCAACGAGTAAAAAAAGGGATATTCCACATACAACACGTTAATAACTTCCATCGCCGTTTGAAAGGATGGATGGAACGATTTCAAGGTGTTGATACGTATTATTTGGATAGTTACCTTTACTGGTATCGTTGGCTTGAGTTACATCAAAACTTTGCATTTGAAAATCGGGTAGAGCAAATGCTTATTTCAGCTTGTCAAAAATCTAACTATTTCACAGTTGAAGCAATAAGAAAAAACAAAAAGCATCTTTCTTTAGATGCTTTTTAAGCAGATTCAGTGGTTTCATAGCAATGTTGAATGAATATTTGAGGGAAATGTGCAGTAAAAAAGCCGATTCTAATCAGCTTCTGTTTTTCAGTTTCTTTCCTGTTTCAATACCCGCAGCGAAAACTGCCGATACCATACAAAAGAAATATAAAATTTGTTGGAATCTATCTGCTGTCCAATATCCCAAAAAATTCATAAATACAAGTATGACAAACAAAATTGAAGAAACAATGAGTGAATAAAAGCCAAAACTATGAGACATTTTACACCATCCAATTTATGTTAATGTAATTATGCTTTAAGGTTAACATAAATTGAATATCAAAACCATATTTTAATGAACACTTTGAGTAAATAATAAATAAGAAAATCAACTACTTATTACGAACATCCAAAAATTTATGAGAAGTCATATTTAAACTGAGTGCTTTAGTTAAAAATTCGGTTTGCGAAATATCAAAACAAAAAGACAGAGTTCATTCTCCACACATCTTGTAGATTTATTGTGTATTTTTGTTTTAATAGCAACAATCTTTTAGAAAACAGCCAAACATAATTAGCAGTCATGGGCCGATTCCTCTAATTTGCATTCATCTTTTTTCCGCATCTTTTAAGTTCATGAATAATAATTGATCTTTAGACAATTCATTATTATCCATTAATTTTGCTATTTCAATAATATATTCACTTTTTTTGATGGTCATCTTAATTTCGGATAAATCATCGGGAGTTAGCTTTGAAATTAGTTTATAAGATGGAAAGCTCCAATATATTTTGCCTTCGTATTCTATATAATCCCCAAACTTTTCTACAAATTCCCTTTTCAATGCATAGGCAAATGGTAAATTGATATTTGTTGACCTAAAACACCCTAACATAAAGCTTCAAATAAATCTGGGATGCCAATAATTCGTAATCTTTTAAACTTTTCAACTGGCATTTTAAGAAGTGAGTCTACTTTTGCCATTTCATAAAATGCAGTTAAATCATTATCTAGGTCAAACCACTCACGAACAAATTGAGTAATTGCATCAATTTGCCAGTCCTCAACAAATTTTACTGTATTTGGAATTCGGGCAATCAAAAGTTTATTTACAGTAAAGTGTAATTGTATCAAAAACGAAGTATCCTCAATAGTTATAATTCTTGTGACTGAATGACCGTCAACCTCATACATACATTCATTTTTCTCTCTTGTTAAATATCCAAAGTTTGATTCTAATTAAAATCACTAGGTGCGTAATAAATATATCATTTTCAATTTTGTTCAATGTCATTTGCGTACCCTTCTTCGTTAAAAATAATTATGTCGATTGGTATATTAACACATAGTAATACGAAAAAAACTTCAATATCTTGCTATTACGTTAGAAATAACTTATTTTTTCGTTCACATGCAGTTATACTTTGTTGTACAAAAAACAACAAGGAGAAGAACAAATGACTTCAAATATACAAACACGTATCAATAATTTGGATTGGGGATCTATTCATAACGAGTTAGATGAGCATGGATTTGCGATACTTCCACCTATTTTAACAAAAGATGAATGTGAATTTTTTATCAAGCTTTATAACGAAAAGGAGCCATATAGAACAACGATAAATATGTCCAGATATCGTTTTGGGAATGGAGAGTATAAATACTTTGCATATCCGTTACCTCAAATAATCGAAGTTTTAAGAGAAAGTTTCTACCCTGAGTTAGCTAATGCAGCAAATAGATGGTCAGAATACTTAAAGAAACCAGCTGAATTTCCACTTAAACATCAGGAGTTTTTAGAAAAGTGTGAGCGACATGAACAACTTAGACCAACTCCATTAATTTTAAAGTATGAAAAAGGTGGGTTTAATTGTTTGCATCAGGATTTGTATGGAGATGTATTTTTCCCATTCCAAGTAGTAGTTGTATTAAATCAAAGAGATAAGGATTATACAGGTGGTGAATCCTTATTAGTAGAGCAGATTCCTCGTGCTCAAAGTCGAGGTCATGTTGTTACATTGGAACAGGGTTGTGCGCTGATTTTCCCTACTAATAATAGACCGTTTTTAGGTAAAAATGGATACTACAAAACGACTGTTCGCCACGGGGTAAGTACTGTAACTTCAGGAGAACGATATGGACTTGGAATTATTTTTCATGATTCCAAATGAATTTCTAGGTTTATAAGGGCGTTATCTATAGAAAGAGGTGAAAAAATAATGGAGGATAAAAAAAATTCCGACATTCAAAGAGGTCGTCTTGAAAATATAAGTAATGTAGAAATAATGACTGATGAAAGATGGAAAGCAATTATTAACAATGATGCAACATACAATAATAAATTTTTTTATGGAGTTGAAACCACAGGGATATTTTGTAAACCTTCATGTAAATCACGTGCACCAAAAAAAGAAAATGTGCGTATTTTTCTAACAGCAGAACAAGCTCTCAATAGAAATTTTCGTCCTTGCAAACGTTGTAAGCCTACAAATGAAAACCTACCTGATAATGAATGGATAACTCTTGTTACGGAGTACATTGATAAGAACTTCACCGAAAAGTTAAATCTTGAATCATTAGGGGCAATTGCGCATGGGAGTCCATTTCATTTGCATCGAACATTTAAAAAAATTAAGGGAATTACCCCTACAGAATATACACAACATGTTAGATTAAATGCTGCTAGAAAGTATTTAATTGAAACAGATAAATCGATTACAGATATATCTATATGTGTAGGTATACCTAATTCTACTTATTTCATTACCTTATTTAAAAATAAGTTTGGTCATACACCTATTCAATATCGTAAATTACATCGATTAATGGATAAAGAGGAGGAATAAAAAATGAATACAAACAATGAACAAAACATTTATTGGTCTTTACTTACACAAAAAGAATGGAGAATTTATGTTGCAGCAACTTCTAATAATCTTCTATTCGTTGGATCACAAAACCAATCGTTTGAAGAATTGAGTGATTGGGTTAAGAAAAAATATCCTAAACGAACGCTTGTAGAAAATAAAGAATTATTAAACCCTTATTTAGATGAAATAATAGAATACCTTGAAGGGAAACGAACACAATTTACATTTTCAATTGATTACAAAGGAACACCGTTTCAACTTTCAGTTTGGAATGCACTTAATGACATTCCATATGGACAAACAAAGACTTATTCGGATATAGCAAATTATATTAACAAACCATCAGCTGTTCGTGCTGTAGGTATAGCTATTGGAGCAAATCCAGCTTTACTAGCTATTCCTTGTCATCGTGTAGTGGGAAAAAACGGAACTTTAACTGGTTATCGTGGTGGGCTTGAAATGAAGAAAAAGCTTTTAGAACTAGAAAATTCTAGTCTGAAAAAATAAGTGATGCATTTGGAAAATTTGAAAGAGTAGGTGTTTTATTGAATAATAAATTACTATATAAAAATCCAAAGACAATTCTCAATAAAGGGACCGGTTTTCTTTCAGGATATACTCATTCATTAAACCCTTATACAGGTTGTTCATTTGGATGTTCCTATTGTTATGTACGCCAAATGCCTGTATCTCTTTTTCGAGAAGGTGAATGGGGCGATTGGGTAGATGTGAAGAGCAATGCTGCTACATTACTTGCTAAAGAACTTCGTAAAGCAAAAACTAAAGGAAATGTAACAATATTTATGTCATCTAGCACTGATCCATACCAACCTGTCGAGTATAAGGAAAAGATAACAAGATCGTTATTAGAGGTCATGGTTGAAGATCCTCCTGATTTTTTACTAATACAGACAAGAAGTCCACTCGTAAGTAGAGATATTGATTTATTACAGCAATTAAAAAATAAAGTGAGAGTAAGTATGACCATTGAGACTGATTCTGAGGTCATTCGTAAACACTTTACGCCAGAAGCACCACCTATCCAGGCACGGTTAAAAACACTAGAAAAACTAGACGCTGCTGGAATACCAACTCAGGTGGCAGTTGCTCCAGTATTGCCAAGTGGAGAACTTTTTCCGCATAAATTAAAGCAATATGTAAGTAGGGTATGTATAGACGATTATTTTATGGGTGATGGTAGTGACGGGAAACGAACTAAAAAAATAGGCATTGAGAAGAAATACATCGAAATGGAATTAGAAGAATGGTACAATCCCCAAGTTTATCAAAAAGTATATAGCAGGTTTTTGGAAGTATTTTCAAAAGATCAAATTTATATTAGTCAATCTGGTTTTGAACCATAAGGTGGATACAGCTGATGAATGAAATTATTGACAATAGTACTGAAAAAGAAATATCCAAAAAGACATACACTCTGTTAAACGCTGATTTGAAGATATATCAAAGTGATAAACCAGGTTCACTAGGAGGACATCGAAGAGGAAAAATATATGTGAAATTAGATTGCCCCTCGGCACTAAGAGCCATAGCTAAAGGCGGATATATTAAGCATCGAGTGTTTTTTTAAGATGAAAAAACTGCAATTGTAGCAGGCTTTAGGCCATGCGCTGTTTGTATGCTAAAAGAATATGCAGAGTGGAAAAAAGAAAAGATAGAGAAAGAAAATGTATAAAATATATTATAACTAAACTGTAAAAAGAGATAAAAGCAAAGCCCACACTCAAAAAGAACTTGTACTATTAATGAACATACTTACTACAGAACAACCATATATTGAATCTATTACAATTGGACATGGTCGTGACCTGGCATCTACCATTGCAGCGAGAGAACTTGCAAGGTTATGGGAAGTTAAAGGTGGTTTTCAAAAAGAGGAGGTGTTGGACTACGGACATTTGAGGGAATACGTGGAGTTTTAAATGATGGTCAGACTGGAAAGTTTCAAATAGTCAATAGGCGTAAAAGATACAAGTCCATTGTAGAGATTCTTCTCTATAATGGACTTGTTGCTTTGCAAATATATGTTTTTTAAGTTAATTTTAACTTTCAGCTCACATTTATATTACCGTTTCATACTACGAATAAAACTTTTTGTTTCCTTATCAACACGATTGGATTCTGTAATTTTTTGCAATGCTTTATTATAAGTAAAATCGTCAAGTGAATTGTTCTTCAAATATTCTAGTGTAATACTAGGATATTTCACATAACAGATTGAGATAGCCCAAGCAACTGCCATTTTTGCATAAAACCCTTCATGTTTTATACTATTTAGGATTTTAAGAACGTTATCAATGTAATTATCTTCAATATAATAATTTAATAACATTACCACTCCAAAACGTATTTTATATTCTTCTTTTGAACAAAAGAATGGTTTTAAAAATTCCCACATAAGGTTTTTATTATTCTTTGTAAATTTTAACCCCGAACAAAAGCTATCACATGTTGACCAATTATCTATTTTAGGAACAAAAGAAGAAACATAAGTGAGAAGTTCCTCAATGTCAGCTTTCGCATATCCAATGACCATACCCTGTAGCATTACTTCCTCGAAATATTCATTTTCAGCCAATTTAATGTAATTTCGCCAATCATCTTTAGATATACTCTTTGCTATTTTCCGAAGTTCCGGTAACCGAACACCTAAAATATTATTTATATTAGGAATTAGCGCAGCAGAAAATTTCTGATAATCTGTATCAATTAGTTCAAAGATTTGATTTCTAACATTTTCAATCATAGTACTCTCCCATTTTACTTGTATTAATTATTATATTTTAACTGATAAAAAATTTTAAAAGGATAAAATTAAATATAAAAGCAAGATTTTAAAGTAAATTTAGATTTAAGTTTGTCCAAAACAAGAATAATGCAGCAAGAATAATTATTGAAATTATTACAAAAGATTCCTTTGTTGGCATTCGGTACTCCGAAATGTGTATCGAAAGAACCTTTTCCTCTTAATAAAAACAAATAACTATGTAGTTAGCAGTTTGTTTTATCATCTGCTTCTGTTTGTTTACATGCCTTAATTACCTCATAGCATTACCTCGTTATGCATTTTATTAATAAAACATTTATAAATCCCCAGTTTAAACTAGGGAGACAATTTGTCACGTTTAATAAATATTATCTTTCCGGATAATCTACATGTAATGGCAGTGGAACTAACCAACCTTTACTTTTATTAAGACGTAACAATTTAGCGTCAAGTTGAGCTTTATTTGCGTGGAATTGAGCGTACATTAGAGTAATATCATTTCTACAATTTTAGGATGTGTTCAAAAAAACCCCCCATCAACCATTTCTATTAACAAAATAGTTAGACCGTAAATTTACACTACATTCAAGTATTGTTCCAACCGTTGGCTAAGAGAATTTAGTGTTATTGTATTGGCTATGTCATTAAAAAAATAATCCCTATAAGCAATATATATAAAGTGTTCACAAATGCTGAAATGGATTTTTGTGAATCAATGGATTTGTTGCCTAACGGTTGATTTTATCTACTAAAATAAAATATAACTCCATTGGAATTGACGGTAAAATACATTTTAATATTAGTATAGGGAGTGAAAATGATGAGAGAAATAAGTATTGCAAAAGTTATTACAGTAAAAAGAAAAGAAAAAGGTATCACACAGGATAAACTTGCTGAGTATATCGGTGTATCGAAGGCTTCCGTATCCAAATGGGAGACGGCTCAAAGCTATCCGGATATCACCCTGCTGCCACAATTGGCAACCTATTTTAATATAAGCATTGATGAACTCATTGGCTATCTCCCGCAAATGACAAAAGAAGATATAAAGAAAACATACCAACGGCTGGCTGAGGATTTTAGCAACAAGCCTTTTGATGATGTACTTGATCATTGCCGTGTCATTATAAAGAAATATTTCTCTTGTTTTCCTCTGCTACTGCAAATGGCCAAATTATTTGTCAATCATTTTGTCCTTGCTACAGAAAAAGAAAAGCAGGAAGCACTGTTACAGGAGGCCATTGATTTATGTATTCGGATTAAGAAGGAAAGTGATGATATTTGGATCGCGAAGCAAGCAAATTCAATGGAAGCGCTATGTCATATCATCTTAAATCAGCCAGTAGAAGCTTTGGAATTGCTTGACGAAACAATGAAGCCACCTATTAGTGATAACTTTTTACTCTCCAAAGTTTATCAAATGACAGGGAATATAGAGAAGGCAAAGGAAGCTTTGCAGGTCAGTCTGTATCAACATCTCCACGGCCTTCTTGCGCCGGCACAGTCATACTTGCTGTTGGTTGCCAATCGGCCTGAAAAATTTGAGCAGGCCCTTGTACGTTTTATCGAAATTTCAAAAATCTTTGAAGTAGAAAAACTGGACCCTAATTTGGTGTCGTTGCTATATTTGGCCGCAGCACAAGGTTATATGATGCAAAATAAACCGGAAAAAGCATTGGAAATGCTCGAAAAATACACATACATTTGTACGAACGTCCTTTTACCGTACAAATTGAAAGGAGATTCCTTTTTTGACAGTATTGAAAACTGGCTGAAGGATTATGATATTGAACCTCCTAGAGACGAAAAGATAGTAAAAGAAAGTATCGTACAAAGTGTTGTGGAAACTCCTGCATTTTTCCCATTGCACAATGAACCGAAATTCAAAAGTATTGTTGAAAAACTAAAAGCTCAAATTTAGAAGTGAACTGAGAGTGCCTACTTGATGCATTCACTTACCTTTTAGTTGTCAATTTAAGGAGGTAAACATAATGGGTGAAGAAAAAATTGTTTTAGGTGCTAAAACAAAGTACCCACTGAATGGAATATTAACCATTCCTGATGAAACAAAAGGATTATTTTCTGCAGTTGTATTGGTTCAAGGCTCTGGTCCAAGCAACATGGATGAAAAAATCGGAAACATTTATCCTTTTAAGGATCTTGCTGAGGGTTTGTCTGGAAAAGGAATTGCAGTATTGCGATATGATAAAAGAACATTCGTATATGGTAAAGAAATGAGAAATGATACGGCAATAACAGTAAAAGAAGAAACCATTGAAGATGCGATCCTCGCTGCAGAGTTTTTGCGAAGAGATGCACGTATAGATTCAAATAAAATATTTATTATCGGTCATAGTTTAGGTGGGATGTTAGCACCGCGAATTGATGCAGAAGGCGGTAATTTTGCTGGAATCATTATTATGGGTGGGTCTCCACGCAAATTTGAAGAAATTCTAATGGATCAAAATAACGAAGTTTTGCATTCATTGAATAAGCTTTTGAAAGGGATTGCCAGAAAACAAATAGCAGCTTTATCATCAAAGTTTGACAACATCTATAACCTAAATGATGAAGAAGCAAAATCAACGAGAGTTTTAGGAAAACATGTGAGAGCCTATTACTTGAAAGAAATGGGCGAACATCCATCTGCCAATTATCTCAAGGTATTAAAAAAGCCGATTTTCATTCTGCAAGGAGAGAAGGACTTTCATGTATCGATAGAAAAGGATTTTAATGGTTATAAAACAATATTGGGAGATAGACCAAATGTAACGTATAAGCTTTATCCAAACCTGAATCATGCCTTTATGCCCTCTGTTTATGGAGAGATACGAAAAGCGAAAAAAGAATATAAGGTTGCACAACATGTCGATCAACAAGTGATCAATGATGTTTCCGATTGGATTCAGGAGGAAACTGACTCATGAAAAAGATAGTCAACTGGAAACTTTTCTTCCTACTTACTACCGTAAGCGTCGTGACTGGCGTAATGGTTATGCCGTTTACATACGCGCTTGCGCCCCTGCCAGATAACGCGCCTTTGCAGATCATCATACCTGTGCAGATTGCACAAACACTGGTATTGGGTGCGCTGGCAAGCTTTTTCGGTTTATTTTTGGCGCGACATATTGGGTTTGGCGCACCGATTCTGGAGGGAATTACAGGCGGCGAAAAGCGAAAGGGCACCACATATCCCTCTTAGACATATAAAATAACTTAGACATCGTTTGCCCATTCTTTTTAAGCTTCTCCATTCATCTTTTACTGAATAGTATAAGAATATAACAAATTAGTTGAGGTGAAATATGGGTTTCAATCATTTACGTTATCTTGCGATAGGCGATTCCCTTACTGTGGGTATCGGTGTTCCGTTTTTGGATCCTGGATTTGTTGAATATTACAGATGTCTAAGCCAGCAAGCTTTAAAAAAGCGTATTTCTTATCAAAAACATGCAAGGTCAGGAGCGACGACAGAGGATGTTTTAACTATGCTCAATGCCCCAATTGTTACGGAAGCTGTAAATTGTGCAAATATCATAACGATAACAGCTGGAGGGAATGATTTAATAAACGCTGCTAAAGGATTTCTAATAAATAAAAACGAAGAAAGTATATCTCGTGCTATTAAACAATCAGGGAAAAACATTTCAAAAATGTTAGAAAAAATTCACCATCTAGACAAACAAGATAAATATATTTTACGCCTACAAAATTTATACAATCCATTTAGCGATATTCCTATAGCAGATGAGGCGATTAGAGCGGTTAATTCATTGATTAACAGTTTTGGTCGGGAATTAAATGTTAAAGTAGCTGATATCTATAGTGTATTTAAGGGGAATGAAAAAGTTTTATTATCATCAGGAGGCGTTCATCCTAATAGTAGGGGATACTATCAAATGGCATTAGCACTTAGTAGGCTCGGATATTCCCCGTTATAGGGCTAAAGGCTGTAAGTATAATTTAATCCTTTTTGTTTTATGAGCTATTACTTATTATTTTTCTAGCAAGAGGCTGAGTATCATTGTCAGTTTTTTGCTATTTTTAAGTTTCTTTCAGCAGGTGTCAAAACACCTACTGAAAGAACTTAAAGTCTCCGGTGAATGTCACGGAATCGGAAATGAGTTCTTTGTAGGATGTTAGCCTAAAATCATCGCATCCATGCGATAACGGCTAACTGACCTGCATTATGCAGGCCTAAGTACAAAGCCGATTCCAGACGCAATTATGCCGTGGCATAATTGATAAAAGTATCTTGTGACAAAAAGGTTGTGTTCGTCTTGTTCAACTCCCATGAAAGAACGTAATAATCTTTCATTTTCTTTGGTGTAGTGTTGATTGTACACGACATGGATGGCTAACGGGTGCTTTAGTGAAATAAAAAAGGCTTAGGAGTTGTTCCTAAGCTTTTTTGAGGTTGTAAATGAAAGAAATGTTATGAATATAGCATTGGTTTTATGTAGTCAAAAAGATTCTTTTGTTGGCGTTCGGTACAACGAGTGCTGGCAGACATGTACGTAACTCAACAGGAAAGAGACTACCTAAAAGTCTACAGCAGAAGATTTATATTTCTGTTTATAAAATGATTATTAAACAACAACATTTGGAATAGTTTCGGAGTAACCAACATCGAATTAAAAATAAAAAACATAACGGCGAGGTCGTTACGGTTAGGTAGTGATGAAATTACTCATGACAAGAATTATTTTAACCATATTAAAGTTAACGGAAAAATTATTATTCTTCTGTAGATATAGGGTTGATGAGTAAAATAAAAAAACCGGCAGAAAAAAGGTTGCCGGTTGAGGATGATAATTTAATTTATTTTGTATTGTTTTCGTTTCCAAATCGACCAGAAGCATGTTTTTTGTTAGCTTCTGCTTGTTGAATTTGTTGTCTAATTTGATTAATATCAGTCTCATTCCCGAATTCTTCGTTCATCGAGTTCATTGCACCAGAAGCTTGTTTTTTGTTAGCTTCTGCTTGCTGGATTTGTTGTCTAATTTGATTAACATCAGTCTCATTCCCGAATTCTTCGTTCATTGCATTTGGAATTGCATTAGGGGTTTTTTTGTTAAAGTTTTGGTTGTTGTTATTCATGGATTTCACCTCCTGAAATTAGTCTGTACAGAAGATGCTTTATTATTCGTAGATTAATTCTAATGAAGTAGTATATTCACCAACCCTCGTCTTATTTGGCAATGATAAAAAAGTTACGGTTATCAACGTCTTTCAAAGATCTTCTAATATATTGAGTCTTGAAGAGGATTTTCAGTACTTTAACTACTTTATCAAAAAGTATTTAAATGGTAATCCAGACATAAACGTGAATATTATGGTATCTATGCCCCATGTATTCCGTAATAAACTAAAAAAGTTGAAGGTTAACAATGTGCTAAGGACTTATAACAATTATGGCCAATACTAATAACTGATAGGTGGGTTATTTTAATGAGTCTTATCTTTATATTCCCAAAAGTATGACTGGCTCCGCATGTAAAGGAGTCGAATTTTAAAATTTACGACTGTCAATAATGAAGCAATTAGTTGAATTATTATTTGCAGAATCGTATCTTAAGTAATGACAAGTTTTTTTAGTATTTAGGTTTGTTCCTGATTGGAGAGATAATAATGGGAAATACTGATAAGTTTGAAATGATAGCTAATATATATGACACTCCTGAAAGAATCCAAATTGCAAAGGTATCATCAGATGCGGTCAGAAATTATTTAGTTGACGCTAAAAGCAAGAATGCTATTGATTTTGGGTGTGGAACTGGTCTTGTCGGAATGAACTTGTTAAACGAGTTTAATTCTATGCTTTTTCTGGATACATCACCAAACATGGTTAATCAAATAAAGCAAAAAGTAACCAATTTTAATATTCAGAATGTAGATACATTATGCTTTGATATTGAAAAGGAAAGTATACCGGATGTACATGCCGACTATATTTTTATGGCTCAGGTTCTACTCCATATTCATGATGTTGAATTAGTTTTATCAAGATTATTTGATGTTCTTGATGAAGGAGGACATCTATTGATCGTAGATTTTAATAAAAATGAAAAAATAGTTTCAGATATTGTTCATAACGGATTTAATCCAGAAGAGCTAACAGACATTATGACTAAAATAGGGTATAGAGATATTCGATTCAAAACTTTTTATACAGGAAATAAAATATTTATGGGACAAGATGCGTCTATGTTTATTCTTGATTCAAAAAAGGGACATCTATAAGAAATGGATTTCCTTCAAAGAAAAAAATAAAAAGTGACATTATTTTTGGTATGTAACATTTCTGATTTATAAAGGAATGCTGTAATGGCGCCATTTATTGAACAAGTCGAGTTTTCGTACGACAAATAAAAAAATGACCAGGCGCTCATAAGAATTAGCTTTGCTGGTTTTTTTAATAATCGTTTATTTATTGGAAACTATATACGTCACTTCGCAAGAATCTCCACTACCACCAATAGCCCTAGCTTTAATAGTTGGTGACGAACTATGTGCACTGAAATCGTTAGAACCTATATAAGGATTATCAAAATACAGAGCTATTTCACCATCAGGGACTTTATAAAAAATCGTACCTTCAACGCCTGTCATAATACCAGCGGAATCTGCTCGGAATTTTCGGGTTCCTGTTTTTATCCTATAAAATACTGGTAGCCAAAAACTAGGCTTAAATGGGCGAGAAATAGTTGCCCTTAAAGATAATAATGGAAACTATATATGATAAAGTCACATGTAACTAGGTGTGGCTTTTTAATATATCTTAAAAGATTAAGTGTGACATTGAAAATTGAAAGAGGAAAAATTAAAAAGGTCACCGGAGGATAGTGACCCTTAGTAAAGAATAGAAGGGAAAGGATAAGTTTGTATTATCCTAATAGTTAGGAGCATTAGAGACGGTGTTAGGTATTAATAACCTCTATTCAAGAAACTAGCGCCGACAATAATTAAAAGAATGAATAGAACAACAATTAGCGCAAATGCTGAACCTGTACCAGAACCACTACCATAATATTCAGACATAGTAATTTCCCTCCTTTCTATGATTTATAATATGCACAGTATTCAAAAGGGATATTGATAATTATCTATATAATGTAAAGTGTTTTTAGAAAGGAGGGTGATGGAAATTCAAATTTGTAAGGTGATTGGTAATAAGTCCATTAAACAAAATAATAAAATAAATTGAATACTATAACAGTGTGAACTCAAAGAAGAACAGAGGGATAGACTTTTATCTGAATTCAAACAATAACATACAGGTTTAAATAAAAAGGATCACTCAGGTAAAAGTGGCCCTAGAATAAGGAGGTGTAAGGCTAATCTGCTTTATCCTATTTTTTATTCCTATGTTGTGAACAAAAAAGGTTTTCATTAATACAAGAAACTAGCGCTGACAATAATTAAAAGAATAAATAGAACGACAATAAGAACGAATGATGAGCCACCATAGCCACCACCGTAATAGCAATTGTTATTGTAATTACCTATATTACCGTAGTATCTCATGAAATTTTCCTCCTTTCTATGTCTAGTTATAGAAAGTTAAGGAGGTATTCATCCTATTGGAAATTTTTGGAATTAGGGTGAAATTGCTTTTTTTCATCGTAAGTCATCTAAAGAAAGATTTAAAGATGATAGGGTAAAAATAATGTTAACTAAAGGTCATATCCAATAGGGGATGGCTTTTTATTATGTAATATGGGACAGCAATGTATTAATAAAAACTATGGGCGAGGTAAGAGTTTGCTATCCCGAATCCGTTGTATGTAATGAGTATTTGGTTTTTATTTTTTAAATTGTAATTTTAGAGTTATTGTTAAATGTCACTAACATTGCATAACTTTGGTTGCCGCTACCACTTTTGGAATATCAGCAAACACAGATAAGGATAACGACTCTGCATTGCAAGCTTCCGATTCCAAGTACGTCTATTTCAGCTTGTTCAAGAAAGACTCCTTAACGGAAGCGGACACTATTTATGCTGGGGGAGTGAATACCTTGCCGCATTTTGGCCACGGCAGATTTAGTAGCCGCATTTACTCCAGGTGATTCTTTGTTATGGTTGGCGGTAGCTCTTATATTACTAGGTTTAGGTTGGAACTTTGGCTTTTATTAGTGGCACGGATATTATTATTGACTCAACGACTATTCACACTCGTGCAAAAACGCAAGGCTCAATAGATGTCTGGGTTGCTCTCGGTGGCTCAGCGGGTAGCCTGTTATCAGGAGTTGTCGTGGCTGACTCAAGCTATGCGATTTTAGGCTTTATTTATTTAGCGCTACTTTTAATTCTAGTAGTCGCATGGGCTAAATATAAAGTAAAACAACAAGAGAAATATATTTAGGCTTATGAAAAAGGCTATCTCTATGTACAGTGAAATCTGTAAATAGAAATGGCTTTTTTGTATGTCTAAATTTGTTTGAAAAATTCAGTCTCCTATCATTTTAAAAACCTACAATGAAGGCAAAGGAAAGGAGTGTTGTAGATGAAGATGAAAGAAATTAGTCTTGTTGTAGTTCTAATATTGGCAGGTTTTATAACAAATGGCGTAGTCGTACATGCAGATGATCACGAACATGAAGATAAAAAACATGAAAAATATAAAGAATATAAGGACTATAAAGACGATGATGATGACGACGATGAGAAATATTACTATGACGATGAAGAAGAAGGTGAAACTTACTACTTTCAAGACGCTGTAAGTGAAAAGGGTACTTGGAATATTTGGACACGAACAGTTGCAGCAGATAAAGAAGTATTACCTTTCACAAGCTCTCAAAAGGTCACGTTAAAGGTAGAAGGTACAAATAAGGAGCAAAGCTTTTTTGTTATACCAAAAGATGGGGAATTTTTTGTACCAGGAAAAGCAGTAGCACAGGTTTTAGGAGCAAAAGTAACCTTTTACAAAGCAAGTAAGATTTTAGATATCCAATATCAAGAAAATGAATTAATTTTCCGTGCTGGAACTAACGTTGTCTATGATAACAATATGAAAACACCATCTCCTGCACAAGCATTTTATGTAAATGAAGAATTATATGTACCTATTAGTACAATAACAAATGGCTTAGGCTATATAGCGGAATGGCAAGAAAGTAATCAAACGTTTGTCTGCCAGCCAATTACAAATTAGGGGGAAGCACTATGAAAGATCCGAAAAAAGCAAAGTGGGTATTAGGTGCGTCAGGGATACTTTTATCTGCAGCGATACTAACCCAAATTAACAGCCCAACACAAGCCGAAACTACACGCACAAATAATATTCAGGATGTAGATCAGGAAAATATGACAAAAAAAGAAAAAGAACTAGTGCAGCTTGATTGGACAAACTTTGAAATTACAAGTCAACCTGCTGTCAAAAGCGAGCGCAAAACGAAAAGAACTTAATGGAGTTGGTCATGTGGATACACTAACTTTACAAATAATGAATACTGAATTATATATAGCTATGCCAAAAGGTGTTCATTTCAGATGGAAAGAAAAAGCAGAGAAATGGCTTCATTACGTAGCAAAAGAATGGTCAAGATTTCAATCAAATAATGAATTATCACAACTAAATGATTTGAAAATCGGAGAAACGCTTCGCATTAGTTCGTTATTATATGATTGTTTAGTGCAAGCAAATCAATATTATCAACGTTCTAATGGTTTATTCTCACCGTATCTTAAACGCCAATTAGAACAGCATGGCTACAATCAATCTTTCCCATTTGATTCAGCTAAAAGTAAGGCATTTCAAAACAAACCTCTGATTGCAAATCAACCATTTCAATTTCTAGGCGATGAGCAAGTCATGAAGGTAGCACAGCAGGAAATTGATTTGGGTGGATTTGCCAAAGGGTATGCCATTGAAAAATTGGCGAATTGGCTTGAGCAAGAGGTATCGCCTGATTTCGGACTAATAGACGGGGGAGGGGATATGAAAATGTGGTCATCTGGGGAAAAGACTTGGACAATCGGCGTGGCAGATGCCTGGGATAACGACAAGGAAATTAGCTCTATTAAAATGAAAACAGGTGCTATTGCTACATCCAATCGAGTTTATCGAAGCTGGATGCAAGGAACAATGAAGAAACATCATTTATTGAACGGACAAACAGGTGAAATCGCAGATACAGAAGTATTACAAGCTTCAGTCGTAACGTCCTCTTTATGTGATGCGGAGGTTGGTGCAAAACTGTGCTTTCTTATGGATGGGGATGAATTGCAGCAATGGTTCGAAAATAATTGTCAACAAAGTGCTCGCTTTATCGTTAAAGAAGGGCAAGCAGCAAATTGGAGGATGACGGGGGAGAAATAAATGATCCTAAGTACGTGGGAATGGATTCGATTATTAGGGTTTTTAGCGTATTTTTACTTTACAATTTCCATTATATTTGGTTTATTGAGAAAATCAGCATTTGTAAAATCACATAAAAATTTAATTTATCATATACATCAAGATGCGGGATGGCTAGGCTTAATCACCGTAATAGCGCATATGTTAGTGCTTTTAATCGATCATTATGAGCCTTATAGTCTAGTAGAGATTTTATTCCCGTTCTCTGCTGAATATCAGTCTCTATCATCAGCTCTTGGTACAATTGCATTTTATTTGTTTTTAATGGTTATCATGACATCTGATTTATGGATTCGAACAATGAATCGCTCGTTATGGAAAAAGCTTCACTTTCTTGTGCTACCAGCATGGGTATTATCACTTGCTCATGGAGTGCTTATTGGAACGGATACAGAAAATGCGTTGATTATCATGTTTTATGTAGCTTCTGCGGGAATTACCTTGTTAATACTAGTAGCAAGAACAATAAGCCAGTTCATGAAAAAAGTAAATATTTCAACGTCACACAATAATTAAAAGGAATCGGGACTGTTTAAATAAGCCCCGATTCCTTTATATTTATATAGGGAATTCAATATGAAATGTAGTGCCTTTATCTACTTTACTTGTTGCGTAAATTTTCCCATTATGTTGCTCCACTATTGCTTTTGCTATGGCAAGACCTAAACCAGAGCCATTTCGTTGACGAGCAGCATCACTTCGGTAGAATCGCTCAAATACTAAAGGCAATTCCTGTTCAGTCATACCAACGCCGCTATCAGCAACAGTAATTTTTATAGAGTCTTTATTTTTTAAAAGCGCAAGCGTTATTGCTCCACTATTTGTATATCTTATCGCGTTGTCTAAAAGAATATAGAGCAGTTCTTGTATCTTTGAAGCATCACCAAGCAGCTCGATGTCTTCTTGGATTTCAGTAGAAAACTGGATTTCAGGAGGCATAATCCTTTGGAATTTCGTGCTCACTTTTTGGAGTAAAGTTGATAATGGTATGGTTTCTTTTTGGATGGAAATCTGCTGCTGATCATGTCTTGCTAAGAACAGCAGTTTTTCTATTAGCTCTTTCATGATTTCAGCCTCGTCTTTTAAATCCGCAATTAATTCTTTGCCAAAAGGGCTTAATTGTTTTGCTTCCTCCACTTCTAAAATTTCAAGTGAACTATAAAAAATACTTAGCGGTGTTCGTAATTCATGAGATGCATCGGATACAAACTTTTTTTGTTTATTGAACGACCACTGAATAGGTATCATCGCTTTACCTGCCATATAATAGCCCAGTAGACCGATTAAGACTGTCGAAATACACGTTAATAATATGAGTAAATACTTTGCCATTTGGAAAAAGTGATGCTGTGACGTCACAGATTTACCAACAAAAATATACCCTACTACTACATCGTTGTTGAAAATTGGCTTTTTTAGAAGAAGAAAATGCTCTTCTTGCCATTCATAATGTTTTACGAGTTCCTCATTTGTATTGCTATTGCCAAATACTTTTTCAACCTGTTTCTTCAGTCCTTTGAACGATTCGTCACCATGGACAAATGTATGATCCTTTGTGTAAATATAGTAAAAAAAATTGCGATTTGGGTCATAACTTAAGGTTTTTGTGTCTGCATAAACGTGTTCAAAAAAATCGTGCTCTTGCTTAACATAAAAGTCTTCTAATTCGTTTAGTTGTTGATGTTCCATTAATTTAACGAGGGAAAAGTATAGAACTATAACGAATAATGAAAATAATAAAAAGTAAAGCGCTGCATACAAATAGGATAATTTTTTTCTCGTTTTATGAAACATTAGTGTTCCCTCAGTTTATAGCCAATACCTCTGACATTTTGAATACGTGATTTGGATTGACTATCATCAATTTTTTTTCGAACAAGTTTGACTAAAGCATCTAAGGAATTATTCGAAACATCGTAATCGTAGCCCCATATATAAATACAAATCTGTTCTCTTGTTAGTACACGACCTTTATTGATAAATAAATATTCTAACAGTAAAAATTCATTTTTAGTAAGGTCAACTACTTCATTATTGTACAAAAACACTCGGGAATCTACATTTAGCTGTAATTGATTGATCTGGATGACCTGTTCTATCACTTTATCTTTTCTTCGTAGTAAAGCGCGAACTCTTGCTAAAAGTTCCTCTATTTTAAATGGTTTTACTATGTAATCATCTGCGCCACTATCAAGTCCTTTAATGATGTCTTCTGTGTCGTCCTTTGCTGTTAGCATTAAAATACTACCATTAAATCCAGTCTTTCGTAGCTGCTGGCACACTTCTATTCCACTAAGCTGCGGCATCATCCAGTCTAAAATAACAAGATCATATTTCTCTGTAAGCGTATGGTCTAGCGCATCCTGCCCATTCTCCGCTTCTGTCACATTGTGAAATTCTTTCTTTAAAATATGAACGATATTTCTTCTTAGTCGTGCATCATCTTCTGCTAATAATATTTTCAAGGTAGCTTCCTCCTATTACCTATATTCAGCTAAGTATACGCATAAAAAAATGAAATGAAACTGAAAAAAGCTCCTTCCTCCACTATATGTATTCCATACTTCGATAAGAGTTGAAATTTTTCCTGTCTATAATGATCTTAGACAAAGAAATAGGGGGACAATCATGAATATTTATAAATTTATAGCTTTATTAGTTTTAACGACTTTTTTAATGGGGTCTTCATTTGCCATTGTTAAATTGGGATTGCCGTATTCATCTCCACTGTTATTGGCTGCACTCCGCTTTATTCTGGCAGGGGTAATGTTGGCTGTTATCGTGATCGCTTTAAAGAGACCACATCCGACCTCAAAAGAAGGCTGGATTAAAATTTTAACGATTGGAGCATTTCAAACTGCTGGTGTAATGGGCTGTATCTTTTTAAGCTTACGGACGATTACGGCAAGTGAATCTTCTATTCTAACATTTACAAATCCGTTGCTTGTCGTCATATTTGCTACGATATTTACGAAGGTACGTTACCGATTGTATCAATGGTGTGGTGTTTTGTTGGGGTTAATTGGTGTTACGATTACAATGGGTGCACAAGTTGAAGTGCAAATCGGAATTATCTTTGGCATTCTGTCGGCCGTTTTTTGGGCAATTGCGACACTACTAGCTAAAAAATGGGGCGTTCTTTTTGATACATGGGTGCTATCAGCCTATCAAATGCTTTTTGGTGGTTTACTACTTTTACTGGCGAGTTTTGTGTTAGAACAACCATTTTTTACTGTGAATAGTCATTCAGTATTCATTTTATTATGGCTCAGCATTTTCTCATCAATTGTTCAATTTGCAGGCTGGTATTATCTTTTACAAAATAGTGATCCTGGAAAAACGAGTGCCTTTTTGTTTTTAGCTCCTTTTTTCGGCGTGTTAACAGGTTGGATACTATTAGATGAACCATTAAAACCATCATTAGTCGTCGGTGGACTGTTTATTATTGCTGGTATATATTTAGTGAACCGTAACTTTACGGCTAAAAATATCCGCGGAGAGACTTTGAAAGATAGTCGAGCATAGACTGTCCGCGGAAAGAAGGAAAAGCCTTGCGCTTGTTTAAACATCTAACTGAAAAACTTCTTTAAAACCAGCCCTTCCTTTTTCAGTCACTTTAATGGCACGAATAGATGGGACACGAGTCACCCAACCCAAGCTTAAAAAATGTGTAAGCATTCCTTGACCAAGTGCACCAGCTAGATGATAACGTCGTTCACTCCAATCCAAACATGCATGGGAAAATGATCGACGCTTTCTTTTTAAATCATCTAAATCAAGACCGAAATCTGTAAAAAATTGTGCACCTTCAGACGTTATGAGAAACTGCTTTTCTTCTAGCTTTAGATAACCCGCGTTAATCAATGAGTCTGTTAATTGAACGCCTAGTTTACCAGCTAAATGGTCATAGCAAGTTCTTGCACCCTGTAATAATTTCATTTGGCTAGATTGTTTTAAAGAGCGTACTTCAGGTGGGGGAGAAATTGCTAGGAAAGATTCTAGTAAATGTGCAATTTCTTCGTCTGCTAACTGAAAATATCGATGACGACCTTGTTTCTCTACTTTAACAAGTTTACCTTCTACTAACTTAGCGAGATGAAAGCTAGCAGTCTGAGGTTTAATAGCTGCCATATAAGCTAATTCACTGGCAGTATGAAAACGACCATCCATCATACTAGCAAGCATTGTAGCTCTTGAAGTTTCTCCAAGGAGAGATGCGATTTCAGCCATGTTTGGATTAATCCCCATTTGTCACAATCCTTTCTGCATTCCATATTTCGATTTCCGTATAAGTATTTATCGTTTACAATAATACATAATGAGGAGGGAGTAAATAGCTATGGAAACATATTATGCCGTAATTTTTACATCAGAAAGAACAGAAGAGGATGGAGAAGGCTATGCCAAAATGGCAGAACTAATGGATGAATTAGCACAAAAGCAGCCTGGTTTTCTACGTGTAGAAAGTGCTAGAAATGCCGAAGGGAAGGGGATTACGGTATCCTATTGGGAATCGCTAGAGGCTATTCAGGCATGGAAGGAAAATTCAAAACATCTAGTTGCACAGCAATTTGGCAAAGAAAAATGGTATATGCAATATAATGTGGAAATTTGTAAAGTTATGAAAGATTATTCTTTTACAAAGAATTAAATCGAGAAAACTATTATTTCAATGATAGAAGGAGTTAATATATGACTACATCTATTTTAGAAGAATGGCATGAACAAAGGAAAAATTTTAATCCTTCTAATCCGGCTAGTATTAATCACATGCATGAGTTCAAGGAAAAAGTGAAACTTCATGAGCAAACTGAGGGGAATTTAAGGATACTTGTAGACATCTACTGTATGCTTAGAATGTATTCAGAGGCATATAAAATTTTCACTTCAGTTATGGATTTAGGGAACAAGAAAGATCAGAAAAAATTTGGATCAATAAAATATTACATAGATAATCCAAATTGTGTGAAGCCTTTGTATCCTTGTAAAATTAGAGAGGATAAAACAATTAAAACGGTAATACCTAAATTTAAATATTTGCCAGACCCAGTACAATCCAAAATCTTTGAAACTGAAGAAGTTGTTACTTGTGATTGCTGTGAACAGGAAGTAGATGTTTATTATACTGGAGGTATTTACGCTATTGAAGAGGCTGAATACCTCTGTCCTACATGTATACATAGTGGTGCAGCTGCTAAAAAATACGACGGTTCTTTCCAGCAGGATTTAATAAATGATGAGACGGTTGTAAATGCCAATTTCACTGAGGAAATTATGTGTAGAACGCCTGGTTATGTTAGTTGGCAAGGTAATAATTGGATGGCTCATTGCTCAGACTATTGTGCATTTATTGGCTATGTTGGCTGGAGTGAGTTAGTGGAGTTGGACATTACAGAACAATTTGAAAATTATACTGGTTTTTCTACTGAGGAGTTGTCAGAATCACTGATGAATAATGGGCATCATCAAGGGTATTTATTTCAATGCTTACAATGTGGTCGTTATGTCCTTTATTCTGATTTTAGTTAAATTTGAAAACCAGTATATCTTCATTCAGTAGAAGACTTCTACCTCTTAAAGTGGTGAGATGAATGAGGATGTGGTTTCTTGTCAGGGTGTCCAAACATCTACTGAATGAAGATAAAGCCTCTGGCGGATGTTACGGATTTTTTAAAGGAATGAATTGTGCGGGCACAATTCAAAATCCGAACGCAATTACGCCAAGGCGAAATTGATCTGATGAGGAGGAGGAGAATTGGACAATTTTTTTCAACGATATATTGATTCGTGGCGCTTTAATGGTTGGTTTTTCCACGATATCTTTCTAGGTATTGTCCTTGGCGTTGGATTTTTATTGTTATTGTATGTTTTGTTTAAACGCCGACATAAAGGTGCTTTTGTCATAATTTTTATCCTTTATGCTTTTATGGGTAATATTTTGATGATTGCTTTTGGCTTAGCTGGTCGAGGCTTCCCAATCAATTCCGAATCTCCTATTTATACTGATGATTCACAGAAAATTGCTGTCCAAATGGTTGGAGGATCTGAAAATAACGGTACAACTTATGGGATTACGCAAATTATTTCACATCATCAAATTGTAGCAATTAATTTGCAAACAGGTGAAAAACAGTGGACGAAATCTTCTTCAAGTAAAGAGACACTCATTGGCAATTTTATGGGGGGACTTCTTGTTCATCGTAGTGATGATGAATACGGAAAACTTTCACTCTTGGATATTCAAACTGGAAAAGAAAAGCTCTCTGAAAAAGAATTTGCGAAAAAACACAGCCAGTTAATAGATGTTTTAGATAGTGGTTCCCACAACATAATCTTGTTGCAAAATAATCTTTATTTTGAGGGTATCGATGGGAAATTTTATCGCTTTGATGGCAAAAATTTAAGCGAAGATAACAAAGCGGAAAAATATCTTTCCACAAAATTTTTCATAGAATCCGATATTCCAGGTTATTTTGCATCGCATAATCAACCGTTGGAGGATTATGATGAGGTTCGAGAATTTAGTAGCAATGTATTAGCTGAACCTGCTATTCAAGCATACAAGAATCTAGAGCCAGTGGTAGTAGATGTGGATCTGCAACAACAAACAGCTCTTGTATCTTATCGACAAACGAAGCGAGAAAGTGCTGACCGTATCGTATTACTTTATGATATGAAAGACCATCGTACTATTTGGGAAGAAAATATAGGTGTTGTAAATACTGAGCAAAAAAATCCGGGTGTTCGTACATTAGAGAACTATTATGCGATTCAAGCAGGAGATGAGTTTCTGTTGTTAGATAAGGACACGAAAAAAGAAATGTTCAGATATCAGCTACGTTGGAATCGTCCAGTTCGAGAAAATTAATAAGCATGGTATGATCCCCTCCAAGAAACGGCTTGGTGGGGATTTTTATAGTTTGGGTCAGGGTTGCTCTATATATCACAAAATGATATATTATTTAACGATATATCATTTTGTGATATATTGGAGGTGTAGACAATGAAATCATTAGAGCAGCTAACAGATTCTGTTTTTTATATTATGGCTGCCTTAACAGAGCCTCGACACGGCTATGCGGTCATGAGTTTAATAGAGGAGACAACAAAGGGTACTTTCGTAGTTGGTCCAGCATCCCTTTATACAATTATTAAAAAATTATTAGCTGAACAACTTATTCAGCTACATGATGATTCGGATTCTCGCAGAAAGGTCTATGTCTTAACGGATAAAGGTCGAGAAATATTGCTCGAAGATATTGAAAGAAGAAAGACCATGATTCATTTAGCAGAGCAGGGATTACAAAGGGGGCAAAAATAGTGCGAAATAAGAGATATATGCCATCAATGGGTTTAGCTTTTTCTGAGGCACTCGATATGAAAGAATTAAGCAAAAAAGCTGCGGAGGGCTGGCATTTAAAAAGATTTCAATGTGCAGGCTATGGGCTAGAAAAGGGTGAACCAGAAGAAGTCATTTTTAGTATTGATTATCGTAAATTACAGAAGGCTGACGAAGAGGAGTATTTTGAACTATTTGCTTACGGTGGCTGGACACATGTATGCTCAAGCGCTCATATGCATATTTTTAAGGCAGCTCCAGAAACGACACCTATTTATAGTGATGCTGAGTCCTCTATTGATAAATTAGCTCGTCTTGCAAAGCCTGTAAATCTAGTAGCATCAATTGCACTTGCAATAACTATGGTATTATGGGTATTTATGACATTTACCTCTGGGACAATTCAACACATTGCAGAGCAAGGATTTACAGGTTCCTTTATTTTTACTGTTCCAGCGATAATGACTTCTGGTGGTGTTTACTATCATATGTGGAAAAACCTACGATTAAAATCAAAGCATATATGAGAAAAACAGCTGAAGCATTTCGAGGGCACTGAAAAAGTCGATTTGCCACAAAAAATGTGATGCAAATCGACTTTTTTGAGTTTCTAAATCCAACAAAAGACAGATTTATAATATAAAAAAATGAATTTCTTTAGTTTTTCAGTGCCCTCAGCATTTCAGCTGTTTTTTTATGACCGCGGGATAGGAGTCTCGGAGCGACGGAAAGAATTCAGGCACCGACGGAAAGAACCCAGGCAACGACGGAAAAAAACTCGAGGCGCCGGATAGAATTAGCGTCGACGGAAAGTAGGGTCTCAACGACGGATAGAAGACATGGAGCGACGGAAAGAA
>NZ_LIYL01000065.1:0-86347 GCF_001278875.1 Lysinibacillus sp. FJAT-14222 | reverse complement strand
GAAAGAAAACAAAACTCGAGGCGCCGGATAGAATTAGCGTCGACGGAAAGTAGGGTCTCAACGACGGATAGAAGACATGGAGCGACGGAAAGAAAACTCGAGGCGACGGATAGAATTAGCATCGACAGAAAGTAGGGTCTCAACGACGGATAAAAGACATGGAGCGACGGAAAGAACTCAGGCAACGACGGAAAAAAACTCGAGGCGCCGGATAGAATTAGCATCGACAGAAAGTAGGGTCTCAACGACGAATAGAAGACTCGGAGCGACGGAAAGAACTCAGGCAACGACGGAAAGAACACTCAAGGCGCCGGATAGAATTAGCGTCGACGGAAAGTAGGGGAGAAATAGCTGCACCGAACTACAGGAAATATTGATTTGTTGTCGAAGTATTAAGTATTAATAAGTAGTTTTCTAAATAGGTCTTCCAAAATAAATGCAAAATTTTATTTAAAAAAACATTTACACTTGTATGTAGAGTATATTGGGATAATTATGTTAATAATTTGGGCATGTCCAATGTTGGCTGACAATATAAATAGTAGAGAGTTGGCAGCCTTCATTAATAGGAAATACACTCAAACAATAGGAAAGCCATTCACTAACTACACGGAGAGAAAGGATTGAGTGGAATGAATATTGGGAATAGCGTGGCGCTTATTGTAAGTCTGATTTTTTCAAGCATTTTGGTTCGTGCAATATATCGCGTTTTTGTGAAAAAGAAAGTACCTACTATGACTTACACACCATATGATAATGCCATGAATGGAAAAGGGAAAAATGACAATTGAACGTTTAAGTGAGTGGTTACAAACCTCAAGCAGTACGGTGATTTTAACAGGTGCTGGTATGTCAACCGAAAGTGGAATTCCAGATTTTCGATCGGCATCAGGTTGGTGGAATAATATTGATCCTCGAACAGTAGCTACTACGGAAGCATTGGCACAAAATTATTCATTGTTTCATGAGTTTTATAAAATGCGCATAGAAAATTTGGAAAAAGTAGCGCCACACGAGGGCCATCAAATTTTAGCTGATTGGGAAAAACGAGGAATCGTATCGTTAGTTGCCACGCAAAATGTCGATGGTTTTCATCAGCTAGCAGGAAGTCAAAGAGTAGAGGAATTACATGGCTCGATACGCTCCGTACGTTGTCATCGCTGTCAGCAAGCTGCTCCAATGGAAAGCTTCTTGCACAAAGAGAGCTGTGCACATTGTGGTGGTAAACTACGTCCGAATGTAGTGCTTTTTGGGGAAAGTTTACCACAAGCAAGCTGGCACAAGACGATGGAGGCTATTAAAGCAGCAGAGCTTGTCGTTGTTATCGGTACGAGCCTCGAAGTGTATCCGGTTAATCAACTCCCCATGATGACAAAAGGAAAAACCGTTTATATTAATTTAGATATTGCACAACATGAAGCACAATTTGATGTAACAATCGAAGGGAAAATCAAAGAAGTGTTACAACAATTGCAAATATAAAAGGAGGCGCCCTTGAGAATTGAAGGGGCGCCTAAAACATTTGTGGTAAAAATTCATTCATAAACCGTTTATTTTTACGTAGCCATATTTTTAAAATCATACGATGCGTTAGGAGTCGTTGCCTTTTATGTGGTCTAGCCTTTGCCTCTATTAAACTTTGTAGTAGAATACATGTTTCTGTGGAAAATGCTTGAGGGTCAACGAGGACGTCAAGCTTATAATCAATTAACTGAGCAGCCTGTACCTTTGCAAGTAATTGTGCAAAGCGGGTATTCATTTCTGGAAAGTTTTCCGCTAGTTCTAGGTCGATTAATGTATATAATGTTTGTTCAATTTCAGCTTCGAGTGCTTGTAATTGTTCGATTGATGGTTGTGTCAAAAAATCACCTCTATAAGTTCTCATAAATGCTGTTACACAAGTAAAAAGCCAAGTGCCGCGAAAAGTAAACCGAATAAAACTGTAGTGCATATATAAACAATAGCTTGTTTCCATTTTGTCTGTTCCAAGAGCTGCAAGGATTCAAAACCGAATGTCGAAAATGTCGTATAGGCTCCTAAAAAACCAATCCCTATAAAATGCCAAAGCCAATCACTTGGTTGTAAAGCAAATAAAAAGCCAAGTGCAAAAGAACCCGATATATTAATAAAAAAAGTTGCCCAAAGATATGTATGAGCAATCCATTTTCCTAGATAAAATCTCGTTAGTGCTCCCAAAAATCCACCAATACCAATAACTATCATACGATGCGCCCCTTTGCTAGTCTAAACCCTAGCCATGCACAAACTAAACCGCCAAAAACACTCACTAAAGTATAAAGAACGGCTTGTAGCCACTTACTATCTTGTAGAAGTAATAACGTTTCTAAAGAAAATGTCGAAAAGGTTGTAAAGGCACCAAAAAAGCCAGTACCAATTCCTAAAACTACAGGCGTACGCTTTGTAAACGTAGTAAATAGCCACGCTAAACAAAAGCAACCAATTAAGTTTATGCAAAGTGTCGCAAATGGAAAACCACCATTATTTGAAAGTGCTAGACCAAGGCTATATCGACAGATGGCACCAAAAAATCCGCCAATTCCAACAGCTAAAAATGATTTCAACGTAAAGACTCCTTATTAAAATGTCTATAGTGAAAAGTGTATCATGTGATAACCCTTTTAGATATATTTCTATAGTTATACGGGTTCAAATATATCAAAGAGAGCTCAAATTTAGAATGACATGATTTTTTTCATTATATCTTATACCGTTTTACCAGCGTTGGTTCAAATATTTTCGTTCTATAGTTTTTTGACTTCTCAAACACTATTTTAGTATACCGTCGATTAAGATAAATAAAATTTATATAAATCCTGCCAAACTACTTCGTAATTATTGTCCCTATATCATCTTTTAATATGTATATAACAAGAAAGGAGGCGTATTATGATCTTAGTATTTCAAAATGAGAACTTTTTTAGTCTTCAAACACTATTACACCGTTCAATGAAAATCCGTTAACGGTAAATCCAGAAACGGAAAACCCGTTAACGGAAAAACCGTCACTACTAATTAATAATTAATTACTAAATAATAAATAGACCTGGTGCCTTGAAAAGCACACTGTAAAATTCAAAACAGTAAACGATGTTTCAGTTTGGCGTTCGTTTCTCTTATATTCAACTTGCACCGATGGATGTTGAAGTGAGCAAAGATGGACGGCATTTTATACCCTTAATGGAAATAAGGGAACAGTCTCCGTGTTTGTTATTCTTTAATTTTATTGGGAAGATGGGCGATAAATTTAAAAAGTTAGGCAATAAATTTTAAAAGTTGGGTGATAAATTAAAGTTAGGCGATAAATTTAATAATTGTTCCGATAAACCTTTAAATTGTTCCGATAAATCTTAAAATTGTTCCGATAAATTGCTGGAAGACCCTATTGAACTAGCTTTGTTCGTTAGGGTCTTCCAGCAATGATTCAATAACATGTTTTATTTGAAAAATTTGTATTTAACACAGTAATCGTATTGTCAATTTGTGGGGAACCAAGGATACTACTTGACGATTTTATTTCTTTGTGCAAGCACAAAGCCGATTCCGGACGCAATTATGCCGAGGCATAATTGATTACGTTTGCATACCATTCTTTTGACTTTTCAATATCCCTTACTTTTAGCTTTAAGAATAAGGGCATTTGATAAAATTCATTCATGTCTATTTCCTCCTTTAGGCTAATACAAACTAACCATAATGGTTTACGTCGCGTTAAAGTCAATATAAAAAGTTATAGTATTTAATGTTAAATTTATGTTCCAGGAATGATTTACTCCTGGATATTAATTTCAGTAATTCACTGCTTTAAAGTGCTAATTATTTCCTGAAAAATCTAAAAAATAACAGCAAGGTAGTTGACAAATATTTCTATAGTATGATAATCTTCAAGAACACTATAACAAATCAAACGAAGGAGGTCATGACAATGTTAATTTTATCAGTATCATATCAAAGTACATCTGCATACATTGTCCATGTCTTCTAACATTGTATTTTACATTGTAATAAAAGGCATGGGTTACACCTTGCCTTTTATTAAGAGACACATGCTCTTTTTTTTGGGGTATGTGTCTTTTTTATTGCAAAAAAAAGGTTGTAGTGATAATGAAAAGGGAGTGTATGTGTATGCGAAACACGGTACAAAAAATGATTTTTAACAAGGTATTTCTGGATAGTGGGTAGTAAAGCTTCAATAGCACTGGAGAAAGAAGGTTATAATGTATGTTTGATGTTTTAAGTAAATTAAGCTGGTTTTTTAAGAAATACTGGAAACAATATACAATAGCAATTGTGCTATTAATGATTGCCAGCGGGTTAGAAGTGGTTCCACCGTATTTACTAGGGTCCATTATTGATATATTGACTGCTGGAGAAATGACATCAGCTCTTTTAACGAAGTATATTTTGATTTTTATTGGCATCATTATTGGGGGGTATGTCCTTAATTTTGTGTGGCAATTCAGACTATTTGAAGGAGCTATTAACCTAGAGAAAATTTTACGTCGGAACCTCATGCAGCATTTTCTACGCATGACGCCAACGTTTTATGAAAAAAATCGCACCGGAGATTTAATGGCCCGTGCAACAAATGATTTAAACGCAGTGTCATTAACAGCTGGCTTTGGGATTATGACATTGATTGATTCGACAATCTACATGGGCTTTATTATTTTTGCCATGGGCTATATGATTTCGTGGAAGCTTACTTTTTTTGCAATGCTGCCAGTGCCGATAATGGCCATCCTTATTCAATATTTAGGGAAAATTGTGCATGAACGATATATGAAGGCACAGGATTCTTTTGGAGAGCTGAACGATAGTGTTCTAGAGTCCGTTGCAGGTGTGCGAGTTGTACGCGCATATGTGCAAGAAAAAAAGGATGAAGCAAATTTTGCAGAGATGAGCGAGATTGTGTATGAAAAAAATATGCATACCGCAAAAATTAACGCCTTATTTGGACCAATTACAAAGGTCGGTACAGGGATCAGTTATGTTGTAGCGCTAGGCTATGGTGCTCATTTAGTAGCGACTGAGGCAATGACAGTTGGGCAGCTTGTAACGTTCAATGTTTACTTGGGGCTAGCAGTTTGGCCAATATTTGCAATTGGAGAGCTTATTAATGTGATGCAACAAGGTAACGCTTCTCTTGATCGTGTGCAGGAAACGCTAAGGTATGACGCGGATGTTCGAAATATTGCGAATCCACAAACGATTGTGACACCGAATGCGATTGGCTTTGATGATTTAACATTCCGATATCCAATGAGTCAGGTAAAAAACCTCCAGCGAATTTCGTTGTCGTTGAAAAAGGGGCAAACACTTGGGATTGTTGGTAAAACAGGAGCGGGAAAAACGACCTTCCTGCGACAATTATTACGCGAGTATCCAATTGGCGAGGGGCAGCTATCGATTGATGGAGTTGATATTACTGCACAAACGAAGGAGCAGTTACTCGACTGGATTGGTTATGTTCCTCAGGATCATGTTCTATTCTCACGTACTATTCGTGAAAATATTTTATTTGGGAAAGAAGATGCTACACAAGCTGAATTGCAGGAATCCATTCGTGCAGCATACTTTGAAAAGGATTTAAAAAATCTACCAATGGGTCTTGAGACACTTGTTGGTGAAAAGGGTGTATCTCTTTCAGGTGGTCAAAAGCAACGCGTTTCAATTGCGCGTGCTCTTATTAAAGACCCTGAAATCTTAATGCTTGATGACTCTCTTTCTGCTGTAGACGCAAAAACAGAGGCAAGAATTATTGAAAATATACAGCGAGAACGACAAGACAAAACGACGATTATTACAACACATCGTTTATCAGGAGTTCAGCACGCCGATTTAATTATCGTGCTAGATGAAGGCCAAATTGTAGAGCAGGGAACACATGAGCAACTTCTTTCACAACAAGGATGGTATAAAGAGCAATTTGACCGTCAGCAGCTAGAAGGAGGTGCATCATGAGTACGAGTCAACGTTTAGTACGCTATGCAATGTATTTTAAAAAACCGATACTACTTGGATTATTTTTCTTAACAATCGCCGTTTTTACGGAGCTTGTTGGGCCATTTATTGCGAAGCATATCATTGATAATTACATGACAATTGGACATATGGAAATAAAACCAATCACTTGGCTGTTACTTGTCTATTTAATTTTAGCAATAGCTACAGCTGTTTTACGCTATTTTATGTATATCTATTTACAAATGGGTGCCAATCGGGTTGTACAAAAATTACGTAAGGATGTATTTGAGCATATTCAAACATTGCCAATTCAATACTTCGATAATTTACCAGCAGGGAAAATTGTTGCCCGTGTAACGAATGATACTGAGGCTGTTCGTAATTTATATGTTCAGGTACTTTCAAATTTCGTTACGAGTTTAATTTCTATTGTAGGTGTTTATATCGCACTTTTCATTTTAAACTGGAAAATGGCATTCCTAGCATTGACTATGGTACCAGTCGTTTATTTATGGATGATTTTATATCGTAAAGTTGCTTCGAAATATAATGATGTGATCAGAACAAAAATTGCCGATATTAACGCAATGATTAATGAATCGATTCAAGGGATGACGATTATTCAAGCATTCCGTCGTGAGCAGCAAATGACGAATGAATTTGATGACATGAATAATGAGCATTATGCATATGAACGTAAGCTGCTTTTCCTTGATTCTGCAACTTCCTTCAACCTTGTTAATACATTAAGACTTCTTATGTTTACGATCTTTATTTTTTACTTTGGTACACAGTCATTTACGGCGACGGAAGTTATTTCTGCGGGGACATTATATGCCTTCGTCGATTATTTAACGAGATTATTTAATCCGATCACGAATATCGTCAATCAATTTTCTCAGCTTGAGCGCTCACTTGTTGCAGGAAAGCGTGTCTTTGAGGTGTTAGATACTAATGGGGAACCAGTATCTGAAAAAAGTTTACCTAGATATAAAGGGAATGTGGTGTTCAAAGATGTTTCCTTTGCTTATAAAAATGATGAATATGTATTGACAAACCTATCATTTGAAGCACACCAAGGTGAAACAATTGCCTTAGTAGGTCATACAGGATCTGGGAAAAGTTCGATTATGAACTTATTGTTCCGCTTCTATGATCCTTCTAAAGGTAAAATTACGATTGATGGAATTGATATCACTTCGGTTCCTCGTCAAACAATGCGTGAACATATGGGCATTGTTCTTCAGGACCCGTACTTATTTACAGGTACTATTGCTTCGAACGTCAGCTTAAACAATCCTAAAATTTCACGTGAAAAGATAGAAGCTTCATTAAAGGCTGTTGGTGGGGAACGTGTTTTGGCGAACTTGCCAAATAGCTATGATGAGCCTGTTATTGAGAAGGGGAGCACACTGTCATCTGGACAGCGTCAGTTAATTTCCTTTGCGCGTGCGCTTGCCTTTGACCCGGCTATTTTAATATTAGATGAGGCTACTTCTAATATAGATACGGAAACAGAGGAGATTATTCAGCATGCGATGGATGTGCTGAAAAAAGGACGTACAACATTCATTATCGCTCACCGACTTTCTACTATTAAAAATGCAGATCGTATTCTTGTCTTAGATCGAGGTAAGATTGTTGAACGTGGCACACATGATGAGCTATTAGCACAGGGCGGCATTTACGAAAAGATGTATCAAATGCAGGCGAATTCATTGCAACAATAATTATGGATCGATTACATGATGATTATTTGCTAAGAGAATGGTATAAAATGAAGCCCCACTTTATGGAAAAGTGGGGCTTTCTATTTAAGATGTACTTCTTACATATTTAAAGACGTTGACAACAAAGAATAGCACTGAAATGGCTACAGCGATACCGCCACCAGATACGAAGAGCTCAAATAACCAGCGTGGCACATCAATATATACCATCATCATACCGACAAAGAGGAACGGCAATCCGATATTGTAAAACCAAAATTGTGCTTTGGCCAGTCCTGTCTCGGCAGCATCTTTATATATTGAATAAATTAAACCGATAAATCCAGTTGTCAGCCAACCTACCACACCAATGTGGGCATGTGTCGCCTTCCATTCAAGTTGAACTGTATAATGCATAAACAGGCCAAAAGCCAAAACAATCACTAAATAAAGGACTGAAATCTTTATCCATTTAGCACCCATTGTAAACAACTCCTTTCCTGAAAGTGATTTTAGCTAGCTACTACAGTTTATTCTTGTCGAATAAAAAAGATGACATATTATTCTTTGTAAAATAAAAAAGTGTTTAATTGTAAACTGCTAGTCTTTTCCGTAGAATAAAAGCGTGAAAAGTAGAAATTTGCCAATTGGAGGATCTATGAAAAAGAAAATTATTTTTTAACTTCTTTCAGCAAAGGTTTTTTCGTAGCGAAAGCGAAGCGTCAGCTGCAAAGTTTTTTCGTAGCGAAAGCGAAGCGTCAGCTACAAAGTTTTTTCGTAGCGACAGGTATAGACGTCTTCCACAACTACAGGCAAGCACAAAGCCGATTCCGGACCGTGGCATAATTGATTTGCAATTAGTCTAATGTTAAACTACATGAATAGCATTATTCCGCTTGTTTATTCACCAGGTGTACAAGCGTGGGCAAAAGCATAGCCTGAGTAAGATGAAGCGCTTAAAAGTAAAATTCCATTAGGTCGCTTTGGTGATGTTATTGGAAGACTAGCTGTTTTCTTAGCTTCAAATGATTCTCAATAGATCACTGGTCCAACAATTGGAAGAGGTGGATATTTTGAAAGAGACAAATATTTTTAAACTTATTCATAGGATTGAACAGATGAATAATGCAAATATTATACGTTTTACGAAAGCATTTCCGTATCCGTTAGGTATTTCACCAATTTTAGTATTAAGTGAGCTACACAC
Source organism: Lysinibacillus sp. FJAT-14222 (assembly GCF_001278875.1). NCBI lineage: Bacteria > Bacillati > Bacillota > Bacilli > Caryophanales > Bacillaceae > Lysinibacillus > Lysinibacillus sp. FJAT-14222. Next base: position 77,446 of record NZ_LIYL01000065.1, on the reverse strand, counting down.
GAAAGGTCCACAAAAGCAAGCTGAATTAGCAGGAACGCTTGGCTATACAAAAGGGGCAATGACGAGTATTTCTGAAAAATTAGTAAAGCTCGGTTTAGCAGAAAGACTGTATGACCCATCTGACCGTCGTACAATTCGCTTACAAATAACGGACGAAGGTGAAAAAGCCTTAGCGAAAGCCCAATCCATTGGACAAGAGGTTTTTATGCAGCTTTTTGAAGTATTGAATGATGAAGAAATTGCACAATATTTGCGGATCCAAGAAAAATTAGTGCAAGGCATACAAGACCAAAGCATATAGACAAAAAAGTCATTTCAGTATGTTTTATTAAATTGATATAAGTTGATTGGAGTGAAGACTGGACGCCCTCAGGAAAGCGCCCAGTCGGAACGGAAATCAACCACACGTTATGGTGATGATCCATTCTTTATACAATGTATAACATTTTAAAGGTCGAATTTTAAGCTGAACTAATCCGAACAATTAGTTTAGCTTTTTTAGTGATTTAAGATACAGTTTGGAGTATTTTACGAAATACATAGAATGAAAGTTATGGATGTATTATAGATGAGTTTGCAATTGTGCAGGTTAGATGAATAAGAAATAAGGCTAACTTGTATTATCTAAAGTAGAGTTATATATAAATTCTGTTGGAGGTAATCATATTGAGAACCGAGAGAAAAATGTTTGATTTGATAATAGATATTGCTCAAAGAGACGAAAGAATTCGAGCTGTTTATATGAATGGCTCAAGAACTAACCCGAATGCATCAAAAGATATTTTTCAAGATTACGATATTGTCTATGTAGTTATGGAAATTTCCACATTCTTAAAAGATAAGAACTGGATTCGTATATTTGGGGATTTGCTGATGGTTCAGGAACCAGATAAACTCGATAAAGATCTAGGTGAGGATATCGATTTTGATCGAAGATATACATATTTAATGTTATTTACAGATGGCAATCGAATTGACCTTCGCCTTCAATCAACAGAAGCCATGTTGGATGAATATGGTGAAGATAAGCTTACAGTTCCATTATTAGATAAAGATCATATCTTACCGAAAATTTCTTTACCTTCGGACAATGACTATTATGTAAAGAAGCCAACAAAAGAACAATTTGATAGCTGCACTAGTGACTTTTGGTGGTGTTTACAAAATGTGGCGAAAGGAATATGGCGTGATGAACTTCCATATGCCAAATTAATGTATGAAGAAACAACAAGAGATTCTTTAAATCAAATAGTCAATTGGTGGATTGGAATAGAAAATGATTTTCAGGTGTCCACAGGAAAAATGGGGAAATATTTCAAAAAATATCTTCCAGTTTCTTATTGGAACTTGTATAAAGAAACGTATTCTGATTCCGACTATAAACATATGTGGGACTCGATATTTGTTGCTTGTGAATTATTTCGAATCTTATCCAAAGATATAGCGAATCACTGTCATTTCTCTTATCCAATTGAAGATGATGAGAATATGACTGCATTTTTGAAACATATTAAAGAGTTGCCAGGTGATGCAAATGGTATATATTAATTGAGAATAGGACAACGCATAATGAGCCAAGCCCGCGGAAAGGCCAACTCGGAGTGAAAATCAACCTTTTTTTATGGATACGCATTAATTTATATTTATTCTTTTTCCGACAATTGAAGCAACTTACTAGATTAAGGTACTTAGTTTTTAATTCATTAGTTAACGTCTTTACATTATGAATAAGTGGTGATGAAATAAATCATCGTATTTAATGTTAAAGAGTGAAATGAATTATTTATTGGAGAGGAAATAATAAATAATTGTAAAATAGTTGGAATTATTGAAAATTGTCTGAATTCATTTTATAATGAAATTGCGGTTCTAATATAGAGACAGTTGAGGTGTGAGATGACATTAAAAACTTTAGATAATTCATTAGAAGTTCTTAAATATTTTAATAAACAAAACCCTACATGGGGCGTGCGTGAATTAGCGAAAGAAATGAATATTAGTCATTCGATTATTTATAGAATCTTGTCTACATTTGAAAATCATGGCTTTTTAATTCAAAATCCTGAGACCAAAAAATATGAATTGGGACTTCGTTTTTTAGAATATGGTCAAATGGTGAAAGAAAAATTGAATCTTTCCGATTTTGTTTTACCAATAATGAAAAACCTTGCAGAAGAAATAAAAGAGTCTGTGTTTTTAACGTGGTTGGACGGAACCGATGGAGTAACAGTAGAAATTGCAGAGAGTTCGCAAACGATTAAGTTCTCGGTTTCAATTGGGACGAGAACACCACTTTACATAGGTGCATCTTGTAAGACAATCATGGCGTATCTTCCGGAGAAAAGGCAGATGGACATTATGGATAATGGGATGGAGAAATTAACCTCCGAAACCATCACAGACCCGGATGAGATGTTATTAGATTTAGAGAATATTCGAAATCAAGGCTGGTGTTTTTCTACAGGTGAATATTCTCACTCTGTATTTGGGCTTGGTGTACCACTTTTTAATAGCAAAAGTGACATTATTGCTTCTTTAACTATAGCAGGTCCAGAGTATCGTAAACCAACAGAAGAGAAATTTCTAGAAATGGTAAAAATTATCCAGCATGCAGCGATGAATATTCAACGATATTTCGATCAATATAGCTTTAAATTCTATAATGATTGATATTGTAAAGATGTCTACAAAAAGGCTCAGGACACTGTAATGACTGTCTTGAGCCTTTGTTAATATTATCTATAATAGTTCTTTCATGAATGTTATTGCATCCTCGACCTCTTCAAACGTATTAAAATAATGTGGTGAAAAACGAGCCATCTAAGTTCGTATAAAACTCAGTAGAATCAATTTGTCATTAAGTTAGCTGACACTAAATAAATGAGGGGTAATTTACAAATCAAGGAATAGCACGTCGTAAATTTAGTAAATACTAGTGTACGTCTTTTTTTCGTCCAATATGCATATAAATAGACTATATAAACTTTTTTCCAACTTAATACGTCAAAAAGAGGGGTAAATTTGGTAAGCAAGAAAGGACTTATGTATGGAAAAAAATATGAAGCGCTCTAAGGAAAAAAAGAGCAAGAAAAAAATATGGCTTTGGATAGTAGGTAGCTTATTAGCAATTTTTTTAATTTTTATAGGTACTGCTTATTATACAATCCAGAAAACGATGAATAAAATAAATACACCATTAATTGAATCAGCAGGCGATGAAAATAAGGAACAAAAAACAGTTACGAAAAAAGACCCATTTTCTGTGTTAATGCTAGGTGTGGATGAGCGTAAAAATGATAGTGGACGTTCAGACACGATGATCGTCATTACGGTTAACCCTGAAAAACAAACGATGAAGATGCTTAGTATACCTCGAGATACTCGTACAGAGATTATCGGTCATGATTCCGTCGATAAAATTAATCATGCTTATGCATTTGGAGGCGTTCCAATGGCGGTGGATACGGTGGAGCATTTTTTAGATATTCCGATAGACTATTACGTGTTTATTAATATGGATGGCTTCCTGCAAATTATCGACACGATTGGTGGTGTCACAATTGATAATGACATGGATTTAACTTATGACTCCTATCATTATCCGAAGGGTGAGATAACTTTAGACGGTGAAAATGCGTTAATTTTTTCACGCATTCGATATGAAGATCCTCGCGGTGATTTTGGCCGCCAAATTCGCCAACGACAAATTATTGAGGCGGTTCTGAAAAAAGCTTCGTCGACACAATCTTTATTAAAGGCTACAGATATGCTTGATGTAGTAGGGGATAATGTCCGTATGAATTTTACGATGAAGGACTTAATCCAACTGCAAAGTATGTATAAAAAAATGGATCGTAATATTGATCAGTTGTCATTTAAAGAGGGAACTGGCAAAACAATTGACCACATTTGGTATTACATCCCTGAAGAGGCGGAACTAGGAAAAGTTCAATCGGAATTAAAAGCCCATTTGCAATAAATAGTAAGGAGTGACAATTTGGGTGTAATAGCTGTAAATCTTTTGGCAATGAAGGGAGGGAGATGAATGAATGGGAGGACCCAGGTGCTTAGGTATACAGCTCTAAATAATTGCATGCAAAGCTATGTGCCTAAACGTAAAGTTCAAAAAAATCCAGTCAGTTCAGCTATGCGATATTTACAACTATTGAGCTTAAAAATTTTCATGTAAAACATAAAAAAATCATTCAGGTAGGGTGCATGCCTAGTTGAATGGTTTTTTTATTTAATTTACAATGTGTTTGAAATATCAGAAAATTTCGTGTATAATTGTGTTAGAAATGGTTGAAGGAGTGATAGTGATGATTATAGGCACAATTTTATTAGCAGTTGCATTACCTGCAGGTATTATTTTAGCAGTAGACTTATTTAATGAGCAGCATCACTCTGCTTCACAAAGTAACCATTCATAATCGTGAAAACAAAAATATAGAAGACATCTAGGCAAAGCTATAAAGTAGCTTTGTCTATTTTTTGTGGCTCATCACCAAAAATTAGGGATGATATTTGTAAAAACGTAACCGCGGATTTTGGCCTGACCCGATCAGTTTTCTTTCGGACCTGAGCGTTTCTTTGGCTAATGGTTTTCACATGGACTCCAGCGTCACAGGTGAGACCCTGGAGCGAAGAGAATAGGGGGACTGCCTTCGGGACCAACATCCTTTTGACTCCACAGGAAAGCGCCCGGTCGGAACGAAATCAACCTCACATTCTGGTGATTAGCCATTTTTGTAAACTTGAAACAATTTATGTGATTCATTCGTCAATATACTGTAGAAAATGTTATACTATAAAAAAACAGTATCGGGGAATGAGCATGCAAGAAGAAAAAACAAGTTTCAAAAAAGAAATACTATCCTATCTTAAAATTATTGTCATTACGGCTATAGTTGTTTTTGGCTGTAAGCAATTTTTATTTGCACCAATTAAAGTGCAAGGGGCTTCTATGTTCCCAACTTACCATGATAAGGATATTATTATTGTAAGTAAAATGAGTAAAATTGAACGCTTTGATCAAATTGTCTTTCAATCTCCAACAGAAGATGAACTATATATCAAACGAGTAATTGGCTTGCCAGGTGATACAGTTGAAATGAAGGACGATGTTTTGTATGTAAATGGCAAAGCTTATAAAGAAGATTATGTGAACCGTCAAACAGATGATCCTAATCAATTACGCATTACAGAAAATTTCACGTTAGAGCAATTAGTAAATGAAAAAAAAGTGCCTGAGGGTATGTATTTTGTACTTGGTGACAACCGTTTAAAAAGTTACGATAGCCGCCATTATGGTTTAATTTCTAAAGATGCCATCTATGGTGAAGCTAAAATAACACTATATCCGTTTAATCAATTCCATATCGGTTCAAAATAAAATAAATTAAGACTTTCAGTGAGAAAGAGGCTATTTTGAGTAGCCTCTTTTTTGTCTTTTTAGTTAGCTGGTAATGCTGTGCAAACTTTATAAGAGGGATAATAGACACAAACTGTCGAATTTTCAACAGTTTCTTTTAAGGGGATTTGCTGTTTGCTCAGACTAGGGGAAATGGTTGCTGGTTCATCGATTGTGAGCTCTTCTACTACTAGTTCTACGCCATAAAACAACATTAAAAAATAGCATACTAAACCTAATATACGCAAACAATCACCTCGCAATATTGTTATATTATTATGTATGGTCAAGTTTGAAGAATTATAAGTAAAAATCTAAAATTTATCTCTTGTTAAGGGATTCTTTTTGATCAAAGCAGCTAGGTAGGCGCAATGATAAATTGAATTTTGATGCTGGAGCGTGCTATAGCGAACTGATTTTATGGATGAGAAAGAAGAGAGGGCGAAGTAGAATAATAAAAATTGTTGTCATGTAATTTTCGATATGCTAATATAGCTAGGGTAAATATTTAATCTGTATAACCTCAATGATATGGATTGAGGGTCTCTACCAGGAACCATAAAATCCTGACTACAAAAATTTTGCTTCATTTTTGTAGTCAGGATTTTTTTATTTTCGTTCAGAATAAAATTCCCTACAAAAATGAAAGTGTAACGGAAGGGTGATTATTATGAATTGGAGAGTTTATATTCTTGCCGCTACTACCTTTGCAGTAGGATTGGTGGAATTAATTGTTGGTGGTATTTTACCAAAAATTGCAGAGGATTTAAATGTGTCCTTAGCAACAGCGGGACAATTAATTACAATTTTTGCTCTCGTCTATGCAATATCTGCGCCTGTCCTTTTATCATTAACCGCAAAAGTGGAAAGGAAGCGCCTTTATCTTATTTCTTTATTCATTTTTACTTTAGGTAATGTTATGACTTATTTTAGTACGACATTCACGACAGTCATGATTGCTAGAATTTTTACCGCGATGAGTACAGCATTGGTTATTGTTTTGTCATTAACGATTACAACAAAAATTGTTGAACCGAGACATCGTGCAAAAGCTTTAGGTCTTGTTTTCGTAGGTGTAAGTTCGGCACTTGTAATCGGTGTACCAATAGGGATATTTGTTACAGAAGCATTTGGTTGGCGAGCTGTATTCTTAGGCATAGCTTTTCTTTCAACTTTATCAATGATTCTTGTTGCATTTCTGCTTGAAAAAATGCCCGTTGTAGAAGTTGTTCCATTAAAGGCTCAAATTAAATCATTAGCAAATTTAAAAATCTTTAGTGCACAATTAACAACACTGTTTATGCTAGCTGGTCATTATATGCTATATGCTTATTTAACACCATTTTTAGTAGAAGCATTTGATATGAACGCCTCTTGGATTAGTATTTGTTATCTAATCTTCGGGATAGCTTCGGTCAGTGGTAATGCTCTAGGTGGTTGGTTAAGTGATAAAATTGGTACTGGTAAAGCAATTTTAATTGTTGTATCAACGTTTGCCGTAGTATTATTTAGTATCCCTTATACGATTGTCGCTTTACCACTCTTTTTAATCGTTACAGTTTTTTGGGGAGCACTTAGCTGGGCACTTACACCTCCATTACAAAACTATTTAATACAAATTGATCCAAAAACATCTGATATTCAACAAAGCTTAAATACAGCTGCATTACAAATCGGTATTTCCATAGGTTCAGCTGTTGGTGGAGCTATGTTTACTGTTACAGGGTCTGTTATGCATTTAGCTAGCTTCGGTGCCATCTTAGTTTTATGTGCTTTAGGCTGTGCTATTTTCTCTCTAAAAAGAGCGCCAGTTTCACATGAGACTGAGCTAGGGCTGAAATCAGCTCACACCAACTCATAGTTTTTTGGATGAAATATCCAAAAAAAACTACTGAAAAAGAAGGACAATGATAGCTAGAGATAGAATGTAAGTTTAGAGGAGGTTGGTAAATACATGCAGATAGATTTAACAGAATTTAAAGGTTCGAATGTAAAAGTTGTCGCAACGATTGATCAGACGCTTTATAGGAATGTGGGTGCTATTATTTTATATGAAGAGGATTCACACACTTTATCTGTACGAAAACTAAAACGAAAAATCGCTGATCACTATATACCAACAGACGAACTCGAAAACTTTTTGTTTGATTCTCAAGCTGATGCTATAAAATTTACTCATAAACTTACTAGAATGAGTGCACTCGATTATTTATTAGTAGCGAATAAAGAGAAATAATAAAATAATTGTAGGACTGGCCTATTTGGGAGTCTATGCATGTGACAAAGGCATTTGGAGTAGCCATATTCCAAATGTCTTTTTTAGTGGTTATAGCTAGCAAGAGCAGATTATTGTGACCAATATGGCTTAATCGTCATCGCGAATTTATCCCGCATTAACGGCCCATAAAAGCCCGATTGGTGACAGAGGGCGATGAAGAAAATCCTCTCTGATTAAAGTTTCATTTTGTATTATATGTTCACCTATTAAACAAATAATTAATTTCTATATCGATTATTATCATACTGGAATAGGACAAGGAATAGATTGTTGTAGTTAAAGTATTTTAGGGGCTCGAGTAGATAGAGAGTCTGATGATTCAATACTATTTTTAGGATATATAAGTTTCTCTCTGCCTAAGATAGATAATTCAAAGGGGTCTACTGATGGGAATCTAACTTATTAACTAATAACAGCATTTTCTCCTGAATTTAGTCAGTGAGAAATCAGGATAGTGTAGATGCTGTGAGTTACTTAATCGGCATGATTGTCTAATAATTTCAAATGGAGGGGGAATCGAATGTCAGAATATCATCAACAATCATCAGCTGAAGTGATGAAAACTTTGAACGTGACAGATCAAGGATTGAGTGATTATGACGTTCAAAAGAGGCAAGAAGTATACGGCTATAATGTATTAGAGGAAGGGAAAAAAACAAGTGCATTCGCCGTTTTCTTTGGGCAGTTTAAAGATTTATTAGTCATTATTTTAATCATCGCTGCTTTCGTTTCATTTTTATTAGGAGAAGTAGGAAGCACCGTCGTGATTATGATTGTCGTCATATTGAACGCTATCCTAGGCACTGTACAGCATGTCAAGGCAGAACAGTCTTTGGATAATTTAAAAGCCTTAACCTCTCCAATTGCCAAAGTAATGCGAAATAATCAGCTCATAGAGATTTCTTCTGGAGATATAGTCGTTGGAGATCTTCTTTATTTGGAGGCTGGCGATTATATAAATGCAGATGGGAGATTATTAGAAAGCCATAATTTGCATATCAATGAAAGCTCGCTGACAGGTGAATCAATTGCTGTAGCGAAAAGTATCGATCCTATCAAGGAAAGCAATGTAACCGTTGGTGATAAAAAGAACATGGTCTACTCTGGAAGTTTTGTGACAACTGGTCGTGGTATTGTCATGGTTACAGCTATCGGAATGCAGACTGAAATCGGCAAAATTGCCAATTTACTCGATACTGCGAAAGAGAAGAAAACACCTTTACAAGTAAGTTTAGATCATTTCGGAGAAAAATTAGCTTTAGGGATTACGTTAATCTGTTTAGCTATTTTCGTGATTGACCTTATTAGAGGACGTGCGCTTGTAGAATCGTTTATGTTTGCTGTTTCACTTGCCGTGGCAGCAATTCCAGAAGCATTAAGTTCGATTGTTACCATTGTGCTAGCTTTTGGGACACAAAAGATGGCAAAGCAAAATGCCATTATTCGAAAGTTATATGCTGTTGAAAGTCTTGGAAGTGTATCTGTCATTTGTTCAGATAAAACAGGAACATTAACTGAAAATAAAATGGTTGTTCAAGAGGTCTATGTGGATGAAAAAGTGATTCCGCATGATCAGCTATACACTGAAAATGCAGTTGAGAAAGACCTTATGTTAAAGGCAATATTATGTAGTGATGCTGTGGAAAGGGACGGTAAGGAAATCGGTGATCCTACTGAGGTTGCACTCATAAAATTAGGGAAGCAATATGATTTTGACGAATTGCTGGTAAGAGATTATTATCCAAGAGTGGCCGAAATCCCTTTTGATTCAGATAGAAAGCTCATGAGTACTGTCAATACTATCAATCAACAATCTATTATGATTACAAAAGGAGCATTAGATGTCCTTCTGCCTAAAATTATAAAAGTCGAAACGTCAAAAGGTATATTCAATATAACAAAACAACAACGCCAAAAAATCGAAGCAGTAAATCGTGAATTTTCTATGAATGGGTTAAGGGTGCTAGCAGTTGCCTACAAAGAGATAAGGGGACATCAAGCAATCGATGTAAGGGCTGAAAAAGATTTAATCTTTGTTGGTTTAGTCGCGATGATGGATCCTCCAAGACAAGAATCTAAAGGAGCGGTTGAAAAATGTATAAAAGCTGGTATCAAACCGGTGATGATTACAGGGGATCATAAAATTACGGCAACGGCTATTGCCAATCAAATCGGGATTTTAAATGATCCCTCTGAAGCGATTGAAGGGCATGAAATAGAAGGCTTAACAGATCAGCAGCTTCAAGAAAAGGTTAACGATTTTTCTGTTTATGCTCGAGTAACACCGGTTCAAAAAATTCGTATCGTGAAAGCGTGGCAAGAAAAAGGGCATGTCGTCGCCATGACAGGAGATGGTGTTAATGATGGCCCTGCGCTAAAACAGTCCGACATTGGTGTGGCAATGGGCGTTACCGGCACAGAGGTCGCGAAGGATGCCTCCTCTATGATACTAACGGATGATAATTTTTCAACGATTGTGAAGGCTATTGCAAACGGTAGGAGTATTTATACGAATATTAAAAACGCTATTTTGTTCTTATTATCTGGGAATGCAGGTGCCATTTTTGTTGTTTTATATGCAACAATATTAGGCTTACCAGTTCCTTTTGCGCCTGTGCATCTATTATTTATTAACTTACTAACAGATAGTTTACCGGCAATTGCCATCGGTCTAGAGCCGAACAATAAAAAGACAATGAAGGACAAGCCTCGAAATATTCATACACCACTATTAAATAAAGCATTTACTACTCAAGTGGTGCTCGAAGGATTACTAATTGCCATTTCTACAACTGTCGCCTTTGAAATCGGATTGTCAACGGGTGATACTCTAACGGCGAGCACTATGGCATTTACAACATTATGCTTGTCACGATTAGTGCACGGCTTCAACTCCAGATCTAAAGAATCTATCTTCGCCATTGGACTATTTTCGAATAAATACACTTGGCTTGCATTCTTAATCGGTTTTTTAAGTTTACACGCAGTATTGTTTATTCCAATGCTTACAGGTGTGTTTGAAGTGGCCACATTAAGTACCGCACAATTAGGCTTTATTTATGCCCTGTCTGTGCTACCGTTCATCGTGAATCAGTGGTATAAGCTGTTGTTTGTGAGAAGTCGATAATGAGGGAAAAATATTTAAGAGGCTGGGGCATAAGTATATTTTTAAAGCAAAATTAAAAAATTCCACATCAGAAAAAGCGCGAGAAATCAACGTTTCTAAAATTGATTTCTCGCGCTTTTTAAGTTGTCTCAGCCTTTTTGTAACACTAAATTGTTGTAGGAGCCAGTAACCAGCCTTTGTCATTACTGAGTCGTATTAGCTTTGCTCCCAGTATGGCATACCTCATATGAAGTTCACCATATTTTGCAGTATGCTTCTTCTTAACAGACATTGCTAAAGCTTGACTGACTGAAATAACCGAAGAAGCTATATTCATTGATAAGATAGTGCTGATTTCTGTATCATTAATGGCTTTTTTTCCTCGGATATTGCCCATTTTTAACTGTCTGTAGTCGATTGATGTAGTAGGAGCAAGTACCCCATTTTCCTTTAATAATGCTGTTAGGTGTTTATTTTCTTCTTTTAAACATTTCACAAAATCCGCGATAATAGCCTTCAATTTTTTATCAACGGCGTGCTTAAAAAATGCATGATTTGAAGCAATATAGCCATTATTGACGCCGAGCTGTGTCCAAAGCTTAAAAATTTCCTTAAATCGTAATGTTGCTAGATTCCCATTTGCCAATTCCATAATTACACATCCTAATTCTTGTTCATTAATTATGAGATTAGGATGTGCTGACAAATGAAATTCTAATCATTTTTTACAATAAAAGGGTCTGACAATCGTAACGTAGGGGTGATTGCGTTTTCCAGGGGGTGTCCGATGAGTCGCTCATAGTGTTGATAAAAACTGAAATTGTTCCGATAAAACGAGAAAATATTCCGATAAAAGCTAAAATTGTTCCGATAAAATGAGATTTTGTTCCGATAAATCTTCAAAGTCTTCATTTAAAAATGAATTCATCACAATACGTATTCCTGTCAGATTGTAGACAACGCTACTCCTGATTGTATAAGTCTGCATGAAGGTTTAATAATTCTGAATTTTTGACGGTTTAATCAAAATTATAATGCTATTTCGCTTCAGCTTGTCTACTAAAGATGAGGAGCTGTTAATTTTTCACGGAGAGTGGCGACTCCTGCGGGATTAGCTTGCGCTGAAAGCCCCAACTCGGAGTGAAAATCAACTTTTGCTTATTGTTACACTTTATTTATTTTGTAGATAAGCTGAAAGGTTTATTCCTTTAATTTCTTCCTTTTAAAGCTATTAATAGTTGTCTTTAATGCAGCAAAGTTTCCAATAGCTGCGTAACCATAAAAAAAGCCCATAAATATTCCTGCGATAAGATTATGTCTATGGCTAATGAAGATAGAAATAATCAAGCCAATAGCAAGGGCGATCGCGGGAACATATTTAGGCTGAACATGCATAAATACCTTAATTAGCTGTGTAATAAGTAACACAGCTGGAACGGCTATTACAGCATCCCAAAAATTTGTATGGATCACTGGGAATAATTCCATTTTCTACACCTCTTTTAGTAATAACGAAGCTATGACTTTAACATATAGATTTTCCTTTTTATTTATTTTTATGCAATGAAAGGTGTAGAGCTTATGATGTCGAGTCATACACTCGTATGAACGATTACGATTTTTTCGTTTTTTGACTGTTGCTTAATAATATGAGCCATAAGGATTCATATATGGATTTTGATATGACGGATATGGGTTCATAAATTGTGAAGGTCTATACTTATTTTTATGTTTATGATGAGGATCTTTTTGCTCCTTTTGATCTTTTTGATTTTCCAAAGTTGATTTTACACGGTTGCAGTCTTTAGGTGGACCAATATATGTTGATGGCACAATGGGCGCAATTGTTTTCTTCCACTGAGTTTCATCTAAACAATACGTGTGAGCCATAACGTTGGAAGGTGTAAATTTCAATATATCTGAACCTAAAATTACTTCGGGAGTTGGCGCATCAAAAATAGCCAGTAAATGCGTGTCATTCTCAGTAGCAATTTCATAATGCCACCATCCTTGCGGTACATTGGCGACTTGGCCAGGCTCGAGCGGATAGTTTTTAATCTCTTTTGTAAAGGGATTAAATATAGAAATAATGGCAGCACCAGAAATACAATAAACAAGTTCTGCTGCATTTTGATGATAGTGAGGCTCTATCACCTTATTTCTACTTAGAAAAATATCAAGCAAAGATATATTTTCTAACGTATTTAATTGTTCTACACTTAGAATATTTATAAAATTTCGATCATCTTTTTTAAAAAGAGTGCTGTCATTTACATCAGAGGTGAACTGAGTTGATGGTGAAGTATAGTCAATATTTGAGCTAATACTTACATCCTTTCTCTACTTAATTTTCAATACATGTCTTAAGCACAGAATATGTACAAAGCTATTTTAGGCTTACACGAATGCCCAGTTTATTTGTCCTCTCAATGCCTCCTTAAAATTGATAAAATTACCTCTTCTAATCAGAAACATACGTGCGTATAATAATTCACGAACATTTGTTCTATGATAAAAACAGCTCTGCTATACTCATCTGATTTTTTATGGGAGGAAAGGAAAGCTCAGGCATATAACAGAGCTAGCGAAAAGGAGCAACTAGGATGAAAGAACAGTTAATAAAAGCAATGCAGCGTCAACAAGTAGTTAGCATGATGTATGTAGCCAAGTCTGGTGCCATTACGAAAAGGCGTGTGAAAATCATAAAGATTGTTGGTGATTCGTTTACAGCATTTTGCTTTACGAGGCAGGCAAAGCGTACGTTTATTATTAACAATGTTCTAGTAATAATGCCTGTTACGCATCGGAAGCGTGGGGTGATATGAACTACGACAAATCTGCCGCGCAAGGATATTTTTTGTATGGACATGAAATGCTTTTACGCAAGCTGTATTGCCATGCTAGAAGGTTTAGATGTGTTGAAAGCCTCATTGCAGTTATTGGTAACTTTGAGCAGCCTGGTAGTATCGTACTGGCAACCTCGCCAATGATGAAATTTAAAATCAAAACGGTAAATAGACGTTTATGTTCGTATTTTTTTAGGAGATAAATTAAACCAAGCCTTAAGGACTAACGATTTTGACTAAATAGAGATACAATGTGATGAAGAAAATAAACACTGGAAATTGTATGTTGAAGTTAACAAGGCTCTTACTATATCGGCTAAATCATCATTCAGCAAACCTAGATTAGATAATAATACATATAGCATTTGTGATTTGTGTATTTGCATTTGTTGCAGACCTTGTTAGACTATTAATTAATAATGAGAATCATTATTAATTAATAGTCTTCTAGGCAACATCTGATCAGAGTATTTCATGGGAGCCATATTGACTGTAAATAGACAATTATGTATTGGATACTTGTGTGTAGCCTGAGTGATCCCAAACAAATAGTCGGTTAGGCTGATATCTAGAGAAATAGATTTGTTGTTTGGCATTAATGAAAGTAACCCAGATGTACAATATTTGGATAGGGAGCAGGTGCATTATCATGATAGATTTGGATAAATTAGCCGAGATATTTGCTAGAGGTTTCTATGATATAGAAGGTGTTCACCGTTTAGTCATCCAGCCGAAAAGTATACTAAGTGAATTTAGGGCTGTCCGGCATGGATTTCTTTTTGTAATTCGTGGAGAGGGTAGAATGAGTGTGAATGGAACTGTCTATGAGTTACATCCAGGCTCAGTAATTCATGTGGCTCCAGGCATGCAACTGGACGCGCAAGTTACAAGTCAATCAGAGTATGAGTACTATTTACTGTTTTATAGATTTGACAAGTTAGACGAAGTATATAGCGGTCATGAATGCGACTCTCATTTCAAACTGGAAGCGGGAGCAAATCCGAGAGTGCTAGAATTACTTATCATGCTTCATCAGAATGCCAATACACTTAGAGGGATTGGAAAGCTTCGTGTTAAGGAGTTATTTTTAAGTGTCATGCATCAAGTTTTGGTGGGATGTAAGCATCGAGAGAGTGGAAGTTCTCCAAGTGAAAGGGTGATAGAGGAGGCTATTGCATACATACACAGGCACTATATGAATCCGTTGACACTCGACGAGTTGGCGGAGCTGCATGCAATGAGTCCTAAGCGCTTCTCCTACTTCTTTCACAAATATACTGGGCTTCGTCCAATCGACTATCTTATCAACTATCGTATGGAAAGAGCGAGCGACTTACTTAAAGTAAGCAATTTTCCCATCCACGATATCGCTATTAGTGTCGGTTACGCCAATCCGCTATATTTCAGTAGAGTGTTTAAAAAGAAATTTGGTGTGTCTCCCTCCGCATACATACATAAATTAGATAATCATATAAATTGAGTTACTGATTTATATATTACGCCTGCAACTGGTGATGAACCTAGAGTGCAGGCTTTTTCTCTTTTGGCTCATTCTTTTCTTCCAGCCCTATCCTTCATGTCGGCTAAATCATCATTCAGCAAACCCGGATTAGATAATAATACATATAGTATTTGTGATTTGTGTATTTGCATTTGTTACAGACCTTGCTACACTATAATCGATAATGAGAATCATTATTAATTAATAGCCTTTTAGAGGTAACATCTGATCAGAGTATTTCATGGGCGCAAAACTATTTTTACTATATGGGAAGGATTGGTAATATTGACTGTAAATAGACAATTATGTATTGGCTTAGTCTTATCTGCTTGGTTGAAAGGAGGCGACTGGCGGCGCCCAGACAGCGGTGTGGAAAAAATGGGTTCAATTGACCCTTATATTGATTTGGCAAAGATGGCGGAGAAGTCAAAGCTAGATTTTCTTTTCAGGGCGGATTATCTTTTTGTTAGTCCACAGATGCTTGGCGATTCCGCTAATTTTGGTAGCCCTGACCCTACTATGATATTTGCAGCGATTGCTCGTGAAACCGAGCGGATTGGGCTAGTAACGACTATTTCTACGACTTTTAATCCACCGTATGTTGTTGCTAGACAGCTTCAGTCTTTGCATTGGCTAAGCAATGGACGTGCTGGCTGGAATATTGTCACTTCTATTGAAGGGGCCGAAAATTTCAGTGAGTCACCTATGCCTTCACCTCAAGAAAGATATGCGAAAGCAATTGAATTTACTGAGGTTGTACGCAAACTCTGGGAAAGTTTTCCGAATGAAGCCATTGTTATTGATCGTGAGTCAGGCATGTTTTCTGATAAGGATAAGGTTTCCCCAATTAATCATTCAGGTGAGTTTTTTAGTGTTAAGGGACCACTTACTTTGCCTGCCCATAAATCGGGACCAATTCCTTTATTTCAAGCAGGTGCGTCGGATACAGGACGAAATTTCGCCTCTTCAATAGCGGATGCTATTTTTGCAGCGATGCCAGACCTTGAATCGGGAGTGGAATTGCGAAATGATCTGAGAAGAAGAGCTATCGAGCATGGGCGCGATCCGGACGCCATAAAAGTTTTGCCAGGTTTATATTTTTTCTTGGCGGAAACTCGTGAGGAAGCCCATGAACTACATAAGGCTGCACACGCACATTTGACTATTGAGCGCAGACATGCATCGCTTAAATCAGTACTGGGTCTTGATTTGAGTAGCTTTGCATTGGATTGTCCCGTAACTTCGGATATGCTTCCCGATCCGAATCAGCCAGTCCGCAGCCGAACACATGCTGAGCTGTTGCGCCGGTATATTACAAATCATCAGCCTACAGTAGAAGAGGTATTAGCAAGGCCGGAGGTTGTCGGGTCTGCTCACTGGGTTTCCGTTGGAACGGTTGAAGACGTATTGAACGATATAATTGAGCGATTTGAGGCTGGAGCTATTGACGGATTTATAGCTATTCCGGGTGGTTCAGAAAAATCTTTGAAACTATTTTTTGAAAAGCTGATGCCGCGATTGGTTGAAAGAGGTTTGTTCAGAAATGAATATACGGGTATCACCTTACGTGAGCATTTAGGGATTAATACTACTGATCATTATGATAGGGATACTGTTTTGAAAGGGGTTCCGGTGAAGAATGAATAAAAAGTTTATACTAGCTGGTTTGATAGCATCATTCATGATTGTTTTGGCTGCATGTGGAGGAGGAGACAAACCGAGCAAATCAAGCTCAACCTCCGGCAGCAACGGAGATTCAGCGCAATCTCAAGTGGACAATACAGGAACAAGCGAAACAAGAACAATTGAGTATCTCGGTGAACAGTATACCGTTCCACAAAAAGCAGAAAAAATTGTGATTGGGGCTATGGAAGCAATGGAAGATGCGGTAATGCTTGACGTTCATCCAGTAGGGGCAATATCGGTAGGCGGAAAGTTTCCAGAAATGTTTGCTTCGGTAACGGACAAGGCGGAATCAATCGGTGAAAAAAGACAACCTAACTTGGAGAAGATATTGCAATTAGAGCCAGACGTTATTTTAGGTTCAACCAAGTTCCCAAAAGGAGTGGTGGAGAAATTGCAAAAAATTGCTCCCACTATTTTGGTGTCGCACGTTTCTACAAACTGGGAAGACAATTTGAAATTAATGGGTGAATTAACTGGAAAGCAAGGTGAGGCAGAAAAAATTCTATCCCAATATAAAACAGATACACAAGCAGTAAAAGCATCGTTAAAAGAAAAGCTTCAAGGTAAAAAAGTAGCCACTGTTCGTATTCGCGGAGGGCAAACTTACATTTTTGCGAAAAATGTAGACTTTAACCCTTTTTTATACAATGACATTGGTTTAGAAATGCCAGAACAGATAGGCATGGCGAAATTGCAAGATGCGATCTCTGTCGAGCAATTGGCGGAAATGAATCCAGACTATTTGTTTGTGCAATTCTCTATGATTGATAACAAAGATGCGGAAAACGCATTCGAAGACTTAAAGAAGAATCCAATTATCCAAAATATTAATGCCTTTAAACTCGATCACGTATATGTCAACGTGGTTGATCCGCTTATGGAAGGAGGCCCTGTTTATAGTCGCATCAAGTTTTTAGAAAGTGTGCAAAAGTATCTGAACAAGTAATGGAATGGAGCAGGGAGGAATAAATCGTTATTAAGTCATAAGTTTGTTCTAATTGTCGTATTATGCATTCTGTTCAGTGTGACAATAATCGTATCTCTTTTCTATGGTTCGAAATCCATGAGTTATGAAATGATGTAACAGGCACTTTCTCATTTTGATTCAGAGAATATGGAGCATTTAATCATTCAAACATCGCGCCTTCCGCGTGTGATAGGGGCGCTATTGGTTGGCGCCTTCATGGCGGTATCAGGAGCTTTAATGCAGGGGATGACAAGAAATTTTATCTTGCCTCCCCTTCGATTATGGGCGTGGCCGCTGTTTAGTAGGGATTGCCTTTAGTTCAGGCTTTGGGGTCATTACTCTTTATATTTCATTAAAGATGGACCCACAAGATTTTGAAATGGCGACTGTTTGGTTATCAGGCAGCCTTTATAGTACGACTTGGATTCATATATTAACGGCATTGCCATGGATAATAATTTTAACGCCAATCATTTGGTGGAAATCGCACAGACTTAACCTATTAAATTTGGATGAGGTATCAGCCATAGGAATAGGTTTAAATAAAGACCGGGAAAGAATGATTTTTCTTTTATGCTGCGTCGGGTTAGTTAGCGCATGTGTATCTGTAGCAGGAAGCGTTGGATTTATTGGCTTAATTGCCCCTCACATGGCTAGAAGACTAGTCGGTATTCATTATAAATATGTAATACCTGTCTGCGGAGCAATCGGCATGCTTATGGTGTTAGTCGGGGATTTTATCGGAAAGACGATCTTTGCTTCAGCTGAACTGCCTGTAGGCATTGTGATCTCCGTTATTGGTGTTCCTTATTTCGTATACCTGTTGTTTAAAAAAAGAAAGTAGAGTAAAGAGAGAAGGAAGCCACTCGTTGTACAAAAAAAGAAGTGCAGAAGAAATTGCAATTAAAATTAATCTGCTAAGACTAACGACAAGCTTATAACAAAATAAAATTTTAGGTGGATTATTTATGTCATTAACAGTAGAAACACAGCAAACAAAAGTGATTAAAACTACTCCAATATTAATTTCTTTCTTAATTGCTGGTTTCATTGGATTGTTCAGTGAAACGGCTTTAAACATGGCTCTCGGGGATTTAATACAAGTATTTTCTATTAGTTCTTCCACGGTTCAATGGCTGACAACAGGTTATTTATTGACCTTGGGGATATTAGTTCCTGTCTCGGGTCTCTTACTTCAATGGTTTAGTACACGTCAAATATTTATTGTGTCATTGATTTTTTCAATTATTGGGACACTAGTCGCAGCTCTTGCACCAAGCTTCGAAGTATTAATGTTTTCTCGAGTGATTCAAGCTATAGGTACGGGATTATTGCTGCCTCTGATGTTTAATTCGATCTTATTGATTTTTCCCGTCAATAAGAGAGGTGCAACAATGGGACTAATAGGGTTAGTCATTATGTTTGCACCCGCAGTTGGACCCTCAATCTCAGGATTAATTCTTGAAAAACTGACTTGGCATTGGATTTTCTGGGTTTGTTTGCCTTTTCTGATTCTTGCGTTGATATCGGGTATAGTGTATATGCAGAATGTATCAACCATAACTAAACCCAAAATTGATCTATTATCTATTATTCTATCTACGATTGGTTTTGGAGGAATTGTCTATGGCTTTAGCAGCGCGGGTGAGAATGGCTGGGGAAGTACGATTGTGATCACGATGATTATTATAGGTCTTGCTGCACTTACCTTGTTTTCTTTGCGACAATTAAAAATGGATAAACCGATGCTTGATTTACGTGTATTAAAATATCCAATGTTTACTCTAGGTTTATTGGCCGTATTTATTTGCTTCACGGTAATAATGTCCACGATGATTTTGTTGCCATTATATTTGCAAACAGGACTAGCATTGACTGCATTTACCGCGGGGCTTGTTTTGTTGCCAGGTGGTGTGCTGAATGGATTAATGTCCCCAATCACAGGTCGTATCTTTGACAAATTCGGACCAAGAGGACTTGTTATACCTGGATTTGCAATCATGCCTATCATGTTATGGATCATGTCAAACGTTACCATTGAAACGCCGGTTAGTATGGTGATTGTGATGCACTCCATTCTATTTTTAGGTGTATCGATGGTTTTGATGCCTGCTCAGACAAATGGACTAAATCAATTGCCTAAAAATCTTTACCCAGATGGTACTGCTTTAATGAATACATTACAGCAAATGTCGGGAGCAATTGGCACTGCAGTTGCGATTACGATTATGTCCGCTTCTCAGAAAAGATATATGAACAATATGACTGATCTATCTGACCCTTCTTCAATTAGAGCTTCATTAACAGCGGGAGTACAGGACTCCTTTATATTCACTCTAATTATAGCTATGGTTGGTTTAATTATTTCCTTCTTCATCAAATCTTCTCGCGTTAAATAGTAGCTGACATCATAATGCAAGGATAAAAATAGAAAAACATCTGCAAATTCTGTATTGTTGTAAATCCTAACCAAACAAAATCTTTGGTGAATCTGTTATAAGGATAATCAATTATGCAGTTAATTCAACATGTAAGTTCTAAAAATTTACAATACCATTTGTATTAGAAAGAATTAGAGCTGTAGGAATCTATTGAGAAACTCCCAAGATGTTGGGGAATTACAGGACTATAAATCAGCTTTAGATCAATAAAAAAGACTGATCTAAAAATTACCACTTCTAAAAAAGAACGTTTGTGCGTATAATATATACGAACGAACGTTCTTTTTGTTGCGGAGGGAGTAAAAACAATGAAAGATCAGTTAATAAAGGGGATGCAACACAATCAGTTAGTAAATATGATGTACATTTCAAAGTATGGAGTCATCACGAAAAGGTATACCAAAATAATTAAGATAATCAATAGCGCACTTTTATTTTCGATAATGTTCTTGTTATTGTTCCATGTCTATAAAGAACGAGGGATGATACAGAGCTGAATGTTTTTATTAACAAAATTGATAAGAAAATTATGAAGGATGGATTGGGGTATTTTATTGATCAGTTAAGTATAATCTCTCTTGCAAGTGCATTAGAAGAGAATAATTTGCTTTATAAAAAAAGGTAGATGCGATTCAATTTGTGGAAGTTAATCCTTTCAGTAGGGACATAGGTAGAAATTGAAAGTCTAGATATAGTGATTAGCCAATTTTAAAAATTGCGAGAGGTAATGGGAGGAAACTACGATGAGAGAACAACTGATTAAAGCTATGCAGCGCAAACAATTAGTGAACATGATGTATGTAGCAAAAGATGGTTCCATAACAAAAAGGCGTGTAAAAGTCATTAAAATTGTTGGTGATTCATTTCAAGCATTTTGTTTTACAAGACATGCAAAACGTACTTTTTTGATCAGTAATGTTCTAGCCGTTATTCCTTTTGTTAGTAAGGGGCGTGAAGTTGTTTGAATTATGAGAGTATGCCCAATAGACCTATTATGTGTATCGATATGAAATGCTTTTACGCCAGTATCGTAGCGATGTTACATGGGCTAGATGTTTTAAAAACGCCAGTTGCAGTAGTAGCAAATTTTAACCAACCAGGTAGCGTAGTGCTTGCTGCATCCCCCTTAATGAAAGAAAAATTTAGTATCAAAACTGGTAGTCGTCGTTATGAAATACCTAAACATCCTGACATTAGATTGTTTGAGCCTAAAATGAGTTTCTTTATTCAAATGTCGATGACGATTACAAAATTGATCTCTAATTACGTCCCAGTTGATGCTATACATGTGTATAGTGTAGACGAAAGTTTTGTTGATTTAACTGGCACTGAAAAGCTTTGGGGTTCACCTGAAGAAGCGGCTAAGGAAATACAAAAGGCTATTCTTGACCAATTTAATATACCTAGTGCAGTAGGTATGGGACCAAATATGTTAATAGCCAAATTAGCTTTAGACCTTGAAGCAAAGAAAACAGGCTTTGCTAAATGGACGTATGAAGATATTCCAAAGAAATTATGGCCAGTTCGACCCCTTTCTAAAATGTGGGGAATCGGTAAACGGATGGAAGCAAATCTCAATGCTATAGGGATACAAACAGTCGGTGGTTTGGCTAATACAGATCTAAAAGAATTAGAAAAGCGCTTTGGTGTAATGGGCAATCAACTCTATTACCATGCATGGGGAATCGATTTATCCAAATTAGGGGAGCCGTTAATAACAAACGGAGCTTTAAGTTTTGGGAAGGGCCAAATGCTGATGAGGGATTACCATACACGTAAAGAGATCTCTGTAGTGCTCCTTGAAATGTGTGAGGATGTAATGAAGCGAACGCGGGATGCAGGTTATGTTGGTCGTACAATTAGTATGGGTCTTTCTTATAGTCGAAACGCTATGACCAAAGGATTCCATCGATCTAAAACGATTGAAGTCCCAACAAGCGAAACACTTGTGATGTATAGAACTTGTATTGAATTACTAGACGAACACTTTGCAGGAGAGCCTGCACGTCAGTTATCAGTTAGAATATCCAACCTGGAAAGAGAGCATAGTATCCAATTAGATTTATTCGATGATCGTAAGCCACAGCGTCAAATAATCGGTCCTACAATGGATGCAATACGCAACAGGTTTGGAGCTACCTCAATATTAAGAGCGGTTTCTTTCACAAAAGCGGGTACAGCTATTAATCGAGATCGCTTAGTTGGTGGTCATTTGGCATAGGAGTGATTTATTTATGATACAAGACAGAGGTAATATTAAATGGGCATCGTTGATGTTGCCGGAGCATTTAGAACTTCTTAGAGAGTATAAACAAGAGCGTACAGAACAGCCAAGAGAATTGACTGAGTGGGAACTGGAAGAACTACAACAAACAATTGATCAAGCTTTTAATCAGCAATTGGACATAAAATTAGAAGTGTGGAAGGACTACAAAATCACACAATGGACTGGAATAATTAAATCGATGAATACTAATGAACTCATACTTGAAACACTACTTAACACGAAAAGTATTCCAATCCAAAGTATTCAATCGGCCCAACTGGATACTGATTATTATGATTAAACCCGACGAAAGACAGTTACTTCATAAGTATCTTTTATTAGAGCTAGCAGTTAAATCATTGCAGGTTGACTATTGTAAATTAGAGCAATTTAAAATGAAAACGGTATTTCTTCCAATGATGGATTCATTGCTAAAGGATTTAAGACAAGAATATTTTAACCTCAAACGAGAACTTGCACAAAAACGTATACGAGTAGTAGGCTGGCAGCCAGTAGATGAATACTTTAGTGACGTGCAAGTTGCCACTGCAGGTAATGATGTAGTACTTCGTTATGCAAATCAAGCCCTTAAATCACAGGTGGAAAAGTTGTTGATTAATCATATAAGTGTTGCTTTAGAATAAAGATTGATTAAAAAGTTTTCTTCAACCTTTATTTATTAGCAAATGCAAAAACTCCATTTTGAAAAATGATTGATCAAAATGGAGTTAATCGTTCTAACTAAGTATGAGATTTTTATAAAAATGATCCTTATTCAACTAAAGCTCCCTGTTAGTTGAACAAGGTTTTGGAGTTTCAGCCTAAAAATCCAATTATTTAGCGAAGTTCCTCTACCTTTACCTTTAGTTTTATATCCATAGGAAACCCTTCTTCTTCTACTAGGTAAGATATGACATAAGCACCTTCAGGGAATCCGTCAAATACCTTCTCATAACTTTCATTACTTTTTAAAACACCATTTGCTATATTTGTTTCTTTATCTAGATTTTGAACTTTGTATAAAAAGCTTTCAGTACCAGTATTTAATAAGGTTATTTTAAATGGACTATCACCAGAATGAGTAAAATAAGATTCACTTTGACCTATAGGAGACGCTATCTCTTCATCAATCGCAAGAGGATAAAAACCTCTTATTGGTTCTTCTTTCCCCATATCCGTGACATTTAAGATAACAGGTTCCTTTTTTACAACTTCTGTAACTTCTTCTGACGCTACTTTTAAAGATGGTTCTTCTGTTTGAGAGGAAAATGCATCACACCCTGATAAAAGTATAATAAAAGTACTTATACAAGCTATTTTATAACTTCTCATAACTTCTCCTATCCAAATAGTTAATAGTTATAATAATACCATAAATTTCAGGTTATTATGACATCTCCCACTGATTTGACTACGTATAATTAATGTGAATTACATTTCCTTTTGGTGGATACCTCGTTTTCTGAATATGTACTATTTGAGTATATAACATGTTCTCTCAATTTTCTCTCTAATGAGACAAAAAGGGGCGAAAGCACTCCTTTTTCTTCTTATTGACAAACCTTCTTGTCACAATTTACTGATACAGTAAGTTGGTGAACCAAAGAAAGAAGTTAAAGCCTCCGGACGCAATTATGCCTCGGCAAAGTTGATTTGATTAAAGGGTTTTTAATCGAATGTATTGAAAAGAATATACATACTATAGTCTGGAGGGGTTAAAATGATTTTCGAAATGACTACTCAAGTACGCGTATCTAATATCAAAGAAGGGCAAAAATGGTATGAAACACTGTTAAATAAGAAACCGGATTTCATACCACACGATGGTTTTGTAGAGTGGGAACTCATACCTGGTTGTTGGTTACAAGTAGCAGAGGGGAATCTTACTGAAGGAAACGGTCCTTTACGTTTAGGTGTTACAAATATCGAAGCTGAAAGAGAAAGACTTATAAAAGAACTTAACATTGATAACTTTGAAATTTACTCAAGACCAGAAGTTTCAGCTAAATGGGGAACATTTACGGACCCTTGGGGAAATCATCTTGGATTTTTTGAATACATGGATAAGACTGAAGAACAAGCACGGATAAAAGCTATTATCGGAAAAGCGGAGGTTTAGGTATTGTATTAAAGGGGCTTTACGTCAAGGGGTTTTTTTGATTTGGTGGTGTTTATTGGGGAATCGTTTTATTTTTTGTGATATTTTTCTACAACTTTTTAAGACCAAAAATGAATTTAATAGAAATGAAACTAGTAGAATCCACTTTGACTCAAAATCGTGTCCTTTGAAGTGTCGGTTCGACCCCGACAACCGGTATCTTTAGGTTTATTTACGTTACGATTAAAAAGTTTAGAAAGTTCATAAACCTTGATATGATAGGGTTTATGAGCTTTTTATATTTCCTGAAAATACGATAAAAAAAGATAAAAATTGATTTTGTTTTAAACAAATATTACACATAATCAAATTTGTTTTACACAAGTTTTTACACAAGCTGTTATCCAAAAAGGGTTTTATGAAAGATTGTAGAATTCTTTTAAAAAATATGTTCAAAGGGGGATGAAGATGGAATTTAAGAATTATTTGATGCAGGAGTATAATATTAGCGAAAGTTCTGCAAAGGACTATGTAGGGCGTTTTAACGGTATTATCAATAGAGGGTTGTATAATGGAGAAGATAAAATGACTAACACTCTAAAAGAAGCTATTGAAAAAGAATTTCCAAATTCAAAAAACCATTATTTCCTTACACTTGAAAGGTATATTAAATATAAAAAAGAGAATAAACTAAAAGCTCATGTTTAGAAAAACAAACGTGGGCTTATGATGAATTAGTGTACTTGTGCAATATGAGATGTTAATTACTACTTGTTATACATTTCTGTAAAAGTTTCGAATGCTAGTTGATCATTTTCTTCAATTGTTTCTTTTATAGTAAAACCTTGATACATCAACGTTTCATAACAATCAAATATTGTGCGGCTCATTCTTGTAATCTTGGACTGAGCCGCACATGCCATTCATGATAGATTAAGAGCTGTATATTATTAAGGAGGATTTACATGATTAGACATGGTGGAGAACTAGAAATAGAAAAATACAATTTTCATTTTTCTGAAAATGAGTGTAGTGTTAAAAGAAATGGCAAATGTTTCTTTGATAATGAAAACGAAAAAAAATATTCAGAACTACCGGATACACCTGAGCGTAAACAGCGAGGGGATTACATGTACTGTCCTTATCTAGCAAAAACATGGCTGCATGGTACAAATCAAGGAAGTTTTAATCCTATCAAGATAAATGATGAAATGCAATTCGAAGATGGACGTCATAGATTTTGTATTACTCACAAATTAAACCAACCATTTATTTTTATTGATTCAGCAGTATATAAAAATCTTGAAAATATAAGTGGGAACTTAGAAGATGAAATTCATTTGGAATCCTTGAACATCATTAATGAAATAGAAGAGAACATAAAGCCTATTATAAGTGAATTTCCTGATGAATTATATTACAAATCACTTGAAAGTTTTCTAAATGCACGTGACCAAGCCTGTTCTATGTCTAAGGAAATAACTAAAAAACTCCTAATTAATATATCAAAATTAAAGTGTCCGAAGTGTGAGGCTTTTTTACCGATATCGGCTAGAGACATACGGAAAGGAAGATTTTCCTGCACAGATTGTGGTGAATCTTACACATTAATTGTTAAAGAGGACTTGTTTACATAACTTAATTTTCTATTCTTTTGTAACAAGGAACAGAAATGGGATAGGTAAAAATAAACCTGTATAACTCAAAATAAAACTGCTCATATTTTTATTACATTGGTATACAAGAACTGTCTTTAGCTACGGCATTTTATTTTGTCGTAGTTTTTTCTTTGTACATTTTTTAATCACTTTATTTTGAAGAAGTTATCAATAGCTGCTACGACTTCTGGAGTTTTTCTACGAGAGTCGAGAGAAATCCTGTTTTTACTTTATTCAGAATATTCAATAAATGTATTGACTTAAAAAAGAATGTCATTTAGAATTTGATTAAATTCCGATAATAGGAATATGTTACGATAATCGGAATAAAGGGGTGTGGATTTTGAAAGAAAGGCTTTACATTGATGGATGTTGGGTAGAGGCTGAAGTTTATGCCGATTTGTATTCACCTTTTTCAAACGAGAAAATTGCAGAGATTCCACAGGCTTCTTTAGAGCAGGTTGATGATGCTATCCGAAGTGCAGTGAAAAATAAGCATGAGATTGCTGAGATGACAACCTATGAACGAGCGAGAATTTTAGAGAGATTAACAGTATTGCTTACTGAAAAAAGGGATGAGGCAGCTACATTAATTGCTCTTGAATCAGCTAAGCCTTTGAAAACAGCATACGGTGAGGTTGATCGTACGATCGAAACATATAAGTTTTCGGCAGAGGAAGCAAAAAGAAATGTTGGAGAAATCATTCCGATGGATGCTGCGAAAACAGGCGCGGGCAGATTTGGTTATACACAAAAAGAGCCTATAGGAGTTGTTGGGGCTATTACGCCATTTAACTTCCCAATGAATTTAGTTGCACATAAACTAGGTCCTGCGATTGCTGTAGGTAATAGCGTTATTTTAAAGCCAGCTACTCAAACACCGTTATCTGCTTTCTTTATAGCAAGACTTTTAGAAGAAGCTGGCTTACCAAAAGGAGTTCTCAATGTTGTTACGGGCAGAGGTTCCCTTGTAGGAGACCGCATTGTAACGAGTGACAACGTAAATATGATTACATTTACAGGTAGTCCAGAAGTAGGGAAAGAAATTATTGCCAAAGCAGGTCTAAAAAAAGTGAGCTTAGAATTAGGATCCAATGCAGGCGTCATTATAGAAGATGCACCAGATTTACAGAAGGTTGCCCACGAGTGTGTAATAGGAGCTTATTCAAATCAGGGACAAGTTTGTATCTCCTTGCAGCGAATTTATGTGATGGAGCACTTATATGATGAATTTTTGGAACATTTCCGTAGTGAAGCAGCCAAACTTGTTTGTGGTGATCCGCTAAAGGCAAATACTGATGTTTCTTCACTTATTTCAGCTAAAGATTTAACAAGAAGCATGAATTGGATTGAAGAAGCTAAGCAACAAGGGGCTAACGTGTTAGCAGGGGGTATTATTGAAAATAATGTATTAGTTCCAACTATTTTAACGAATGTTGCCACAACATCAAAAGTAAGTTGTCAGGAAGTATTTGCACCGATTGTAACTATAACACCGATCGAGTCTATTCAAGAAGGAATTGCTCAAGTAAATAATTCTAAATATGGATTACAAGCAGGTATTTTCACACAAAACATTCATACTGCATTTGAAGCTTCTAAAAAGCTACAAGTTGGTGGGGTGATGATTAACGATATTCCAACATACCGTGTAGACCAAATGCCGTATGGTGGTGTAAAAGAAAGCGGTAACACTAAAGAAGGTATTAAATATGCAATGGAAGAAATGACAGAAACAAAATTAATCGTATGGAATCAAAATTAATGGAGGATATATGATGGTACTTAAATATGAGAGAAACAATAGTGGTAAAACAACAAATGCTATGCGTATTGCATTGTCATTAGAAAGACACGGGGTCAAATATCTTTTCGGCCAAAGCAACCCGCCTACTGTAACATTGGCATGCGAAGATATTGGCATTGAGCAAATCGGCTACCGTCAAGAAAATGCAGGGACATATATGGCGCAAGCATATGCGATGTGTACAAATTCGATCCCAGTCGTTACTGCACAGCATGGACCAGCTGCAACATTATTAGTAGCAGGCTTAGCAGAAGCGCTAAAAGCATCTTATCCAATCGTTGCTTTAGTAGAGGAAGTTTCAAGAAACGATGAAGAGAAAAATGCTTTCCAAGAAATAGATCATTTAGAGCTATTTAAAGGAGTATCAAAATGGATTAAGCGTATTCCAACTGAGGCTAGAATAGAAGATTATATTGACATGGCATTTAAAACAGCAGGATCTGGGCGTCCTGGGCCAACGGTATTATTATTACCAAAGGATATTATTACAGATTCGAATGAGTATCCCATTAATGAAAGAAGAACGCAAAGCTATGGTACGTTCCCATTAGATCGTACAATTGCAGATACATCTAAAGTTGAGTTAGCTGCTGAATGGTTAAGCCAAGCAGAAAATCCATTTATTTATGCGGGTGGTGGCGTCATTTCTTCCAACGCCATGGATGAGTTACGTGCTATTCAAGAAGAGTTTTCGATTCCTGTTGCTACTACAACAATGGGAAAAGGTGCAGTTGATGAAAGGCATCCATTAACGATTGGACCCATTGGTTATTATATGGGTAAACGGGGAGTTAGCACACATTTAAAGCCAATGGTACAGCAAGCAGATGTCATTTTACTAGTCGGCAACCGCACAAATCAAAATGGTACAGATAGTTGGTCATTGCTCCCTGAAAATGCTAAATACATTCATATTGATATTGATCCAATAGAAATAGGTAGAAACTATGAATCATTAAGACTAGCTGGGGATGCTAAATTAACTTTACAAAGCTTGAAAATACAATTACAAAACAGATCTGTAGAGAAAAGAGCGAGTAAACGAGCTGCGATTGAACAACAGATACAACAGTCTCGCAAAAAGCATCAGCAAGATATGCAATCAATTGTTACACAAACGACAGGCAAAATTAAGGTAGAAAGATTTTTATATGAAGTAGAAAAGAGTTTAACAGATGACCATATTGTTGTAGCGGATGCCAGTATTTCTTCTGTTTGGAATGCCAACTACTTAACGGCAACAAAAATGCGTAAATTTATTTTCCCGCGTGGCTTAGCTGGTTTAGGATGGGGCCTGCCAATGGCAATGGGGGCAAAACTAGCAAATCAACATAAGAAAGTATTTTGTCTTGTTGGTGATGGAGGATTTGGACACGTTTGGAGTGAGCTTGAAACATGTAAACGTCTTGGTATTCAAGTAGTAGTAGCTGTAATTAATAACGGTATTTTAGGTTATCAAAAATATGCGGAAAGCGTGATGTTTGGTAGATACACAAATATATGTGATTTTTCATTTGTTGATCATACTAAAGTAGCGGAAGCTTGTGGTATTACGGGTATTCGAGTAGAGAAGATTGAAGAAATTGCACCAGCCATTGAAAAAGCTTTTAGCTCAAATGAAAGCGTTGTCATTGATTTGGTGTCGGATGATCATAACATTCCTCCTGTTGGAGTTATGGATTCATTACAAACAAATGCGTAAAGCAAAGGAGCATTGGAAATGAAAAAATTAGAAGGCAAAGTAGCAGTTGTCACAGGTGCAGCACGAGGAATAGGACGTTCCTATGCATTAAGGTTAGCACAATTAGGAGCACATGTAGGAATAATAGATGTGGACTTGAAGTCGTATCAGCATTTTGAAAAAGAGCATATCGGTGAGCAGTATGAAACAGTTGTCGATGAATTGTTAGAGCATGATGTAAAAGCAATTGGTGTAGAGGCAGATGTATCGAATGAAGCTGCTGTTCAAGCGGCTTTTAATAAAATTGTTACTCACTTAGGCGAAGTAGATATTTTAGTTGCCAATGCTGGTGGTGGGACAGGAGCTATACTTGAAAATAAAGCATCTGAAATTGACTTGGAGCAGTTGAAAATAGTGTACGAGCGCAACTTTGTCGGAACAGTGAATTGTGTCAAAGCAGTTGCAGGCGGTATGAAGAAAAAGAACTACGGGAAAATCGTCACAGTAAGCTCTGTTACTGGATTACAAGCAACAGAAGGAGGCACATACTCACACTACGGTTCTACAAAGGCCGCAATCGTTTCTTATACAAAATATCTGGCACAAGATTTAGGACCATATAATATTACAGTTAATGCAATTGCACCAGGTTATATTGCTACTGGTCGCTTAATTGAGCAATTTGAAAAAGCA
Organism: Lysinibacillus sp. FJAT-14222; assembly: GCF_001278875.1. Lineage (NCBI taxonomy): Bacteria > Bacillati > Bacillota > Bacilli > Caryophanales > Bacillaceae > Lysinibacillus > Lysinibacillus sp. FJAT-14222. The sequence goes on along the minus strand of NZ_LIYL01000065.1, from coordinate 47,008 downwards.
GGCGCTGAAACATATACAAACCAAACCGCTTTAAAACGTTTCGGGACACCTGAAGATTGCGCCAATGTCATTGAATTTTTAACAACAGATCTATCCGACTATGTAACAGGGAGTGTTATTGATGTTACAGGCGGTATAACAAAATAGCAGCTGAGGATAGCTGACAAAAGGGGAAATCATTTTGAAAGCATTAGTGAAAGTTGGCAAAGGGCAATTAAACGTCCAAGATAGACAAAGACCTACACTTGAAGAAAATGAAATACTCATAAAAGTCAGTCATTGTGGTGTGTGTGGAAGTGACTTGCATGCAGCTCACCATGCTAAAGGTTATGAATTTGTACCTAAGGAAATTATATTAGGCCATGAATTATCTGGAACTGTAGTAGAGGTTCATCCTGCATCAAGTAATGAATATTTGCTAAATACACACGTTGTTGTTGAACCAGGTGTGATTTGCTCTCAATGTGAACAGTGCAGACAAGGGAGGCAAAATATTTGTTCAAATATTCAATGCCTTGGTTTGCATTTTGATGGCGGAATGGCTGAATATGTGAAGGTAAACGCTGCTTCAGTCCATCTCATACCTGAAAATTTGCCCTTTAAAATTGCTGCACTTGCCGAGCCTCTTTCCGTTGCGTTACACGCTGTTGAAAAAGTATCAAATGATATTACAGGCAAAAAAGTGTTAGTCCAGGGTTGTGGCATCATTGGTTTCTTTGTAGCGATAGCTGCTAAAAATGCAGGAGCTTTTGTTACTGTTTTAGGCTTAAGAAGAGATCGCTCTGTTCGTTTAAGTGCCATTGAAAAGTTTGATATTGCAGTTGAAATCGTAGAGGATCCTTTAGAAAAAAGAAATGACGCGGATATTGTTTTTGAATGTTCGGGTTCCTCATTGGCTGCGCAACAAGGAATATCACGACTTAAAAAAGGTGGCTCATTTGTTGTAGTTGCTTTATATGAACAGGACGTTGCATTACCGTTAAATGTGATGGTGAGAGGTGAAATCAACCTATTACCAAGCTATGGCTATTATAGTAATGACTTTGAAAAAGCATTTAATTTATTAGTTTCTTATAAGGAGCAATTTGCAGCAATCGTCGCCGTGTATCCTTTATTGAATGGCGCTCAAGCCTTTGAGGATGCTAGAAAACAAAAAGTCTTAAAATCTATGATAGCAATGTAAAAATAGAAAGTAGATTACGTATCATGAAAGGGGTAAATGGTATATGGTATCTATAAATACAGTTACAGGAAAGCTAAATATTAATGATTTGGGTTGTACACTTGTACATGAACATTTATTATTACGATCTGAAGTAGTGACGTTTCAATTCCCACATTTATATGATGAAGATGTAATTTATAAAAAGGCTGTGGAAGGTGCGAATGCTGTAAAATCACAAGGAGTAAAAACAATTTGTGATCCAACTGTTGTAGGAATGGGAAGAGATGTGCGATTTTTAGAGCGTGTCTCAAATGAAACAGATATGCAAATAGTAACAGCCACAGGTATTTATTCATTTACAGATATTCCTTACTATTTCCAAAATAGAGAAATAGATCATATGGCAGAAGCATTCATTCATGATATTGAAAAGGGCATTCAAAATACAAATATTAAAGCGGGGTTCCTTAAATGTTCTGCAGATGCACCTGGTCTTACACCAGATCTTGAAAAAGTATTTCGTGCTGTTGCACGTGCCCATAAAAGCACTGGTGTGCCTATTATGACACATTCTCATCCTGAAACGGAAAATGGCTTGAATCAACTAGCTATATTTGAAGAAGAGGGTGTGAATTTAAAATCTGTTATGATTGGTCACACAGGTGATAGCACAGACTTGAATTATATTCATAAGATTTTAGATAAAGGCGCTTATATAGGAATGGACCGTTTTGGACAAGGACCTCTTCCAGCTGCAAAAAGAAATGAAGTGTTATTGCAATTATTGAAAGAAGGCTTAGAGAAGCGCATATTCTTATCACAAGACTATTGCTGTAATATTGATTGGTATACGCAAGAATCAATCGATGAAATTATTCCAGGTTGGTCTATTCGTTTCCTAATTGATGAGATTCTTCCGCAGTTGCGAGAAGAAGGTGTTACAGATCAACAAATTCATACGATGATGTATGAAAATGTTCAAAATTGGTTTAGTGGAATTTAATCAATCAGTTTGGTTATAATTGAATAAATAGGAGTGTCTATAATAAAGAATCAAGTTCGCCAATTTTAACGGTGGCTTGATTCTTTATTTTTATGGTAACATATAAGGATTAGCAAAATGTGGATGTTCCCAAATTGATTTTTCTAACATAATTAATGTAAAAACGATATTGATTACATATAATCTTTACTATAATAAGCCATGCTATAGTCTTCAAGTATGCTTTAAAAGTAATTTACATATAGGTCAATGGAATATTAAAAGAAGGTGTTTGGATGAATAATACAAGTAAAAGCTCGTTAGTGGCTGAACGTGCGTTGAGTGCTCTGATGCTATTTGCGAGTGAACGATCTTTAGCTGTGTCGGATGTGGCAAAAGGGTTAAACATTAGCTTGACTTCGGCTTATAGATTAGTTGAAGCGCTAAATAATACAGGTTTTATTAAACGAGAAGAATCGAAAAAATATATTTTGAATCCACCGAATATTCTTAAATTGTATAATATGGTAGAGCAAGATCTTCGTAAAATTGCAAAGCCCTATATGCAAAAGTTAGCTAAGGAATTTCAAGAATCAGTGTATTTAAGTGTGATGTATAGTGACCAAATGACTTATTCATTTGTGGAGAAGGAAGAAAGCCCGATTACTTTGAAATGGGCTGAAAAGCTAGGCTATGTATATAAACTACCGACGGGAACAGCTGGAAAAACCCATCTTGCGTATTTTATAAAACAACTTAATCTACAAGAGCGAGCAAAAACTTTAGCAGAACTAGAGCTGGATGCACATACGAAAAATAGCATTATAACGATAGAAGCACTTGAAAAATCGTTAGAAGAAATTTGTGAAAAAGGCTACTGCTATACGAATAGTGAGCATGTGCAAGGAGCTATTGGTATATCGGTTCCGATTATTAATGCGTCAAATGATGCGACAGTAGCGGTATTAAGTGTGTTTATGGCAGAAACGAATTTTAAAGAGAATCAATTAGATTATTATTTACAAAAATTAAAAAGTAATGCGCAAAATATTGGTAATTCAATTTTATAAGAACTCAAAGAATTATACCGGTACTCTGATCACACCTTTAATTAGTTTGAACACAGTACTATTAAAGTGAGGATTTGTTCGGATTTGAGTTTCTTTAGATTAGTAGAAAGCGTAATTGCGCAACGTTCTCCAAAATTACTTGAAGACCTTGTTATAAGTAGGTCGATATTTCCTTGAACGCTGATATCATTAAAACTATACATAACTATTAATATATTAGAAAATATTGGAGGCCTTTGACATGTTAGCGAAGATAAAAGGAGTTAAGCTTCTAACGGAATACAAGAATCCAAATTATAAAGTAAAATTAGAATGTGAAGATGGTAGTGTACTACTCATTAGATTTGATTATACGTATGCTACGAAGAAATATATGCCTTTAGAGGTTTATCATAATGGTGTTTCTAAAGGGGCTAAATTGGCATGGTATACAAGTGAAGTTGAGAAGATGACAGTAAGTGAGTTTTTAGACAAAATTGCTACTAAAATAAACAAGAAATATAATTTCGAATTGAAAAAGTAAATAATTTTATAATTAGAGGGGTTTAAGGATGAATATTTTTAAGGTTTTATCTTCTAATGATGGTTCTATCAATGAGCCTAATGTAACTTCGTTTCTTGCTTATTTGTTAGACCCTAATGAAAATCATGGTTTAGGATCAAGGTTTGTTGAGAGTTTTTTAACACCAGTTGTATTAGCAAATAACGAGCAGTATAACGAGCTTATATACAATAATCGGATTCGAGATTTATCTCGAAATTCGAAGTATGAAGTAAGAGTTCAAGCTGAAGTAAAGGTCATATGCTCAGCGAGTGAAATTGCTAAAAAAACAAGGGATATAGATATTGTAATTGAACTTTTTGACCAAACATTTTCTGATAGTCTTCCAAAATTTTCGTTTTGTGTGGAAAATAAAATTAACGATGGAGCTATCCAAAAAGGTGATAATCAGCTTTTTGAGGAAATTATCGGATTAGTTAATTTTTATAAAGTTTCATCATTAGAGAAAGAACAACCTTTAGTTTCCTTTATATTCTTAACACATACTGGAAGTAAGAGAGCTTTAAATGAATTTAATGAATTATTATCTACTATAGAAGTAGAAAGGTTATCAGTACCTTGTTATCATCTGTCTTGGGGTGGAGAAGAACTAGATGACTTGGAGATTACTATAGTTGATTTGCTCAGTAAGATTCTTAAAGAAGAAGCCATAGGAAAGATTGAACCGATTTTTGATTACACGAAGCATACAATTAAGTCATTTATCTCTTTCATTTACTCAGGCTTTAAATCATATAAAGAAGAAAAAAATCTTTTATTCGAGAAATCAGACTATGGGAAACCAGTCATTCAATACATAAAAGACTTTTATGAAAGCTCACCGTTTGAAAAAGACATAAATCATGAAGATTTTAAAAAATGGGTAAGTGATATAGTGAAAGTAGCATCAGGCAAAACATTAAAAAATGCAAACTTTGACCGTTCGTACATTGTAAACGATCGAAATAGAAAGCACTACGGTGTGAATAGCGCACATAAAGAATATAAAAATTTATTTTATTATCCAGATGAAAACAATAAAAAAGTAATTAGAAAGTTAGACCTTTCTAACCCTCCTAAAAATGTGATGATTTATTGGAAAGACGACAACAATCCGGATGGTATGGGATGTGCTTTGCTCACGGAGATATTTGGTTTTTAGTTAAGTTAAGAAATTTTCAAAGGCCTACAAACGTTGATATACCAACGTTTGTAGTTTTTTTATTTTAATACATCAATTTTGTCCAACATACGCAGCAATGTTAAGGGATTGCTTGGGTGGAGTTAGTTTAATAGAGAGTAAAAGACCAAATCTTACGAAAGGGATTTGATCTTTTTTTATAGAATTAATATACAAGTAAGGTTATGTTTTGAATTTATTTACATGGAAGGAAGAGAGTTTGATGAATAAGGATACTTTGGGAATATTAGCTATAAATGTGAATGATTTTGGAGGTTTATATCCTAAAAAGTCTAATCTGATTGATTGGAACAGTGAAGTTGAAAAGGAAAATAGGAAGAACAGGGTTATCAAATTAATTAATTTTTTATCCAATAAAAATCCGGAAATAATCGTATTATTAGAATTTGATAGTTCAACAAAACAAATAGAATTTCTAAATTTTATTAATGAGAAAGGCTATGCAATTGTAAAAGAAAATATAAGGGGATCAATTGTAGTTGTTATACATAAAATAGAACTAAAAGTGAAGTTTATTTCTCAAAAAAGCAATTTAAAAGCATATGCTAAGTGGATAGAAATAAATATTGAATTGCATCAGTTCAAAAAGTTTAATGTGATAGGAGTTCATGTTCCATTAGAGTCTGAAAAAAGAATTCAATTCCAGAAGAAATTTCAAGAAAAATTTGATCTACCTACTGTTTTGATTGGAGATTTCAACGCTGCTACAAATGATGATAGAGCCATAGAACTGTTAAATAAAAGTAGGTTAAATGAAAATACAAATCTATTAAACAATATATTAAATAATAATTTTGTTGATTCTTGGAGAGAAGTTAATGGGAAAGATATAAATGAATATACATGGTTTAATTCGATGGATAAAAATGATGGAAGAAGATTAGATTATGCTTTTGTAACAAACAACATAGAAATATTAGCGGTCAACCATTTACCTGAATTGAATATGATATTGGATGAAAACGGTTTTACTGATCACTCAGGAATAGAAATTAAGATTAAATAACATTGATATAAAGCGCCTAATCTTAGATATTTAGATTAGCTCTTTTGGTTTTATAAGAGATTTTCACTATTATAGTTAACTGTAATCGAACAACAGCTCTGTGATACAGACCATTTCAAAGTTAGGCAACAACACGATCTGAAACAGGAGTTTTCTTTTTAAATAAAGCGTTGTGATAAATACGAAGCAAAAAATCAACGTGTCTTATTTGTTCGTCTAGCAGGTTGATTTAGAGGAGTTATTTGGTAATGTAACGAATTAAAATTTTTTGAACTGGCATCACAAAAGAGAACGAAATGGATTGTTAGGAGCTAGTAAAAAATTACTTATACGTATATAATAGTCAGGTTAATCATGGGTTATAATAACAAAATATAACGCATGGTTAAAAAAGGTAATAAATACTTCTGTGTTAGAAAATAAATAATATAATTATTGCTATCGGACGTAATTTTAATTGAGGAGCTGTAGAAAAGTAATGAAACAACAAGTGAATATTTTACATATTTCCGATATTCATTTTGGCATGGAAACAGATAAAGATGCTAGAGGGTTAGCATCTAGAGAAAATGCATTAAATCAATTATTAAAAACTTTAGAGGATTTAAATAGTTCTTATGCTATGCATACTGGAAGTTTCTTACTAGGAGAATGACGATGAAATTAGATTGTTTAATTGTTGATGATGAGATCGCTTTAGCTGAAACAACTTGTGAATATTTTAATATGTTCGAAGTCAAAACGGCTTTTGTGGCAAGTGCAGGGGAGTGCGAATTATTTTTGGAAGAACATGAACCATCACTGATTCTTCTAGACATCAATCTCGGTAGTGAATCGGGGTTTGATTTATGTAAAAAATTGCGTAAAACTACGCAGATTCCGATTCTATTTATAAGTGCTCGTTCCAGCGATGATGACGTTCTAATCGCACTTAACATAGGTGGGGACGATTACATTCAAAAACCATATACACTAAGCGTATTATTAGCAAAAGTAAAAGCAGTACTCAAAAGATATGGCAATGGCTCTAACCAACAAGAGGTTTTAGAGTTTGGTCAAATCCAAATTGATACCAAACTTCATCGTGTTCGAGTAAAGGGTATTGATATTCAGCTAAAAACGATGGAATATAAACTTCTGTATTATTTGGCGAATAATAAAAACCGTATCATCACTAAAGATGAATTGTTTCAAAATGTATGGGGAGATTCTTTTGTAGGGGATGGGACACTGAATGTACATATTCGGCATTTACGTGAGAAAATTGAAGAGAATCCAAAGGACCCGCAATTTATAAAAACGATATGGGGAACAGGATATGTGTTAGAGGACACTAAGCAATGAGAATAAAATTGCTAATTGCCTTGCTTTTGGTTATTTTTGTTGCAGGAATTACTTTTCCAATAATGATGATTAACAATAAAAATAGTTCAGAAGTGAATATGGTAGCTATTAATGAATTAGTTAAAACCGTCGAACAAAATTGGGGTCAAATTAATACTGAAACATTTAATAACAGCGACTTTCAACAACCACTTATGATTATAGATAATTTAGAAAATGTAATGTATCAAACACCGGATATTCAGTTTATTAATATATATGATGCCATCAAAAATAGAGATTCGATTATTGATGTGAGGCAAAATAATGAGATTGTAGGGAAAATTATTATCCGTAATAACGATAAAGAAATAGTGCAAAAAATGAAAAAGGAACTGGTTACATCTTTCAGTTTAATAGTTGGTTTATTAATGAGTGTTATTATTATTTACAATGTCTACATTTACAGAACGTTATTGAAACCTTTTATGCAGCTTCAACATTTCGCGGCGGATGTTGCTAGAGGTAATCTAGATATTCCTTTAAATATGGATAAAAACAATTATTTTGGTGCATTCACGGAAAGTTTTGATTTATTACGTGAAGAGCTCTATGCTGCTCGGCAAAGAGAGTATGAGTCCAACCGTAGTAAGAAAGAGCTTGTGGCCACATTAAGTCATGATATTAAGACGCCTGTTGCTTCAATTAAGGCAGTTAGTGAATTGATGCTTCTGCAGGTAAGGGATGAAAAGGTCATTAAGCAAGTGAATACAATCTATTCGAAAGCAGAGCAAATTGACTTACTTGTTACAGATATGTTTCATGCCACTTTAGAAGAGCTGCAACAGTTACAGATAACAGTAACCGAAGAATCGAGCGAGGTACTTGTTGATATGATTGAAAATGTAAATTATGACAATCAAATCGTCTATGATTCAATTCCACAATGTATTATTTTAACGGATGCTGTACGTATGCAGCAGGTAATAGACAATATAATTAGTAATTCATATAAATATGCAGGAACTAAGGTCACTATTAAGTCACAAATCAAGCAGGGTTATCTTGAACTCCACATCATGGACTTAGGGTCCGGAATTAGCGAAGATGAATTGCCCTTACTGTTCAATAAATATTATCGAGGAACAAATATCGGAGGCAAGAATGGTTCAGGCCTTGGTCTTTATATATCGAAGTATTTCATGGAAAATATGTATGGCCAGATAAGCTGTTACAATGGGCATGATGGCTTTACCGTAGTATTGAAAATCAAGCTTGCATGATAATTAAGGATTAGTTAATAATTGCATAAAGATTTAATAAGGATTCATTTTGTATGATAAGACTGTAATCTTCATTACGGTCTTTTTTCTTTGATTTGCAAATTCAAACACTAGCTTAATAAAGGGAGAGTGCTAAAAATATGACAAAGACGATTATCAAAACGGAGAAGCTGTGTAAAACCTTTTCAAGCGGTGGAATTCAACAGCATGTATTAAAAAATCTTGATATCAGTTTAATAGAAGGGGATTTTACAATCATAATGGGGAGTTCAGGGTCTGGGAAGTCCACTCTACTTTACGCAATGAGTGGAATGGATAAACCGACATTAGGCGAAATCGATTTTGCTGGTAAAAATTTAACTAAATTAAACAACGATCAACTAGCAATATTTAGAAGGAACAATTGTGGCTTTGTATTCCAACAAATTTATTTACTGGACAATATGAGTGTACTCGATAATGTACTGGCAAGTGGCCTTTTAGTAAATAAGAATAAGCGTGAACTCGTAAAAAAAGCGAAAGAACTATTAATACAAGTAGGGATCAATGAAAACGCATGGTCTAAATTTCCGACACAGCTTTCTGGTGGTGAGGCTCAACGAGTTGGGATTGTTCGAGCATTAATCAACAATCCGAGAATACTTTTTGCTGATGAACCAACTGGTGCATTAAACTCTGCATCTAGTGATAATGTGTTAGATGTTTTAACAAATGTAAATCGAAATGGGCAAAGTATAGTCATGGTCACTCATGATATGAAAACAGCATTGCGTGGAAACCGAATTTTATATTTGCGAGATGGCGTAATTTGCGGTGATTTGCAGTTAGGTGAGTTCAGTGAAAAAGAGAGCTTCGAGCGTCATGAAAAGCTAGGGGTGTTCCTTGCAGAAATGGGGTGGTAAGGTGAAAATCATGAATCTAGCCCTCGCTAATATTAGAAGAAGTAAATCGGCAACAGCTTCCTTATTTACATTTATTTTAGTTGCTGCGCTACTATTGAATATAGGTCTAATGGTCATTACTCAAATCAATACATTTTTTGATAGTAAAGTTGAACAATTAAAAGATCCTCATGCAATAATTATGATGGATTATGCAAGTTATAATTCAAGTTATGGAGAATTTATAACGAAATATCCTGGGGTGATAGAGTCAGAAACAGACGATATTATCAATATGGACATTGCCAAATTTAATTTTGGTGATAATGAATTAGCTAGTCGTACCGCTATTTTTAATGCAGATGATTATCGTCATATCGGGGCGTTGAAGTTGGTTGAAAAACTAAACACTTCAAGTGCTAATGATATTTTTATTCCTTACACTTTTAAAACAAATGGTGGTTATGAGTTAGGTGAAGATTTTACCATCACATATCAAAACAAGGACTATAAATATCGAATTGCTGGATTCTTTGAAACAACAATGATGGGTACGGCCAACATTGGATTCATGAAATTTATGCTACCAGAAATTGCTTATCAAACGTTAGCAGATGAACTAGGCAAAGGATTGGCCATATCTGCAGTGATGGAAGACAAAACACAATCTACAAAGTTACAAAACGATTTTAGTAAGGAGTTTCCTCAATCAACAGTAGGTGAAACGACTTCATCTATTGGGATGTTAGATATTGAGATGGTGAAAAGTGTAAGCACGTTAACCATTAATATCATAGCTATGATATTAGTAGCTTTTGCAGCCATTATCGTGCTTGTTTCACTAATTGTCATTAAGTATCGTGTATCAAATAGCATTGAAGACGGGATGACGAATATAGGAGTACTTAAAGCAATTGGTTATACAAGTAGACAAATTCTATCGTCAATTATTTTACAGTTTGTTTTAATCGCTTTTAGTGCAAGTATTGTTGGGGTTGCATTGTCATATTGTCTTATGCCTATCATAGGAAGCATTATTTCATCTTTATCCGGATTAATATGGTATCAGGGATTCAATATGATTATTAATGTAACAAATATATTTATTATTGTTTTTTGTGTTGTAATTGTTGCATTAATTTCCGCTTTTCGCGTTCGAAAAATTCAACCTATTATGGCCCTTCGAGGAGGTATTCAAACGCACAGTTTTAGAAAAAACTATTTTCCATTGGAGAATACGAGAGGTGGGCTTCATTTTTTACTTGCTATTAAATCGATGCTGTCAAATGTAAAACAAAACATCATGATACTTTTAATTATTATCGCATTAACATTCGCATCAGCTTTTTCAGTGGTGCTTTTTTATAACGTTGCTTCAGACAAAACCGCATTCGTTAACTTATTTGGCGCAGAACCAGCAAATGTGATGATATCTGTTAGGCAAGATGCAGATACAACAGAACTTTTGAGTCACATTAAACAAATGGACCATGTAAGTAAGATAAATATTTTTGATTTTATTACAACAAAAATTGATAATCAAACTGTAAATACGAATGTTACAGATAATTATAATCAGTTAGAAAATAATATTGTCTACGAAGGTCGTCAGCCAAAATATGATAATGAAATATCCATCTCCTGGGTTGTATCAAATAAAATTAATAAAGGAATTGGCGATACGGTTGAAGTAGAATATGGGGATAAAACAGCTAGTTTTCTAGTAACTGGCCTCAGCCAATCAATCGGCAATTTAGGACAAATAGCCTCATTAACGATGGATGGAATTCAGCGATTACATTCAGATTATAAAGGCACGACCCTTTATGTATATCTAGATGGTATATCAAACCAAAACTTTATTGAAAATGTTCACGAACAGTACGGAGATTATATAGTAGAAGCGTTAGACATAGATAAAAATATAGAGAGCCAAACAGGTATGTATACAGCTGCAGTATTTGCAGTTATGATAATGGTTCTGACAATTACCGTTCTAGTTGTTGTAATGATTTTGTATCTAATCATCAAAACGATGATTATTAAGCGTAAGAAAGAGTTTGGTGTAATGAAAGCAATAGGCTACTCAACAATTCAATTGATGCATCAAATTTCCATCAGCTTTGTACCCGTGATTATTACTGGAGTGACCATTGGTGGTGTCCTAGGATATTTTTATACAAACCCTATGCTTTCTGTATTACTTTCAAGTGCAGGGGTGAAACGTTTAGACTTTATCGTTCATTTACCGATTATTCTAATGCTATGTGTAGGCATTCTTATTTTAGCCTACATTGTCTCAATGTTCGTATCCTTAAAAATTAAGAAAGTTTCTGCTTACAGTTTAATTTCAGAATAATTATGCATAGTTTAGTATTAAAAATAGGCTAGATTCCAATGAAATAGAAACCGAGACTATATAATTAAACCCACCAGCATCCATGTGTTGCCACATAAACTCACCGCAGGAGGAATGTGTGAATAGAAGCTAATATTTTGTTTACGAAATCAAGTAAAAAACAATAAATTTCCTTTTTATATTTACTCACCAAGAGGCTGGGACAAAATTGGTCAGAACTTTAAAAAGCACTAGAAATCAATTTTAGACGTTGATTTCTAGCGCTTTTCTTTTGTGGATATTTTTTAATTTTGCTTTTTAAAAATACTTATGTCCAGCCTCTTTTTTGTATCCAACAAAAAATGAATTGATCCAATTCCTAACAGACAAAATGACAAATGGGGGGTTCTCAACAAATGGTGGAATACCCTATTAGTATTGATAACTACACAATTTACTCAGACGTAGCGAGTAATGAATAGATGAATAGTTGGTCATTCGATTACGTTGAGCGCTGTTCTAATTTATTCTATTACACTAACCTTATAAACAGGAATTCACCCGCTAGTAAATGGACAAAAAAATGACCGTTTCAATTTGCATTGAAGCGGTCAAACGTAATCAAATTGATTGTGATAACAGTAACTCATGGATGTATGTGTAATTTCTCTCTCTATACGCATAAGGATTATTTTTCAACCTTTCTTTAGAACTTCAGCAAGTCTACCTTCCTCAATTAATTGATTTATCCTATCCCTTGATTCTTTGTATTTCGGTTGTTTTTCTAAAAACCTCCATCATAGAAAATTTCTGAAACTTGGAACAGAGAATGCAATGGCTGTTGGGATTACCTTTGGCATTTGAATAATATATCTCCATCTATAACAAAATTTGACAACGATTCAAGGGAGATATATTATACGAATTAAGACAATTGACTTAAATGAAAAAGAGGTGAGTATGTATGAAAAAATTGCCTGAAGCAGAATTTGAGATTATGAAGATAGTATGGGAAAGTAATCCGCCAATTACTACAGGTATAATAATGAGAGAAATAGGGAGTGAGAAAGGTTGGAAAATCCAAACCGTAGTATCCCTTATGCAAAGATTAACTGAACGTGGATTTCTTCGCAGTGAGAAAAAAGCTAAGGAGAGATTTTATTACCCTACAGTAGAAAAAGATGCCTATCTAAGTTTTGAAACAGAGCATTTTATGAAGCTCTATCATAAAAACTCCTTTATGAATTTAGTGGGTACACTTTATAAATCCGATACTATTTCTAATGAAGATTTAGCTTCATTAATTAAATGGGTGGAAGAAAAGAGGGATTAATATGCACAGTATCATGGTAGGTTTATTCTTTAAATCAGTAGTTATGTCCCTTATTGGACTACTCTTTATAGCTGTAACGCCTTTCCTTTTAAAACGATACAGTGCTAAATGGCTTTATTATGGCTGGCTCGCGATCCTTGCAGGTTTTATTTTACCATTTACAATCAATATATCGACCCCAGTTGTCAATCTATCAGAATCGGTGCAAGTACCATCTAAAGAACCTATTCCAGTTAACAGTAGTCAGATAACGCTTGTGTCCTCATCTGTAGATACAGTGACAGCACTTTCTGTTTGGCAGATGGTGATGATAATTTGGATTTTAGGAATCGTTGTATTTTTGGCAGTTCATCTTGTAAGACATTATCGTTTTATGTACATGGTGAAAAGATGGGGGCAAACGATAACTGAACCGAAAATTCTTCATTTGCTTGAAAAAGTTAAAAGTGAAATGAATATCACTAAGGAAATCGCATTGAAAGAATGTCGCTTTATCCATTCCCCCATGGTATTGGGATTTACTAAAAATACTATCTGGCTACCTAATAATGTTTATCGAGAAGAAGAACTAAACATGATATTGAAGCATGAGTTAGTTCATTTAAAACGAAAGGATTTATGGTATAAAGTTTTTGTATTGCTGATTAGTAGTATTCATTGGTTCAATCCATTGTTCTATCTATTCGCTAAAGAACTGGACAACCTTTGTGAACACGCTTGTGATGAAGAAGTAGTAAAAAATACTGACATCCAACTTAGAAAAACGTATAGTCAGACGATACTACATGCTGAGAAGTTAAAAAGAGGAGAAGGTGTTTTTTCTACAAATTTTCTAGGGAGTACACAAATTCTAAAAAAGAGAATACTCTCCATTAAGGATATGAGTAAGAAGAAATCAGGAATCGTTGTGATGGCACTATTAATTTTACTTACAACAGGTGGAATGGCTGTCAGTTCAGCATTTGCTATTTCCAGTAAGCCGTTGAACTATTTAGACGAAACATTTATGAAAGAATCCATTTTAAATGGTGCATCAAGAGGCTACTTTGCAACAGACAAATTTATTATTTACCCAAAGAATATGAGGGATAGAAAAACTGTTTTCTGAGTTCCTTTATCGTTAGTCGAATCTTTTCATACAAACTTTCAAAACCTTCTATTGATTGATGTACAGCAAAAGCTTTTTCCATCACGCGTCCTCGTTCATCGACAAAGCAAGCGTAATGAACGCGCTTTGTGATGTCTATACCTACGACGAGTGTATTATCAGTCACTTAATTAATTTTGTAATTCATTTTAGAATGCATTTAGGAGTCCTCCTTGTAGATGTTGGGTCAATGGTCGTTGACATTCAGCATCATACTAGAGGACTCTTTTTCTTTCAAGAGCCAGAACATCTTTCAAACAGGAATGCTGCCCCGTTAGTTCTTCAGGTATACCAAATGTTAAGTGGTGATTTTTTTTTGATAAAAAGTATCTCTTAGACGTTGTGACATGGGGGGAGACACCATAGCCATTTATAGTTTTCTGTAATATCAAACAATTCGGATTTTTTTATTGACTCTTAAATGAATAGAATATACAATTTTACTGAGGAAACTCGGATTCCGATATTAATCGGAAATTTAACAATCAAAAATTTAAGTTCATTATAAAAGGAGACTGTATATGCCAAAACCTAGTTTTTTTAGATTGAATAAACATTATAGTAAAGCACTAATCGAACAGGCAACAAAGGTTTTTATTAGTAAAGACTACCATTCACTTAAGGTATCCGATTTAAGTGAGGGGATGGGTTTGCCTACAGGTACTTTTTATGAGTATTTTGAAAGCAAGGAGGACCTGTGTGTATATTTAGCTAGCATTGCTTTTCAGAGAAAATTTGATTCGCTAGGCGCGGACAATATTGTTCTCTTTACATATGAGAAAGAAGGATTTTCTATCCCTTCTGAAGATGGCGGCTCAATTAATGAAATTTCCTATGAAAAAATACTTAATTGTGGGGTTGGTTTCTTTGCCAGGCTGTTTGATGAGTATCTTTTAGAGATGATGATTCCCCATATTAATGTAGGTATCAAGAAAAAAATTGAGGAAGGTGTTTATAGAGAAGATATCGACTTTCAGTTGTCCTCTTATATGTTGGCGATGTTATCAACTTTCGTTTTACATTATTTTGATAAGTACGAGATTTCAGATAAGAAAGATCAAGAGGCTACAGTATTGAAATTAGTCGGATTAATGGATGGAATACTGAAAAAATAATAGAAAGGATTGATATAGATGTTTTATTTTCCAAATCCTTATGGGGAGTTAACTGTAGGTATTTTGCGTAGTCAGTTTAATTGTGAGGGAGAAACGATTCCTTTAACATTTTTTTATCCGGCAGATGAAAGCGATGGAAAGAATGCTAAATACTCTTTCGCAGAAGCACTTTTTGGTCATCCGCTAAGCGAGGCGAAAACCAATTTTTTTAGCGAAGCCCCAATTTCCCAACACAAAGAAAAGTATCCGGTTATATTTTATAGTCATGGATATGGGAGTTATGAAATGTCCAATAGTGTCCTATGTGGAGATTTAGCTAGTATGGGATTTGTGGTGATAGCTATTGGACATACAGGAGAAGCTACAGCAGTCCGTTTAAAAGATGGAACGATTATTCCAATGGATGAAACACATAGTGATGAAATGAATGTTCCGGAAAAAGAGGAAATATTACAAAAGATTATGATGGAAGTAGCTGCAAAAGATTTTACAGAAGAGAATTATGGGACTTTTATTGAGGCAGGTCGTCAGTTTTGTGATAGTCATGCGAAGAATAAGAGAATGGAAATTTGGGCTAAAAGGATTCGAACTGCTGCGGATTACATGGAAGAAGTAAATAAGAGCAACTATTTACTGGCAGGACATTTAGACTTAATTCCTGGTTTCGGTATTACTGGGCATTCCTTTGGTGGCGGTGCAGCCATTTCTGTATGCAGGGAGGACAGTCGTTTCGTATGCGGAATTGATGTGGATGGGGCAAACCTAGAAGAAGATTATGGTCAAGATATTAGAAAGCCTTTTCTATGTATTGGAACTGAAATTACAAGTAAGCTGCTTTCAGGAATTTATCTAAGTAATACAGAGAATACCTATCAATTGGTGTTAAAAGACGTAGAACATATGGGCTTTACAGATCTAGTATTTTTTCCAGACATTGCTGAAATGATGGGAATCCCCCTGGGGTCAATGGAAGGGAATAAGCTTGCTGCTATTTTGGCCCAATACCATGCAAATTTCTTTAGAAAGTATTTATTGAAAGAAGATCTGTACTTGGAAATGCCAGATGAATCTGTAGCAATACTTAAGTTTAGAGAGAAAAATTGCTAGGAAGGAATGAATATTATATGGATAAAGTGCTGCAAACGCGTTTAGAAAAATTAGTTCACGATACAAAAGAGCAGTATGGACTACCGTCCCTTACGGTTTCAGTATCTAAAGGTAGTGACGAATTTCACTATTCCATAGGTGCTGCTGATTTGGAAGAGGAAAATAAAGCTACCGTTAATACAGTTTATTGCATTGGCTCATCTACGAAAGCATTTATAGCATTGTCTTTGTGTATCCTGTCGGAGAAAGGAAAAATAGACTTGGATATGCCAGTCAAAACTTATTTGCCTAATTTTGAGATGTACGATGAGTACAGTACAGAACATTTGACGATAAGAGATGCTCTTTCACATAGAAGCGGTTTGCCACGACATGATACTAGTTGGCTAAATACACCAGAAAGAACCACAAAGGAGCAGGTTGAAACTCTTGCTTTTCTTCCGCCGGCTTGGCCATTAAGGTACAGATTTCATTATCAAAATCATATGTTTATGGTTGCTACCTTGTTAGTGGAAAAGGTAGGTGGTATACCATGGGGAGATTTCGTTAAGGAAAATATTTTATTGCCATTGGGTATGAATAGCACTTATATCTATGGAGATTTGATTAGAGATGACGATAGCAGAAAGGCTAGGCCATATATAAATAGTGGAGGACAAATATATAGGATTCCTTACAACTATGCAAAAACATCTGGTGGCGCTGGAACTATGTATTCTTCTACCGTGGACATGCTTAAGTGGCTGAAATTTCAGTTGAATGGTAATGGGCAAGTGTTAGGAAAAGAAATGCTACAAGAAATGCATTCTCCACAGATAATTATTCGTGATGGTGACATATTCAATATTATGTTTCCTGAGATTCAATTTACTAGTTATGGCTTGGCATGGTTTATTGAAAGTTATCGTGGGCAAAAAATCGTTCATCATGGGGGTACATTGGATGGCTTCAAATCACAACAAATTTTTGTTCCTGAAAAGGACATAGCTATATCTATACTCTGTAACCTGAATCAGACAACAGCGGTAACTTCCATTGGATATGCAATACTAGATGAACTTATGGGCTTTGAACCTTTAGATTGGATGAATAGATATATAGACGCATCGGCAAAACTTAGTGCTGAAAAAATAGAAGAAACACGGGATGCTTTGAAGAATGCCAATAATATGAAAAGTAAATGTGAAAATAGAGATTCATATATAGGTACATACTCAAATAGGGCCTATGGTAAGGCAATCGTTTTGGAAAATGATGGACAAATCTATTTGCAGATGATTGGCTTGACCCTTCCTATTATTCCAACTGGTAAAGATAAATTTCATCTAGCAGTGGAGAGCTATGGCATTTGTTTTCCAGTGACCTTTAAACGTGATGAAACTGGAAAAGTTACAAAACTATTAATCCCACTGGAAGAATCACTGAAGGAAGCCATTCCGTTTTATGCCGAAGATTAAGAAACGACATTTAGAAGGAAGGTTTTATAATGGATAAACAAATGAATGAGGAACGCTTTTTAAATCGTCTAATTGAAATTATACAAATAGATAGCCCTTCATTGGAAGAAAAAGAAATGTCTGATTACCTAATCGCCTTTTTTAAGGAGCGTGGAGAAAAAGTCATTGCCGATGATACAGGCAAAAAGTTTGGGAGTAATGGTAGAAATGTATTGGTTCATATTCCAGGAAGCCTGGACTTAGAGCCAATTTGCTTTAATGTTCATATGGATACAGTAGAACCTGGACGTAATATTAAACCAATTAAAAAGAATGGAAGAATAATAAGTGACGGAAGTACGATCCTCGGTGGGGATGATAAGGCAGGGATAGCTATGTTATTAGAGGGCTATGAATACCTACGCGAGAATAATATCCCGCATAGAGAAATGTATTTTTTGTTTACTTTAAGTGAAGAAATCATGCAAGGTGCTACTCACTATGACACCTCAGATATAAAAGTGAAGTATATGTTTGTGTTAGATGGAGCTGGGCACCCTAAATATCTATGTAGTGCCAGTAAAGGAAAGACCTTACTCAAGTATGAGTTTTGGGGAACGACTGCTCACTCTGGTGTAGATATTACTGCTGGACGTAATGCAGTTTGCATGGCCGCACATGCTATTACATCAATGCCAACGGGCTTAGTAGATGAAGATACGACTGTGAATATATCTTCAATTCATGGAGGAAAAGAAGCTCCGACAGTGCCAGATTATGCAGTCGTAACTGCAGAAATCAGGTCCTATTATCAGGATAAAATAGATGATCAGGCAGCAGTTATGCATAAAGCGGCAAAGGAAGCAGCGGAACTGTTTGAAGGACGAGTGTCGAAGGAAATAACTATTCTCTGTCCACCCTATCATGCTCAAACAGATGAGTACCTTTATAAGAGAACAAAGGAGGCAATTAAAGACGAAGGGCTAGATCCAGTAGAGATAAAGACTGGAGGCAGTAGTGACGCTAATATTTTTGGAGAGCGGGGCTTTATATGTAGTGGGTTAGGAATTGGAATCCACAACGTTCACACAACTTCAGAGTATGTGGATATAGAAGAAACGCAGATGGCATATAGAATCATGTTAAATATCATGACAAATTAAGAGGGGGGATATTTTGCAGACAGATAATTGGAAATCACCGATTATAAAAAGATTAGAAAATATGGAAGAATTGGTTTGGATAAATCCTAAAAAGGAAAGCGCTAATAAACCATTAGAGAAAATGGGAATATCTACAAAAGATATTGATGATGCAAGGATAAGGCTGGAACGATTTGCACCTTTTATTGAATGTTGCTTCCCAGAAACAAAAGCAACACAAGGAATTATTGAATCTCCTTTAACAGCTATTCCAATGATGCAAAAATTTATAAATGAAAGCGATCATTGTAATCTCACGGGGACATTATTGTTAAAACAAGATAATGAATTGGCGATTGCAGGTTCCGTTAAGGCTAGGGGCGGTATTTATGAGGTATTGAAACATACAGAAGATTTGGCGCTCTTTCATGGTCTTCTTAGAAAAGAAGATAATTATGCAAAACTTGCTTCAAAGGAATGTCGCCACTTTTTTCAGCAATATACAATTCAAGTTGGTTCTACAGGAAATCTTGGACTTAGCATAGGTATGGTTAGTGTAGCAATTGGCTATAAGGTGATCATCCATATGTCTTCAGATGCCGAACAGTGGAAAAAGGATTTGTTACGAAAACATGGTGTTGTCGTTGTGGAGTATCAGTCGGATTACAGTGTGGCTGTGAAAAATGGGCGTGTCCAGTCAGACAAAGATCCTAAGAGTTATTTTATTGATGATGAAAATTCCATAGACTTATTTTTGGGATACGCAGTAGCTGCAAAACGATTGGAGTTACAACTTAAAGAACAGGGTCTTATTGTGAATGAGGAACACCCATTATTTGTCTATATCCCATGTGGAGTTGGTGGTGCACCTGGAGGCATTACCTTTGGACTTAAGGATATATTTGGAGAAAATGTACATTGTTTTTTTGTGGAACCGACAAAAGCACCTTGTATGTTACTCGGAATGGCAAGTGGAAAACACGATGAAATATCCGTTAATGATATTGGTTTAGATGGTCAAACCCTTGCGGATGGGCTGGCAGTCGGAAGAGCATCTGGATTTATTGGGAAAGTTATGGAACCAATTCTTAGTGGGATTTTCACAGTTGAAGATTGTAAGCTTTTTGAATATATGAGACACCTCTTAAATAAAGAACAAATTTTTTTGGAGCCCAGTGCCTGTGCAGCTTTTGAAGGGGTAATGAGATTATCTTTTTACGACGAAATGTCGGAATATTTAGCGAATTGTAAATTAGAGGACAAAATAGGAAACGCAACTCATATCGTGTGGGCAACTGGAGGAAGTTTGGTACCAGATAAGAATAGAGAAGAGTATATAAATACGTATGTAGGTGATTGATTTTCGTAGCAGACTGTTAGATTTATTCGAAAGGGGACGGTATAATGGCGAAAACCAAAAAGTACATAGGAGAACTGAGTACTTCGGAGATGTGGGCAAGTTGTGCGATAGGAATGGGTACAGGTCTCCTACCATTTTTAATGAATGGATATATGTCCTATTTCTTTACAGATGTCATGCTGATTCCTGCATCATCACTTGTGGGAATCATGCTTGTTGCGAGGATACTTGATGGAATTCAAGATATAGGTATAGGAGCCACATTAGATCGGATAAGAAGACCAGATGGGCAAGCTAGACCGTTTTTTAAGTGGTTTGCCATCCCATTTTTTATTTTTAGTGCATTGCTTTTTTTAAATCCTCCCTTTGGCGAAACAGGCAAAGTCATATATGCAGCTGTTACGTATATAGGAGCGTTATTTATGCTTTCATTTTTGCAGCTACCCTATGCAACGCAAATTAGCTTAATCACAAAAGACAGTAAAGTAATCTCAAAACTTAGTAGTATGCGTTTTATTACCGCTTCTATTGTTTCTGTGATAGCAGGATTGGTTGTCATTCCACTCCTAAAAGGGTTTGGAGGTGGAGATATTAATAAAGGATTCTTTTCTGTTGGAATAATAGTAGGGGCATTGGGTGCAGCCAGCGCAATTTGGGCTTATTTTGGAACAAGGGATAGATATATTGCTATATTACCAAAAAAAGAAAAGATTCCACTTCTTGGACAATTGAGATATCTAAAAAATTTCCCTTGGCTTTTAGGGCTAATCATTACATTGTCAATTATGTTTTCATATACATTTAGTTCTGCTATGGCTATTTACTATTTTACTCATGTTATTCCAAATCAAACTTTCGCAGGGCTTGCTCTCGTTGTTATCTTTGCTTTCATGGTTCCAGGTAGTGCTATTTCACCTATAATTGGGGGTAAAATTGGAAAGAAGCAGGCAATTATGGTAGGGGTCGGAATAAGTATTTGTGGAAAGCTTATCATGTTATTGGGGAGTTCAATCTTTATATTTATTGGTTTAGGCATGACTGGCTTTGGCTTGGGAATAGCCATTCCCTTATTGACTGCATTAATGCCGGATATAGTAGATTATGGGGAATGGAAACACCATGCATCAACTCCTGGGATTCTTTACTCAGCAATTAGTTTGGGCTCAAAGATGGGGATGGGGCTAGCTGTTTCTGTCCAGCTTGCCATTTTATCTAAATTCGGATATGACGCAACACTCGTAGTTCAACCAGATTCAGCCATCAATGCTATTTCATTGTCTTATATTTTTGTCCCTCTTGTATGTGAAACGCTCGCTCTTATAGCTATAAGTTTTTATCGTATAGACCATATTCGGGATCAAATTCAAAATGATCTTACAGAGAGGTATGAATCCCTAGGTTTGAAGAGGGTCAAGGAATCTTTATAGTATTTGAAGTAAAGGAGAGTAAGTATGCAAATAACCAATATTCAAAGTAAGATTTATGAACCTGAAAGTATTGTGAATTTTAAAGTAGCTCTCATAGAAAGAGTAATCCCTCAGAATGTAATTATTAAGATAACTACAGATGAAGGTATCATTGGGTACGGCGAAGCAGCTCCATTTCTGCCTGTGACGGGAAGTGACGCACAAGAAACGCAACACTTTATTCAGAAAATCGCTACTTTGCTCATAGGAAAAGACCCTTTCTATTTAGAAAATATCCATAATCTAATGAATCAGGTAGTGGTAGGTCAAAATGCGGCCAAAGCGGGCATTGATATGGCATTGTATGATATTATCGGAAAAAGCTCAGGTCAACCCCTTTACAAATTATTGGGGGGGAACAGTAACCAAATAGAAACTGATATGACACTGGGTATTGACACTCCCGAGAATATGGCTAAAAAAGCAGTAGAATATACGGAGATGGGTTTTCGTATTCTAAAGGTAAAAACCGGAATTAATTCTATCGAAGATATTCATGCCATTAAGTTGATTCGTGAAGCTGTGGGACCAGATATAGAGTTGAGATTGGATGCCAATCAAGGTTGGGATGCAAAAGAGACTATCAGAACTATGAAAGCTTTGGAAAAGTATAATGTATTAGAAGTAGAACAACCGGTGCCCTATTGGAATCTAGCAGCTTGCTGTCAAATTAGAGAGAGTATTTCCCAGCATCTTATGTTAGACGAATCTGTCCACTCACCTCAAGATGCATTACGGGCAATACAGACTGAAGCAGCGGATATGATAAATATTAAACTCATGAAATGTGGTGGTATTTATCAAGGAATAAAAATTAATGCTATTTCCGAAGTTGCAGGAATTCCATGCATGGTTGGTTGCATGAGCGAATCCCGATTAGGTATTGCCGCTGGTGCTGCACTTGTCGGTGCCAAATCTAATATACGGGCATCTGAT
Organism: Lysinibacillus sp. FJAT-14222; assembly: GCF_001278875.1. Taxonomy (NCBI): domain Bacteria; kingdom Bacillati; phylum Bacillota; class Bacilli; order Caryophanales; family Bacillaceae; genus Lysinibacillus; species Lysinibacillus sp. FJAT-14222. Next base: position 24,176 of record NZ_LIYL01000065.1, on the reverse strand, counting down.
TTGGATAGTCATTATCTAATTGCAGAATCTCCTCATATCACGGGAGGTTTTGTTCAAGATGGTGGTCTTATAACAATTGTTGATAAACCAGGTTTAGGTGTGGAAGTGAATTTTGATGCGCTTTAATTTAATAAGGTCCTTAATTCAATGAACTCAACTATTGTACAATTTTTAAGAGTTTTTCGTTGAGATGGTACCGTAGTATTACAGCTTCGCTTGTTATACGAGATCTAAGTCCCAACCAGCCTCAAACATATTTCTACAAGTAGGGGGTGAACAGTTTACTTGACGGGATCAATGTCCCACGCCCTCGTACGTTCTACCCTGGCTACTGATAGATTAAATCTAAATAAAAAAAGTTCAACCAGAAAGAAGAAGTACGATGGAATGTATTAAAAATCCATGTGGAACGAGTTCAACTAAAAAAGCATATTAATAAATAGAAAGTTTATTATTTTCTAGTTTAAAAACAGGGAGGAAAATAGTATTGAGACTAACTGAACTTCATCCACTCTTCTATCACACACGAATCGAACAAAAAAGACTTTTTCGGTTTTTAGCAAATTTAAAAGAAAGAAAACGGTTTGCCACGCATAAAGAGTTATCAACTACATTTCCTTATACTTGTAAAAAACATCAATCATTGCTGAAAAGAAAATTAGGGAACAGTGATCCTAAATTACAAGAAAATAAAATAATCAATTTAAAAATTGCTACGAGTGAAATCGATGACGTAATCATTAAGCATGGTGAAACTTTTTCTTTTTGGCAACTAGTAGGAAAAACGACTGAGGGCAAAAGGCTATATTGAAGGCATGCAGCTCGCAATGGGAGAAGTAAAGACGGGCATTGGCGGTGGAATTTGTCAGCTCGCTAATCTACTGTATTGGATGGCGCTACACACACCTCTTATTGTTACGGAAAGACATCAAGACATCATCATAGTTTCGACCCATTTCCTGATTTGGGGCGAACGCCTCCATTTGGAAGTGGTGCAAGTGTTTTTTACAATTATATAGATTTACGGTTTTATAATCCGACATCCGAATTTTTCTAAATAAAGGTTTGGGTAACAGATAAACATTTAAAAGGGCAATGGCTACTTTTGCTAATAAATGCCTAACTCTTATCATATTGAGGAGAAAAACCATCAATTTTTAAAAGAGACGGGAAAAACTATCGTCAAAATTTTTATAAAAACTGGAAACCAAACATTATTTTGATATGACAAGCTTTCCGTCGTACGATTTTCAAATCATTCAGCAATGATTTTAGAAATTAATAAAATATAATAATTTGGATTTCGAGACGTTTAGTCAGCCGAAATATAACTAAATGCCAAAATTTTACTAACGCATGTATTTAAGTGGGAAATAATAATATCCAATTAAAGATGTTATACCTCTGATTTTTACAAACCTTGATATCTGCACATTTGGAACACATCGTTAAAGATATTACACCTTTTCACCTTACGGACGGAATGATGTAAACCCTTGTCAAAACCGTCTATTCGCAATGACAATCCTATGTCTAGGCTCAAATCCCTTATATCCTGATGCCATCAGTAAGGAGCGAACAGAAAAAATCACCCATAACATAAGAAGGCACTGAAAAAGTCGATTTGCCACAAAAAATGTGATGCAAATCGACTTTTTGAGTTTCTAAATCCAACAAAAGACAGATTTATAATATAAAAAAATGAATTTCTTTAGTTTTTCAGTGCCCTCATAACATAACGAGTGATTTTTGAAAATCATAGCTATAAAAAAGTCTCAAATTCAAGCTGCTATGTTTAGATAGTTAAGATACCTCGAATTGTGATGGTAGCTGCTCCTGCAACTTTGATGACTGGTTTTAATTCATTCGGAATAACAGTCACATAAAGAGTTCCAGGTCTTCCTATCGCATCACCTTGAGCAATTTTAAGATATGTTATTTCACCTTGAGAAATAACACCTTCTAAATAGAGGAAGCCGGCTAACGCACCATTTGCTGCACCAGTTACAGGATCTTCAGGTATACCAATCCCTGGTGCAAAATCTCTTGTATATAATTCATATTCTTTCAAGTTAGTAAAAGTATAAAGATGTGTCGTGCTAATATTATGTTCTTTATTATGTTTCGCTAACGCTGCTAAATCTGGCACTGCATTGTCGATATCGATTTGATCTTTTATTGGAACGAGTAAATGCCAGACACCAGTATTCGCTAGTTTGATTGGATACGTTAAATCAATGCTTTCGGAATGGACGCCGATCAGTCGACTAAGCTCTTCCACATCAATATGGATATCTTGTGTTTTTGGCGTTACTTGCGTCATTTCCACATTGATAACTTTTCCGTTTTCCTTATGCCATACAACCGGTACTCTACCAATATTCGTTTCTAGCACTATACCTTCTTTTTTCTCAGCAAGACCAAACTCAGTCGCCAAAAGCCATGTTAATCCAACAGTTGCATGTCCGCAAAAGTTGATTTCTTCACTGGGAGTAAAATATTTTACTTTATAGTCTATATCTTTATTATCTGAAGGTAGTAAAAATACGGATTCCGGTAAATTTAATTCTTTTGCGATATTTTGCATCTCATCTTCGGATAATTTTTCAGCATCTGGCACAACGCCAGCTGTATTACCGCCAAATTTTTCAGTTGTAAATGCATCTACATGATAAACTCTAATATCTCTCATCTTATTAACTCCTTTCTAACTTTTAGTGTTTCCTCCATACAAATCCATTTAATGAAACCCTCATTTAGATTGGTTACGGTAAATCATAGCATACTATAATACAAATTCTATCATTTTTAGGGAATATTAAACTATAAAAGCGATGATTTACTAAAACTTGTGAAATTTCCATATCTATTATATAATAAATATACTATTTTATTAAAGGGTGAACTTTTTGTTAATTGTAGAATTCTAATCTGAATCAACGTTATAGCTTAATTTTGTCGAACAAACCACTTATATAGAGGTGTTATTTGTTGTGCAAAAAAGCAAGATTAGAATTAGTTAGCTTCGTATGAACATTTAGCGCGACTAGTTTTAGTCGCGCTTTTTCTATTCGTTGATTTAGACAATTTTAATTTTTTACTTATTAAAATTGAGAGGACGAATCTACAATGCAAAAACAATTACAACAAATTACAGCTGATATGCAGCTTGAAGAACATTATCACACATTAGAAAAAGCTCTACTTGATTTATATTTCCATAAAAATTGCACAACTAAATCTTTAGCTCATACGACAGACTTACCAATACCTATCGTTTCAGCAATGAAGCAAGAATTTGCCAAACAAGGTTGGGGTAAACATAGCTTAACGAAAAAAGGCCAGCTCGCTATTTCGCAATATTTTCAACTCTCAGGTGCTGATGCTAAACTCTACCTTCAATTAACGACAGATGATGCATTTCGTACGGAATGGATTACACAAAATATAAGCGAATTAAGCACTATTTATGATGCTAGACCCAAAGCTGACGTGGCAATTGATCAAGCAAAATGTACGGTTGAGACAGCCTTAAAACGTGCATTGCTCGCACTAGACTATACGATGCTACTCAATAAGCGCATTTTGTGTTTAGGCGATGATGATTTCATCAGTATTGCATTAGCGTTTTTACTAAAGAAAATCGCTCCAAATTCTACAACTAAAATTGTTGTGTTAGATATTGATAGACGAATTTTATGTACGATTAGCAAAATAGCTAAAGACTATGAGCTTCCGATTAAAACAGATTATTATAACGTTCAGGAGCCTTTGCCTAAAACATACGCTGACCAGTTTGATTGCGTATATACAGATACACCGTATACCTTGATTGGCGCACAGCTTTTTTTATCACGTGCGATTAACGCATTAAAGCCAGAAGCAATGCGACATGTGTTTTTTTCCTACGCTAAACGTAGCTATCAAAAGCAGTGGCAACTACAGCAAAGCTTACATGCTATGGGCTTCGTGATTGACAGTATTCAATACGAGATAAACACTTATGAAGGTGCGCAGATTTTAGGCGCTACAAGCCAATTGTTCGTATTACAAGCAACAGAACAAATGACTTCCTACATTCCTAATCAGCGTAAATTTACGCGACCAATTTACACAGGAGAAATTGAGCGGAAATCCGTCGTATATCAGTGTATCCATTGTCAGCACGCACTTACAGTCGGAGCTGGCTATCCATACAGCACGATTGCTCAGCTTCAAGCCAGTGGTTGCCCGAATTGCAAAAATAACAGGTTTTCACAAATTAAGAGAACAGTAGAAAAATCACAATCCCAGCATGCATTAGGGCATCATATTTTATTAGAGTTGCACGATTGCAATGATGCATTGCTCAATGACGTACAACAAATTAAAAAGATTATGTGTCAAGCTGCCCATATAGCAAAGGCAACAATTGTGACCGAACATTTCCATCATTTTTCACCTTACGGGGTTAGCGGTGTAGTCATTATTCAAGAATCACATTTAACGATTCATACGTGGCCAGAGTACGGTTATGCGGCAATAGATGTTTTCACGTGTAACAGTAAATTAGCTCTACAAGACGCTGTTCAATATATTACTGAGCAATTTAATGCAGGAAATGCCACACAACATTACCTGCATCGAGGTAAACCATAACTCTTAAAATGAAACAGGAAAAGAAAACAAATTGTTTTCTTCTCCTGTTTTTGTATTTTTACTTGATTGAAGCGAGAGGAGCTGGGGGACAGCGAAATTACCGGAGCGCCTTAAGCTTCTTAAGGAGTGGAAGCAAGAGGTTTAAGGTTTACACAGAGCTACCATGTGAACTTGAGGAAAAAATAATTGGTATAAAATAAAAACATTATGTTAACTAAATAAGGGGACTCAAATATAGGCAACGGAGCGGAATATTCAATCTATTAATTAGGACACCCAAAATTATTTTGCTTAGTTTGCGTTTCTCGATAGCATTCAATTTAAAACAGATGAGGTATTTATTAGAGCGTTTCTTGTTCAAAGTTCTTATTCATACAATGACGGAAACTAACACATCACTTCGATTAAAGAAATTTGTTCTGTAAGAGGAGTATGAAGATGTTTGGGAATATTTGTCGAATATTCAATCTATAAGTTTTAAAAGACTTTAGATTAGGAGATGCTTTATGAAAAAGGTGTTATTAACATTCACAGTCCCATTCCAATTCTACCATTTTTTTATAACATCAAGATTCTTAGTTCTCCAAAATATTCCTCCGAAACCTTTTATCATCGTATCTAACTCCTGTCTGTCTTTAAATGTTAAGTTTCTTTCTTCAACTAGGTTGCTCCGTTAGTTTGAATAAAAATTATAGACATCTACTTGTAGAGTACGGATACTTCTTAAATATGTCAATTTTCATTTTTATTCAAATAAAAGCTGAACTAAATTGTTTGAATTAGTTCAGCTTAAAAATACCTCATTACTGGTGTATTAATGATATTACTTTAACTCATGTAAAAGTCATGATGAGTGATTTTTGAAGATCCATTTCTACAATTATTAGATGTATAGGTTCATAATAATTTGCTCGCCAATACGTCCCATTCTTCTTTCCCCATTATCGACAAAGCCAACTTTTAAATACAAATTTTGAGCGGGAATATTTTTATGATTAACGACTAAAACAACTTCGTTACAACCTTTAAATTTTTTCTTAATAAATTCAGGCAGTACCAACATCCCTTTTTTGGCATACCCATTTCCTTGTTGTTTATGATCAATAGATAGTGCAGTAAGTAGCATAGCGTTTGGATTATTAGAGTACTCTTTAACTCTTTCAGTTGCGTGCAGGACAAAAAATCCAACAGGCACATTATCACTCAAAATAACGATTGGATATTGTCCAACCATTTCTATAGAAATCTCTTTAGGAAGGGCAGTAAATCGACTTTGTTCTTCCGGAAGCTCAAAGTCATTCAAAATATCCACAAACTCTTCTGAGAAATGTACTAATTCAATGGTGTTCGTTTTTTGCATAAAATAGCCTCCTTTTTTTATTATTTTAATATCGGAACAAATGTTCGTCAAGAGGCTTGGTTTATAAATGTAAATAATAACGAAGATGCCCTTGGTGTTTCCACGTAGCACTACTAACTAAACAAATTACCAATAAATAAAATGAAAGAAATGATGGCAGCTAGAAGCAATAAGAGAGCCATTGTCATAAAGCTTAGAATCAAAGTAGTAAGATTTTTAATATCTTTCATTCCAATGAGAGTTAAGAAAAAGCTTCAATGGATGGAAATGAAGATGTGAGACAAAAAACTTTATCAATGTAAGGGATAGGAAGTTGACATTGTTTTGATTAGGAAAATATTAATCAAAACATTATAATAATAGAGAAAAAATGGCTCATCACCAAAAGTTGTGGATGGCAATTGTTAAAACGTATGCCATATATATAAGTTGATTGGAGTGAAGGCTGGGCGACTCTAAGAAAGCGCCAGTCGGAACGGAAATCAACCACACGTTATGGTGATGATCCGAAAAAATTGAAATGAAGGAGAAGAATGTATGAATGATTTTCTTGACTTATATGATTTAGTAGAGACAGACCAGTTTGAAGAAGTAAAAGATATTTTAAACGAAAATCCAAGCTTAGCTTTAAGTAAAGATGAATATGGTTTTACTTTATTACATGCTGCTGTAAGTACCGAAAATCTAGACCTTGTTAAATATTTACTTGCCTTAGGTGTCGATGTAAATTCGAGAAATGATGAGGGGATTTCTCCACTACATATAGTACTTTACCCAGAAGTAGCTGAATGTCTATTAGATCATGGGGCATTTATAGATATCACTGCAAATGATGGAGATACTCCTTTACTTACACAAGTTTCAGAAGGTGAGGAACGCATCGATATTATTCAATTACTTCTAAAAAGAGGAGCAAACCCAGAAATTAAGAATGTTTTTGGGAAAATTGCGTTAGATATAGCTAAAAGCAGGGAAGAAACACTTATCATTAAAGAATTATTAAAAAATGTTTAAGTAAATTACAGCCTTATTTTTGTAAGCCAAAAGAAATGTATGAGTTAAAAGTTGAAGGATAATAGGTGCTGACCCTATATGGTGCCATAAATGTGGTTGTAACTTGGATATAGAAGTTATGCCAAACTCAACAGATTTGAAGTTGAAATTAATTGGTTGGGATAAAGATGGAATATTTCCATATTTGCAAAGAGACGTACAAATAAATAGTATTTGTCCACATTTTATTACAAAAAAGCTGTAGCATACGGCATCGCTACAGCTCAATAGTGGTTGGTTATCGACTTACTTAGGTTAGTCAGTAAAGGAATTATATCATACAATAGGGCAAATTAAAAATAACAACAGCTATATTTGATGAAGATTTAATCATAAGGCAAACTATTTTAGAAATACACTAAAAATATTTTAATTATTCTCTTGCCAAAATAGGAATATTTGTTCTATTATATTGTCAAACGAATGCTCTTATTTTGATAAGGAGAGATGAAACTGACTACTGCAGCAAAAATGTATTTAGAACGTGATGCTGAATTTGAGCTTGAGGAAATAGCGTATGCATTAAGCGAAGCAAAAGAAGAAGGCAAAAATAAAGTTTTTACAGTATATAAAAAAGAAGAGCCTTTGACAGGTATGGTCATGAAAAAAATCATTTGCCCAATTCGAAAAGCAAATCCAACTCGACGTATGGCAAAAGTGACAAAAGAACATCGTACGTGTCCAAATAAATTGTAACGTAACTTTAAACAAGGTGTCGCAGGAAAAGTGTTATTAACGGATATCCCATATTTAACGTACGGAGGCAGTAAACGCGCTTATTTATCAACGATTAAAGATGCTGAAACGAATGAAATTTTAGCGTATGAAGTGTCGTCGTCATTAAGTATCGACATTGCCTTAAATACGCTTCATCAATTGAAGAAACACCATCATTTAACAGAAGATGCCTTTATACATTCAGATCAGGGATTCCATTATACGAATCCACAATTCCAAAAACTTGTGAGAAAAATGGGATTAGGGCAATCAATGTCGCGTCGAGGAAACTGTTGGGATAACGCCCCACAAGAATCTTTCTTTGGGCATTTTAAAGATGAGACGAACGTGAAAGAATGCCAGACACTAGAAGAAGTGAAACAGGAAATAAAGCGTTACATGATTTATTACAATCACTATCGAGGGTAATGGAATTTGAAAAAGCTACCGCTTGCAAAATACAGACAGCAGCTCCAACAAGTTACCTAGTTTTTTTTCAAAATGTCCTTTACAAAGGGCACACTTTACTCACTTATCTAAGCTTTTTAATTTTCTACTAATCGTTGATTGATTCACTTCGAGCACTTCGGCAATTTTAGTAGCTGTTTTATATCTCTGTTTTGCTAATTTGAGCAGCTGTTCTTCAGCGGCTTTTATACATTTTTTTAAAGGAATAATATTATTAACAACAACATTCTCCGAGTGTCTGTGCCCCGCTGGAATTAAAAACGCATCTAAATCTGCTTTGTCTATCACGTCGTTTTCAGCTAAAACGACTAGTCTTTCAATAATGTTTTGCAGCTCTCTTATATTACCAGGCCAATCATATTGTTGCAGTAATTCGATTACACCAATCGAAAATGTTTTAGACCGCGCATATTTTTCGTTAAATATATGAAGAAAATGGTGAATAAGAGATAAAATATCATCCTTACGATTTCGTAAAGGAGGAATTTTAATTGGAATAACGTTTAAACGATAATAAAGATCTTCACGAAATTTGCCTTTTTTTACTTCTTCAAATAAGTCTCGATTTGTAGCGGTAATAATCCGTATATTTACGTTAATTTGTTCTATCCCGCCAATTCTAGTAAATTTTTGCTCCTGAAGGAAACGTAATAATTTAATTTGTAGAGTCAGCGGCATCTCACCAATTTCATCAAGAAATAGAGTTCCATTATTCGCTAATTCTAATAAACCTCGTTTTTGTTTAGCTGCGCCTGTAAAAGCCCCTTTTTCATACCCGAATAATTCTGATTCAAGCAGATCTTTTGGAATAGCACCACAATTTATCGCGATGAAAGGTTTATCGGTACGCTCACTGGAGCGATGTATATAATTAGCAATTACATCTTTACCAACACCAGTTTCACCTAAAATTAATACTGTTGAATCCACGTTTGCTACTTTTTGGGCAAGCGAAATAACACGTTCCATTTCAATGCTTTGATATACAATATCATTATTCTTACTAGTTTTACTTCGTAAATATTCAAGTTCTTTTTTGTAACCTTCCATCAACTGTTTGGTTTCATTTAATTCTGTTTGTAGACGATTTACAGCTGTAATATCTCGAGAAGCGTTAACGACTCTAGTTATTTCCCCGTTCTCATCTTTAATAGGAGTGCCAACAACCATCAACCGTCTTCCTGTCTGAGTCTCTTGGATAAGAGAGACGGTTTCTTTTCTTTCCAGTACTAGTCTTGTAACGGAAGGTTTAAAAATTCCGGACTTTTCAAGTTCATATACGTTTTTTCCGATTAATTCCTCTTTCTCTTTCCCCCATAGCTTTTTACAAGCAGAGCTAACTCGCAGTGTGGTTCCATTTTCATCCGATACGTAAATAACATCATACGATATATCAAATATCGCTTTTAAATCACTATTTAAATTTTTGTAAGCATCTAATTCTTTTAAAAAGACTTCATAATAGTGTTCTTCGTTAAATAAAAATGAGCCGCCTATCAGTTCATTTTTTTTCTCTGAATAAATGGGCGAATAATTGAAGAAGAATTTACGGTCTGAATAATAAACATCATTAAAAAAATGAGCCTTATCAGAAAGCATATTTTTATTCATGGCCGGAATTAAACTAAAAATGGATTTTGTTATGATTTTATTTTTATCAACCTGAAGAAGCCCAGCTCCTTTATTATTCATATATTGTATATTTCCTCTGTTATCTGTCATAATATAGCCCGTTCGCAACGAATTGATGGCTGATTCTATAGACATTTCCATATCCAATTATATTCCCCTCACAACTTTCATGCTTTTTTGCATAATAATCGTGCAAAAAAGCATGTTTTTTAAAATTATCATATAGTGATTTTTGTACATTATCAATACTACCAGGCAAAATTGTAGTTGAATGGATTTTGGCACGAAACTTGCAGTAGTAATTATTAGAGAGGAGGAATCATTAAAAGACTTTTATTGAGGATTAAGTGAACGGTAAAAAATCTAGTCGACTTGAGGAGGATTATACGGATGAAACATAGTTATCGTTATAACATTTTGTTCATGATGGTTCTGATGGTTATCATTAACTACATTGACCGCGGAGCCATTTCATATGCGTCTGAGCAAATTATTGCTGAATTTGGTTTTAATACAATCGCTTGGGGTGCTGTATTAGGTTACTTTGGATATGGATATTTATTTGGAGCACTGTTTGGTGGTGCATTAGCTGATAAAAAGGGACCAAAATTTGTCTGGATAATCATCGGAATCGGTTGGTCGATTTTTGTTATGGCTACTGCCTTTGCAGGCGAAATTGGCATCGCTTTATTTGGCGGTTCAGCCCTTTTTGGTTTTGCATTTATCCGGATTTTATTTGGATTTTTTGAAGGCCCAACATTCTCAACTATTAATAAAACAGTAGCAAACTGGGCGACACCAAAAGAAAGAGGCTTTGCGGTATCTTTAGGTTTGCTAGGAACGCCTCTCGGTGCAATGCTTACAGCTCCTGTTGCAGTATTTCTTTTATCAGTCACTAGCTGGAAAATAATGTTTCTCTTCTTAGCAGCTTTAGGATTGATATGGGTTGTTATTTGGACTAAGATGTTCACCAACTTACCTGAGGAACATCCTAAAGTAACAAAAGAGGAACTTGAAAAAATTCGTTCAAAGAGTGATTTACTTCCAGATGAACAACTCGTTGAAGCAGAAGAAAAAATCAATATTAGATGGTATCACTTTTTTAAAAATCCAACTTTAGTTTTTAATGCGATTGGATACTTTGCATTCCAATATATTAACTTTTTGCTTTTAACATGGACACCAAAATACTTACAAGATGAATTCGGATTCCAATTATCATCTTTATGGTATTTAGGGATGATTCCATGGATCGGTGCATGTTTTACCGTTCTATTAGGTGGGAAACTTTCGGATTATTTAAGAATGAAGACAGGAAATTTAAGAATTGCCAGGTCAGGCCTAGCTGTAGTTTCGTTATTATTAACTGCATGTTGCTTTATGTTAATTCCTAGTGCTAATTCCATCGCTGGTGTCATGCTATTGATGACAATCGGAAATGCATTTAACTCTTTGCCAAACTCAGTCTACTGGTCTGTCATCATTGATACAGAACCGAATAGAGCGGGTACATTTGGCGGTATTACCCATTTCATTACAAATACTGCAACAATTATTGCTCCTACCCTGACTGGATTTTTAGTCATCAGTTATGGCTATTCTTCCATGTTCACAGCTGCTGCAGTTGCTTCTGTGATCGGGATGGTAGCTATGCTATTTGTAAAACCTGGTAAGAGAAAATCTAAAAATATTGCTGTCGTTTAAGCAGGAGGTGATTTTGATGATGGATATAGTTACAACTGGTAAACGGATTCAAAAGAAAGAGATTTCGCCTGTTGATTTGGTGAATCAATCTTTAAAAAAGATTTATGAAGAAAATCCTACAAATAATTCATTTATTACCGTTTCAGAAAATGAAGCATTAAATCAGGCAAAAATATTAGAAGCGGAATTAATAGAAGGGAATATACGAGGGCCCCTACATGGAATACCAGTAGCTATCAAAGATTTGGTTTATACGAAAAAAATAAGAACAACCATGGGTTCAAAAATATATGAGACCTTTATTCCAACTTATGATGCGACAGTTATTAAAAAATTAATAGCGGCAGGAGCGGTCATCATTGGCAAGACCAATACACATGAGTTTGCCTATGGTCCAACAGGGGATCGTTCCTATTTCGGTCCATGCCGAAACCCCCATGATCTAGAGAAAATGTCTGGTGGTTCTAGCAGTGGGTCTGCTGCTGCAGTCGCCGCTAATATGGTGGCAGCATCTATCGGTACAGATACAGGTGGCTCTATTCGTATTCCATCATCCGCATGTGGGGTTGTCGGGATGAAACCAACATTTGGTTTAGTAAGTAAAGCAGGCGTTTTCCAACTTGCTTATACACTGGATCACACTGGTCCCATCACAAAAACAGTCAAAGATAGTGCAATATTATTAAATATTATTGCGGGATATGATTCTGAAGATCCGTATTCGTTAATAAAAGATAAAGAAGACTATTTAAGATTAATTGGCAAAAAATTGAGTGGTAGGACAGTAGGGATCAATTCTTTCTATTTTAATCGGGTCGATGAAGAAGTAAAAAGTGCAGTGAATAAATGTATAAGTATATTAAAAGATTTGCAAGTAACCGTGAAAGAGGTTAATATCCCTGTAATGAAAGAAATTGCAGAAGCACAATCCATCACCATTAAATCAGAGGCTTCGGCTGTACACATAGACACAATCATTAATCATAAAAATGAAGTGGATGAAGAAGTCTATCAAAGATTAGTCAATAGTCAGCGAGTTAAAGGTTATGAATATGCGTTATCGCAGCTAAAAAGAAATAAGTTAATTGCTCAATATAATGACGTATTTAGTCAGATTGATGTTTTAATTGCACCTACGCTCCCTACTACGGCTCCTAATATAGGAGAACGAAAAATTGTTATAGAGGATACGACAGAATCCGTTCAAGATGCTTTATTAAGATTAACATCTCCAACAAATTACACAGGAAATCCATCCTTATCGATTCCCTGTGGAAAGGCGAAAAACGGATTGCCAATTGGCGTTCAATTAATCGCTAAACATGAAGAAGAAGCGACTTTATATCAGTTTGGGGAAGCGTTGGAAGAAGCTTTGAGTATTAATTTTTCGTCAAAGTGAAAAGACTTCAGATAACCCATTAGTTATTCGTTCTTTTACATGTAAACACAGCAGAAAAATTGTGTAAATTTGCTGATGAATAACAAAACGCTTGACAAAAATATCAGTGGAGGTGAGTAGAGGCCTTCACTGATTGACATTTTACAAACTGCCATTATCATTTACAGCAGTAATAACATCAATAAAATATTATCTATTAAGCTTTCTTTTTCTCTTCGACAAACATCAACCCAATTCCAAAGGCTAATTACTGAAATTACAACATTGTTTTCTTATTGGGGTTCCGCCAAGTCAAAGTGAGTCCTAGTTTAATCTTAACAACGGCTTAATAGTTTGCAACTTCAATTAAATTATCATCTGGATCACGAATATAAACAGAAGTAATTGGACCGATAGCACCTGTTCTTTGGATAGGACCTTCTTCAATTGCAATTCCTAACTTCTTAAAATGATTTATTACATCCAGTAAAGGAACATCTGTTATTAAACATAAATCAGCACTACCAGACGTAGGCTTTGCAGCTTTTGGTTCAAATTCTTTTCCAACCTCATGTAAATTAATTTTTTGTTGTCCAAAACTAAGGGCTTTTCTGCCCTCCCTAAATGTGACCATTTCCATTCCTAAAGCTTGTGTATAAAACGAGCATGTTTTATCAATATTTTTTACAGTCAAAACTAAATGATCTAAATGTGTTATTTTCATATTCGACCTTCCTTAAGATAATACTTATTTTATCTCGCACTAACGGGCAGTAATTTTATTACCATTTTACTTGAATTGGGAAAAATATAGAATAACTTTTTGAAAGAGTATGTGGAGGCTATAAAATTATAGAGGGGAATTCGATTAAAGAAGGGGAGTTGTCTCATGCTTTACCCATATAGAAATGACGCTAGAAAAACTTTAATTCCTTACTTAAAAAAGCTTGATAAAAATGATTGGTTTTTAAAGTCCGATGTTTATCCAAAGACACTTGCATGGATTATTGCTCACATTGCAAGCAGTGAGGATTATTGGATTAATGAAATTGCCATGAAAAATAAATGTATTCTAAACCTAAACGAAGAAAGTTCACCGAAGGAAATATTGAATGGATATATTCAGATCAGGCATTATACTGATAAAATTTTACACTCAGTAAACATATCAGAGCTACATACGTTAATTGAGGTACCAAACTTTAATGATGGATGGAAACCTCCTTCAGAACCAACATTGAACTGGGTATTTAATCATATATATATGCATGAAACCTATCATATCGGACAAATTGCACTTATAGCTCATCTTAATGGATTTCAAAAACCTTTATTTTAAATCTGGTAGAGAAAAATTTTACATAGGAGAGTATACATGAAACAGAAAATCAAGCAAGCTGTACAAGAGGCTTATACTGCAATGTATAATGGCTTAAAGGATGAACAAATATATGCTGTTGTTTTAGTGACAGACGGAGATTGTGGGAGTCTTTATTTAACTATGGGGACAGAAAAATCGCTACTTCAAATTGGTAAGAATTATGAGGATGACCCAGAAGAGTATCGATTTTTGAAGGATGAATATTTACACTACGATGATACAGATATGCTAGCAAAGGTGAGTCGTGAGTTATTAGATAAAATATTGTATGTTGAAGATGAAGAATTTGTTGAACATAAAGTGATGGTTCATGAAGCGATGAATGATACGATGTATGAATTGAAGCGGGAGGGTGTTATTGACGAAAACATTTTGGCTTTTATTTCGGTGACTGATGATGATGACGATGAACATTTGGAGCTTGCGTCAGCGAAACGTTGCAATCCGAACCATCCGTCCCTACCTGCATTTATTCGTAATTGGCAGCATTAAACAGTAAACAATCTCGTATTATTGATAGTGGCGATTTTTAGCCGGAGATATAATAATAACTTGTAGTACATGTCCTAAATTTGATAAATATAAGGGGCTCTAGTTAATAGGTCTTTCAAAAATCAGCTCGAAATAAGACGTGTTCCTATACCAGATGTTGCTAATGCAGGAGCTACTAATTGTATGAATTTCCAGCCGTCTTTTGCTTTTTCTTTAATAACATCTTGATAATTTAATTTTGGTTTACTAGATAACTTCGTGAATTCGATTTTCACTATACCTCTACCTATTGTATGGATGACATTGGGAAAGGTTTCGCCAATGTATTTTAAAAAAGGGTCACTGGACCAGAGTGACCCCTAGCCAACAAATCAGGAGATGCAAAGCTAAATTCGCTTTACACTACTATTATTATGATTTGATAGCTATTTTGTATGGTGAATTGTCTGAGATAAAAGATTTAAAATATAAAAAGCTGAATAGCATAATCGCACGGACAATTAAGGATGGAAATATATTGAGGCATTGGTGGAATGGTATTGGGATTAACCTGCACGTATAGATAGTTAGAGGTTTAATGCATGACGCTGCTATTTGGATAAACTATTTACAGTTACTGATACTATTTGATAAAACACTTGGTCCGAGCTTCCCACTTTTGGAATTAGAGAGTCGTACTTGTACTTCAACGTTCTTCATTTCAGCTGTAATGGGATCAAATCTTCCTGCCCAAGTTGGACTTAATTCTTCTGAAGTTGGATAGAGTTTAAATCGCCAACTAATCTCTTTAGGGATAAATGCAAAGCCTTCATAGCCATCAAAATCTCCGTAAAATGAAGGTTCGGGAAGGTGTACAGCGAGGATACTTAAATTTGTCCGTGCAAAACTAGGTGGATTCAACTGCACTTTATAAATCAGTGCTTCACCTTTTGCATTTTTCATGCTTTTATCAACTGGCTCCAATATTAAACTGCAAGGCATTGTAATCGCATTTGTTTGAACTGGAGATATAATAAAGGCGGCAAAAAAGCATGAAATTAGAAAATGTTTTTTCATATAGCACCTCTTTTCAATTGCTGTGGTTAGTATGTCTCACTTTTTGCTTGAAGATGAAAGTAAATGTTAACAAAGTTCCATGTAAAAAAGGTTGGAGATTAACTACCCATAAAAGCCCGATTGGTGAAGACTAATAATCAGTGGAAAACCCCCACTGATTAAAGCTTTACTTTATATGTGAAGTTAAATTCAAATACTAGCCATCAGGATCGATAGTACGAAAATCTTTCATTCCTCAAGATTGCGTTGTAAGATTTGATTCTATTGGATAATTTTTATCAAGAACACGTTGATATACTTGTTCGATATTATCAAAGATTATTATTACTTCGACACCTTTTCCTTTTAGTTTCAAACCTCCTTTTTAAAAATAATGATCTTCTTTAAAAACTTGATCAGTTGTTAATAATAAAGCAAAATTCTCCGTTTTAATCATCGCACTCATGTCGGTCTTCTTATAAAATGTAAGACCTAAAATTTCCTCATAAAAATTAATAGATTTATGTAAATCTTCAACAAATAATTCTAAACGAAATTCCATTATTCTTTCTCTTTTCGCTTCCTTTTGTACAGTTTAAATGAAATTAATCACCTATACATAAAATCCGAACACTAATTCTCTTATAAGTGTCTAATAAAAAAATTATCATTTGTCCTTGAATCTCCAGTAGCGTCACCTTTTATGATGAATTTAGTTGCTTACTTTAAAAGGTAACAATCAAATATTTTATGCTATTGGAGGAACAGCACAATGAAAAAAGAGAGTTTATTAAATAGAGGATTGGCAAGTTTAATGCATCTGTTCTCGCTATTATTAACCTTTGTTTTGCCTATATTGGTGAAAAACACAAGTTGAAGAATTGCTAATATGAAAAAGTCACTCATTTGAAACATAAAAATGAGTGACTTTCGTTTGTTTTAAAACAAAAATGATAGGTACCGATAGAGCATTTACCTGTTCGGATTTATTCGATACCGCAATTTCCTTTACATAAGAATACAAATAAAATCATATAAATAAAGGTAGCGGAAAAATAGATTCTTACAATCAATTGATTTATAAAAATTAAGAAATTCTTCATTTTCTGCTAAGAAAAAGTTAAACATTGTTTTATATACTTATAAAAAAAGGCATTTAACGAAACTATTTGAAGATTTAAAACGTATTGGTAGTAGCGAAGAATATTGAAGAAGGTGAAGAAATGGCATACACCATTTACATAGTATTAACAAAAACAGGTACATTATTATCAAAAGCTATAGGCATGTATACTGGAAAAGAGATGAATCATGCATCCATTGCTTTCGATGAGGAACTCTTTGAAATGTATAGCTTTGGACGCAGGCAACTAAACAATCCTTTAAGTGGTGGATTTTTGCAAGAAGATGCAGAAAGGGGGCTATTTGAAACAGCTGATTGTGTAATTTATCGTTGTAGAATCTCCCATTATCAATACTTAGAGATGATGAAAATCGTACGATATATGTATTGGAATCGCGATCGCTATAAATACAATTTTATTGGGCTCTTTGGGGTTATGATGCAAAAGGAGGTTCGAAGAGAGCGTGCCTATTTTTGCTCACAATTTGTGGCGATGCTCTTAAAGGTTGGAGGTTTAGAAGTTTACCAAAACCCAGCATTAATGACACCACATTGTATCGCACAATTACCTTATTTAGAAAAAGTATATGCTGGGAAGCTTGCAGATTATTTACAAGGTGTACGTGCACCAGCAATGTTATACGGTTAAGGAGAACCCTCAAATCATTTAACCTCGCTATCATAACGCCTCGGCGTGTCTAGACATCTACCGAGGCTTAACACATTATGGTCACTACTGTGGTAGCTTGAGTTTAACTGATTGACTTGAAGTCCAACACCGATTAAATGAAAATAAATCTATTCTGTAATAAAATGAGTATTATTCTCTTTGTAGTATTCAGGGAAATATAGCTTTAATTAAATATAATGAGTAACATACATAACAAGAAAAAATAGTGTTGTAGAAACCTGGAGTTGGTCAGGTAGTAGGGCGAAATCGGGTTTATGTGGCCTGACAGCCTGAAAGACCAAAGAAACGAGTCCATAAATTACCTTAAAGTTGAAAATCAAAAATACATAGGAGGCGTTAGGATGAGCGAAGAAGTAAATGCATTTGGTTGGGATGCGATTGATCAGGAATTATTAAAAATTTACGGGGAACAGGAGCCGAAGCATTATGGCACTATTCTTCCATATTCATTAGGAGGCGAAGATCCACTTCAAGGAATTAGCGCCTATAAAAGTGAGTCACCAGTTCCACACTGGCATTTTGTTACATATGGATTTTCTGAGTTATATGAAAAAGAATCAGAGGATGCTGACTACAGCGGATTTGGGTTTGAGTTAACATTTCGTCTTGCACGTAATGAGGATGAGGAGGAGCCACCAGCCTGGGCGTTGAATTTGCTACAAAACATGGGAAGATACGTTTTTAACAGTGGCAATGTTTTTAAATCGGGTGATTATTTGGATGCAAACGGCCCTATTTGCCTAGATGCTGACACACTTTTGACGGCGCTTGCTTTTACGTTGGATCCCGAATTACCTGCTATTGATACACCAAATGGTCAATTGGAATTTATTCAAATGGTGGGGATTACAGGCGATGAGCTTGAGGCGATGCAAATTTGGAATACTTTAGGCGTACTAAATGCAGGTGTAGAGTTTATCCCGAGCTATGTAACTGATTTATCTCGGACATCGCTTTTACAGATCCCATCTATTGCTGAGGCGGTAGAAAGAGGAATGGAGGAGGAAGGCTCCAATACCGGCTATTTATTCGTGGATCAGCTAGCTTGGGAACAGGGGAAAAAAGGATGGTTCAGCAAACATCTTGATAAAGTTATGCTAGGGGCAAAGCAAGCAGGAATTATCGACAAACTACTACGCGGACGAATTTTAAAAGGGAAAAGCCTTATCCTCGTTGGTCGAGAAATCCGAGTTGTATTTGAGCCAGGGGAAAAATCCGAGTACAGTGTGGAGGAACAGGATGTTACCATTACTTTGAATGAAAAGGCCCTCATTGAACTTAGTCAAAGCTTGAAGCCTCAGGAAAGCGAATTTGAGTTAGCTTCTATCCCAGGGCTTTCCTTCCAAATTGTAAAAACCTACCTTAAAGATCAGGAAGGAAACGTTGTGGAAACAATCGGATGATCGGATATAGTCTCCCGCTAGAACGAACAGTACTATTGTTGCAATTCGTTTGTGTATAGGCGGGAGATTTTTTCATCGATACGAAATGAACTTTATGAACCAGGGCAAATACAAAAGGGGCAATCTGACTAACTTTAGATTCGGAAGAGCAAGAAAAGGGGAATTTTAAGGGTGATGTATTTAAATGAAGAAACATACAAAAAGAGCATTGAAAATCGTTGATATTGCTAAGGAGCCTTTAGAGAAAATACCATACATTACCGCTGCATCAAAGGGAGCAGGGATTTCTTATGAATGGCTTCCTATTTATTGGGGAGAGATGCTTGGACTGCCAGAGGAGCTGGATGCGCTAATTATTGCTTCTGATTTACAAGGCATCGCAGGTAATAAACAGGAAAAAATGGAAAAAACACGGAAGTTACTAGGTGAGGAACTTGCGGAAGTGCTTTCCCTATTGTTTCAAATCCATTTGTCAGATTTGGACCCAGCAAAGGTGATGGTGTGCTTATGTGGAGACTTATATACTGATTTAAGTAAAAGAGGTGCTAGCGGAAATCCTTTACCGGTATGGAGAGCTTTTCAGAGTCATTTTGGATTTGTCACAGGCATCGCAGGAAATCACGACCTATTGACGAATGAGGAACAAGCCGAATTAGGTTCTACCTCAGGTATCCAGTTCTTCTCGGATGGGGGTACGATCATGCATGCAAATCTTGCAATAGCAGGACTCGGAGGAATCATCGGTAGGACGGATAAACCGAATCGGATGGGAGAAGCTGATTATTTGGCAAAGCTCAGAGACATTTTAAAACAAGCTCCCGATATCCTACTACTTCATGAAAGTCCGGAAATTAGCTCTCAAGGTCTTCCTGGTAATTCGCATATTTGGAATGAACTACAAAATGCTGCTGAGCTTTTGGTCTGCTGTGGTCATGTTCATTGGGACACAGCATTAGCTGGAACAAGTGAAGGACTGCAGATTTTAAATTCGGATGGTCGCGCTTTTATTTTCAGAGCTGCGACACTAGATTAGAAATAATTTATAAGCAACTCCATAATGTAGATGATTCTAGCTTCTCTCATAGTTTTTAGGGAAGCAAAGAAATATTATATTTTAAATATGAAAGGAGTCTTACTATGGGAGCATGGGGATATAAACCATTAGAAAGTGATGAAGGTTTGGATGTAGTCGATTTTTTAGAGGACTATATCCAAAATAATTTAGAATCAAATCATATAGAGCTGTCTGAGGTTATTAATACGATGAAACGCGAGGGGTTTTTTGGAAAAAGCTTCGATGAGATTGATTTCGTTTTCGATATAAGTGCAATGGCGCTTGCGGAGCTCTATGTAATGTATCTTGATACAGGGAAGTTATATGACGCTGAAGACGAATTTGAAAAAATACACTCAATAAATGCAGATGAAGAATCATTGAAGTTTATTTTAAAATATTTAGCTGATATTAGAGATGAAGTTCCAGATGCTGATGGTATTAGGGAAATCGTTGAATTATGGCGTGAATCAGAATGCTGGATTGAATGGAAATCTAACTTAGAATGGCTATTCAATAGAGTTGAAAAGGAAATAAACCATTCTCTAAAATGTCATTGGTATAGGGTCCCCAGCATTTTTATGTATAAAGCTAATTTCCTCTCTTGAAAATTTAAATATTATCAAGAGAGGAAAAGCTCTACAAAAGAACAGAGCTACGCAATAGATTTTTTTCTCGTCATCAGAGATAATTTTATTGTCCCCATACACGATGTTATAATGAAACCCCCATTCTCCTAATGCAATAAGGTGATGTTGTTCATTTTTCTTTTTCCATTGGACCAACTCGATATGATTCGATTCGGATGGAGGGTAAGCTCAATGCAAGCTGATCAATCAGTAAAGCAATTATCACACAATTTTACGATGTATGTGAATATGCCGTTCGCTACGAGGAGGGGCAAACTGCACTCTGTAAGGTGTTACAGGAAGAATGCTATCCGCGTAAATTTTACTATGATACTGTGTTTGAGCAGCAAATCAAAAGCTACCTAGTTTGAGATAACTGTCCTGATATCTCAAACCATACGACATGTGTAAATCAATTTCTTTATTTACGGGAACGGGGATATTTGTTCGATAAGTAATCCAAATACTCCGAGCGGGTCAGTCCACCTGTTTGACGGTTAAATTCATCGTATGTAATATCCTCTGGAAAGCCAAATTCCGCGAGTGCCTGCTTACGTTCCTTTGCAGATAGCGGATTATTCAGTGAAAAAGCTTGTCCTCTGTCAGTATCAAACGACTCGATAGCGATCCCTGCGTGTACGCCATAATTAGAAAAACGGCTTATTGTCTTAAAAGAAGTTTCTTGTTCTGACTTGCTAATTGTTCCTGTCCCCCAGGAAAGGCGGTAGCGTTCTTCTTTTCCATAATCGATGCTTATACCGTAACCAAGTGGTAAGAGAATATCTGTTTCGGTTAGCGTTTTGTGTCCAACTTTTTCATAGCCACCCCGCATAAAATGATCGTCCATGACAATCAAGGTTTGTTCAGATAATGGGGTTGATGTAATATCCTCCATACTTGGTAAGCGTTTTGTTGTTTTGAACAGATAAGGTCGAATAAAAAGAGGCATCGTCATTACATTATTCCATAGACTATCTTCGGCAAACAGGCCATCTTTTTGCATTTGACGTAAATCTCCGATGACGAGTACGTAGCCGTCTGTAAATAAATCAATTTCTACTCGGAAAATATCTCCTGGAACAGCTTTATAGCGCAAGCTTTTTTTGCTTGTTAGCTTGTTCAGCTTCAGATTATAATCTGTAGGCAACTTTGACGGATATCGATGTAACCATTCGACGATTTCCTCTTTGCTCGTTAAATTCTTCGTGTTGGTCAGTGGCAGTTCGAAAAAGGTTTTCGTATTGCGAGCGATGATGTAGCTGGATGGCAGATCCTCAGTACGCATGCCAGCAGAAAAAATAACCCCGTTCGCTTTAATGCTGGAAATATGGGTATAATTCATTTTCTTCTCTTTACCACGGGCAGTTTGAGGAAGAATTACTTCACGATTTCGTGTCGGGATCTCTACATCCGTTTCTTGATAGGCCTGCTCACTAACTGAGATACGTTTTCGAATGATATCACCATCCATGCAGATGAAATAACCATTTTTGATTTCAATCGTATCCCAATGCTCTTCTACCGAATGAAGTCCGAAATAAGGACGAAGCGTATTTGTCAACCAACTGTTTATGGGTGTCATGAGATTACCTCCTATTATGCGATAAAGATCAATGGATTATGTCAAGTATACTTAATGTGCCTTGCAACGAAAACAGTATATTTGAAAATATCCATAAAATAGTTAATTTCGATTACTTAGAATGATCATGGGGGAAGAAGGGAGAAAAAATAATCTAAGCATCACCCCTCCGCATCAGAATGAGTTCAACTTCTAATTAAAACTTTTTTGCAGAAAACCTCCAACACAAATGAATATGCAATGTTCAAGCCTTATTGTTAAACCTTTTCTGCTATAATTAATGACTATACACGATTGGGGTGATAAAAATGCATATTGTTACAGTTGAAGGCGTACCATATGATTGGTTGAATCAATTACAGGAAATTCATGCACATGTATTTGATGGAGCAAATTTACTACTAGAAAAACTTGAAAGTAAAGAAGGGTTGATTTGTTTATTAGCAGTTGAGAAGGAAGATATAATAGGCTTTAAACTAGGCTTCAGACATCCTGATGGTGTTTTTTATAGCTGGCTAGGTGGTGTGCATGAAAAGAAACGTGGTCAAGAAATTGCCAGTCAGTTAATGAGGAAGCAGCATGAGCATCTTCAGACACTAGGCTTTAAAAAAGTTCGTACATATGGTAGAAATGAGCGAAAAGCAATGCTCATAACAAATCTTAAACACGGATTTGATATTGTATCAACATTTGTCGATACAAAAGATCGACATAAAATCGTATTTGAAAAATTATTGGATTAGGAGTTTTATTATGAAGGCATACTTAGCAAATGGATTATTTTCTTTAGGAGATCGTTTAGTCAACGAGCAACTCGCTGCGGCAATTCGAGAGGCAGTACCAGGTATTGAATTATATGTGCCACAGGAGAATGATGCGATAAATGATAAAACGGCATATGCAGATAGTTTAGCAATTGCGCAAGCGGATTTAGAGATGCTACAAAATAGTGATGTATTAGTAGCCGTTTTAGATGGTGTTGAGATTGACTCGGGTGTGGCAGCAGAGATTGGTGCATTTGCGATGCTGAATCGACCAATCGTAGGCGTATTTACAGATGTTCGTCAACAAGGCCGGGACAATATGATGAAAATAGAGGCACTTGTACGGGACGGAATTGAAAATCAGTTTGTTTATCGCAATTTATTTGTTATTGGCTTGATTAAGCGCACTGGCATGATTACAACTTCTATTGCTGAAGCTGTCCAAGCCGTTCAAAAATATAAAAAATAGGAGGAGCTTTGGATGCTATTATCAACAACAGATATTTTGGCTGGAAAAGAAATTGTGGAAACTATAGGTTTGGTAAAAGGTAATTCGGTACAATCAAGAAATATTGGTCGCGATATGATGGCGGGACTTCGCAATATTGTCGGAGGAGAGATGAAGGAATATGCAGAAATGCTCGTTCGATCTCGAGAAATTGCTACGCAAGCTATGGAAGAAGAAGCAAGACAACTAGGAGCAAATGCAATTGTTGCGATAAGGTTTTCTACATCCTCTGTCATGGATGGCACATCAGAGGTATTAGCATACGGAACAGCGGTAAGAGTAAAGGAATAATCTAGTAAGGGGCTTCAATCAACGAAATTGGAGTCCTTCACATATAGTTGGTAAGATTTTGATTGAAGCAAGATTTGCCAAAAAGAAAAATATTAAAGTGACCTATTAAGGTTATAATTATAAGTGATGGTGGTAGAGATGGTCTTTAAATCAAAGATGGATAATCCTTTTAAAATTATTTTAACTTGTATAATTCTGTTTTTTTGGCGAATAGTAGAATCAAGTTGAACACTTTAGAAAAATAAAAACATCGTACGCGAAATCGTGTATTAT
>NZ_LIYL01000008.1:102819-157307 GCF_001278875.1 Lysinibacillus sp. FJAT-14222 | reverse complement strand
ATAATTTTTAAAAACGTAATTTATCTTAATAGGAGCAGTCTAAGCTCTTGAAAAAAGTGATTTATGAAATTGATTCAAATGATATATATCAAAAATAAAGTAGCAAAATTGCGACCTCCAAACATTACTGGCATTACTATAAGATATTCGATTCGAATTCTAAAAACCCCTCTTCTTTATATTTTTACTTTAAATAAGCTTTTAACTAATGATATTTTCAAACTACATTTATTAAAAACTAGTCTTTTTTAGCTTTATTTACACTTGGTGATTAGGGATTGAACATGCACATTTTTCTCAACTTTTGCATGCCTTTTTATTTTAGAAGTGCGTCACTTACATTTGCAGAACAAATTTTTTCATTAAATAACATGATACTTTCTTTTGTACATTCATAAGGCATTCCACCAAAATCAACCTGAAAAGAGAGGTATCCAATATCAAATTCTTCTTTAATATAATTGATTGATTCATTTACCTCTTGTGGAGTCCCTACTAGAATTCTCTTCTCTTCAACAAGCCTTTCGTAGGAAAACGTCTTTAAAAATTCTCCCATTCTACTATACGATTGGTATGAGGACGAATTTTTGTCGTTCCAAGTATTCGCCGCATCAATCCATACTTGCCAATAGTTTTTTAAGTATTTCTTTCCGTTACGGTGGGCTGTTTCATGATTCTCATGTACATACATTGGATATGCTAACATAATCTGATCTTGTTCAACCTTTCCATGACCTGCTTTTTCATGTGCTGAACGATATATATTAAGGAAATCTTTAAAGTTAGAGAAATCTGCAATTGTAGGTGTAACCATTAAGTTATAACCTCTCGCACCTGCCCATTCAAATGACTGCGGGGATGCTGATGTAGCTACCCAGATTTGCGGATTATTATCTTGCGTTAATGGAGGAAATGATGTAATATTCTTAAATTCATTAAAATCCCCTTTAAATGTTGTATGAAACTCGGTCCACAATTTTTCAATTGCATCAATAAACTCGACATAACGGGCGCGACTCTCATCCATAGATACCTTGAAAGCATCAAACTCATAAGGTAGATATGCTCGTGCGAAACCTGCCTCCATACGCCCATTACTTATTGCATCAAGCATCGCAAGTTCACTTGCAACTATTAAAGGATTATGGAATGCTGGAAGTACGCACCCTGTAATTAGTTTCAAATTTTTACTGCGCATAGCAGCGGCACTTAAGAAGTTTGATGGATTTCCACAGTAACCACCATACGGATGGAAAAAATGCTCTGTAATTTTGACACTTTCAAAACCCACCCTATCAATTAGTTCAACAATATTCAGGGCATCCTTGAACCAAGTTTCAGGTGTCTTTAACTCAGGATAACAGTCCGGTAAAAACGTTACGCCATACTTCAAATGAAAACACTCCTTTCTTTTTATAAAATATCAGTTACCAACAGCTAAACATTATTAACTTATTACCTAACCTTCCCCCCTTTTTAACATTGTAATATTTCATTTTTGAATACAAAAAATGCATGATGGAAGTTTATACACATCTCTATTTTTAATAGTTAGTGTTATTGGATTTATTTCAATAATATTTCCTATTGTACGGCTATTTCCCGACATGGTATTTAGTATTTCAACCGCTGCGAGTTCGGTAACAATTCCATATAAAGGTCCGAAAATATTATCGAAACAATCAGATAAATTAATTTGCATTTCCAAACAAGACAAACACAATGTATCATTAGGTATGAATGTAGGACCAATGATGAATTCTTCCTTATTCGAACTAATTAACATCCAGGAGAATCCTATATTAGAAGAAAGGTGTTTTATGTTTGATAAATGATGTGAACCCAGATTCTCTGATACAACTACTACAAACATATTTTTATCTAGCACACTCTCTAACTTTTTCTCATATTCCCATTGAACTACGTGTGCTCCATTTATTACTCGCTCTTCTACACTTTCAATAAATGCTAACCCCTTTGATTTAGAAAGATGTTTTTTTTGTATTCCAATTCCCATTTGAATATCTATATTTGTAACTGGTGCATCATCCACAACAACCATATTCTGTACACCCATTTGAAGAAGTGTAAATGCAATTCGGTATCCCAAAGGCCCTATTCCAAGCACAACTATTTTTTTATTAAGATTTAACTTATAAGAAGGAAGCGCTTGTACAGCTTGCACATAATTATATTCTTTTGCTTCGATAAAAACGTGCTGATCAACTAATTGTTTTACAACATTTTTACTTTTCATGGGAAGTCCTTCATATAACTCAATAAGTTCGTCCTGAAAGACACATTCCTTATCTATTGCATGAATTAACTTTAATAACCTTTTATTACTTGATGTATCTGTAACCGACAGCAAATTTTTATTTGTTGACTTTTCTACTAAATGGATCTTTTCATCATTTAAATATACGATTTTCAGAAATAGATTTAACCTTATATTGTTAAATTCCCACATTGTTATTCCCCTTTTGGTTCGCCAATAATTTGCATACTTACAATGGACTGATTAATTCCATCGAGCTTAAGAACATCCTCTATTTCCTTGTCATAATAGGAACTTATCATCACAGACCCTAAACCATTAGCTGATGCTGATAAGCAGAAGTTTTGCGCTACATGTCCTGCCTCAAGTAGCGCTAAACGGTATGCCCTCGCTAAATATTTCTCCTTAATTGTCCTCCAATTTGAAACAAACAAGATAAAACAATGAGCATTTTGAATATCAAATCCAGCCATGATACTATTCAGAAAGTTTTCAATATCTTTTTGTTCTTTTGTAATGGAGACTAATGTTTCTGTATAACATTCATATCTATATATACCTCGTGCAATCTCATCAATTGATTGTGCAAACACATATACTTCAATAGGATAGATTGCACCCGCAGATGGATAGGTTCGACCTTGTGTAAATTTATTATTTTTGATTTCATCTTTTTCTTCAGAAGTCTCATCATGTATCGTTCCAACTGCCATACGTAATAATTCCGTGAAAGTAGATTTGGATAATCTTGTTGGTTTAAAATCCCGAATGCTACGACGGATTGCTAATACATCCTTAAACGTAGTATTACAAGGGTTTCCAGAAACATTCTTCAATTGAATATCTTCTTCTTTTGGCATTGTCCTTGCAATGGTGCTATGTTGTTTAAATGAAGTTCGTGGTGATAACCGGTGCATTAGTCCACGTGTATATTTGCTGTTTAGATGGTATAACATATCCAATGTTTTCGCATATGGCTCTATATTTTGAAGCAACTTAACTTCATGCTTATCTTTATTCATTTGTCACTCCATCTGAACTTTTTAATTCCTATAAAGGAAATAAGAAGGAACCACACAATAACAATAGTTAGATTAAACCATTGTAATTTAAGTGAGTTATCTGAGAATGACGTATACATGGCTTCTAGGAAAAAAGTTGCTGGATTATAATCACTTATTGTATTTAAAAACGAACCAAAGCTTACATCAAATGATGATGGAATAGCCAATAACATGATGGCTAACAATATAACCTGGGTAACCGCTAAAGCAGAATCAGCATTTGGAATAAGATTTGCTACGGCAAATCCAAATAGACCAAAAAACAAACAACTAATAAAGAACACGACAATAAATAACGGAATATTTAATTCAATATTTACATCGAATACATAAATAGTCAGTAAAAAGATAGCCAATGTTTGTACAACTAGAATTAAAATCGAAACAAATACCTTTGTTGAAATTATCGAAAATGCAGTTAATGGTGTGCCATACATTCTCTTCAAAAGTAATCGGTCGCGTTGAAGAACAATATTATTTGCTTGATTAACTACCATTGTTGTAATGATAATAAAGAGAATGGCTGATGGTATTAAATATACAAAGAATTCTTTTGAGGACTGGTTGCCCCAGCCAAATAGTAAAAAGTAAAAAATCGGCATAAGAAGAACAAAAACACCTTGAGTAAAATTTCGATACATGCTTTTTATTTCTACAAAGACCAAGTTAAACCAGCTTTTCAACTTTATCCGCCCCTTCACTATCTTTCACTAATTCGATAAATATTTCTTCTAGCGAGCTATCTTTTACATCAATATCATCCACTTTTATCTTTTCCTTCGCGGCAATTTGGTGCACTTCTTGCGTTACTTTCGCTACATCCTGATTAAGTATCATCCAGCGACATCCGTGTTCATCCAGTTTTATAGCATCTGGAAATGACTCCAATATTAATTTTGTTTCTTCAGCAAAGTGGATAACGACACTGCTTTGTTTATTGTATTTATTATTATAATTATCTTTTATTAGTTGCATTTCTTCCTGTATAACAACTTCACCATTTATTAGTATTGCGAGTTTATCGCACAAGTACTCCGCCTCATCCATGATCTGTGTTGTAATAACTATCGTTGTGCCACTATCCCTTAGCTTCTTGATAGTTTCCCATGTCTCATGTTTTGATACAGGGTCAAAGCCTGTCGTAGGCTCGTCCAATATTAATAACTTTGGAAGTCCAATCATGGCCACCCCTAAATCTAACTTCCTTCTTTGCCCACCAGATAATTTTCTAACCTGTTTATTAACTGATGACTCCAACTTTAACATCTTTAATAGTTCATCTATTGGGAAGGATTTCTCATAAAGTGAAGCAAAAAATTGTAATGTCTCTTTTACGGTTAGATACGGGAATAAGGCTGTTTCCTGTAACATCAAGCCAATTTTTTCTCTTACTAATCGTCCATTAGTTATGTTCTGTCCAAAAAGGCTCACTTTACCATTATCAGGCTTCTTAAAGCCCATTATTATATCTAAAGTTGTTGATTTTCCGGATCCATTTGGTCCAAGTAGACCGAAGATCTTTCCGGTCTGCACCTCCAAATTGACATTGTTTAAAGCTTTAAAGGACCCAAATATTTTACCAATATTTTCTAGAACAACAGCATTTGAACTACTCATATAAGTACCCTCCTGTAAAAGAAACTTGAATACTAAAAATCTTTAACCCTAATTGATTTATGAATGGTAATAGTGATAACTCTTTACAAGTCATCTTAAATTGATTACTAGCAATCTTTTGTTGGATTACATCTTGAAAGTGATTAGCTTCATCATTATTTAATGTTGATGGATTAACTAGTGGGTAAATACCCGTTTGTTCTTGTCCAAACATTGTCGTAAATAGAGCTTTTTCTAATGTGTCTTCTAACGCTTTTTCCTTATTCATATGTGCTGCATAAAAGTCCTTGCCATCAACCGTGACTTTAAATATAAATAATTCAAAAGTAGTTAGTATATAACAAATATTAATAGATTCTTGGTCATCAATTGTAATCATTCTTTCTAAATAGGAGGCGTAAGAAGTAAGGCTATCTTGGTAAGGAGTCCATAATATTTCTTGACTCTCTAGACAGTTTTTCTCCATTTCTAATACTATTGCTTTATACAAAGCTTCAAGAGAACTTCGGCCAAATATAATCATACTATTCTCATTATCTATTAGCTTCTTTTGGTAGTAATTTGTAACCCCAAACATAATTGCATAAAACCGTGCCAACATATTATTTCTAGCAGCAACCGAAAAATTACCTACTTCTGAAATACTTACACTACATTGGGATAGAACTGTTTGGGACAAATCAAATTCATCAATATGAGTTATTATTCCTAGGTAAGGTGAAACGAGTTTATGAAGATTATCTAAGAATACCTCGCCAATTTCATATTCTACTTCGTCATTTAGTCGCCCGACAACCTGTGTTTCAACACATCCCTCACAGGTATTAATCCGTGGTATGTAATGATACGTTGTCTCAAGTTGATTATTTAACTGTATGGAGTGATCAACGCAATTTTTTTTCCCTGTTCTTAACCCCCCTGTATAGCTGAAAACTTCCAGTGAAATTAGATATGCGACAATTTTTTGCGCTATATTTTCAAAAGCACTCTCATTTCCTGGAGGTAAGTATAATTGTTCGTTTATACACGAACTACATCTATTTGTTCCTTGTCCTATCCACGGGCCAATATATAGGGAATCCTCATACATATTTACTGGTAA
The DNA here is from genome assembly GCF_001278875.1 of Lysinibacillus sp. FJAT-14222. Taxonomy (NCBI): domain Bacteria; kingdom Bacillati; phylum Bacillota; class Bacilli; order Caryophanales; family Bacillaceae; genus Lysinibacillus; species Lysinibacillus sp. FJAT-14222. The sequence goes on along the minus strand of NZ_LIYL01000008.1, from coordinate 151,246 downwards.
AATAGGAATCTGGTAGTTCTTATTTATATGTTGTATCAAACTCCAATTCTCTGTCTTGCTCAAATCATTAAGACATATAAAAACATTAATATTATGGAGATTGGTTTCTAATTTCTCTTCCGTTACGACGCTTAGGTTAAAATCATTTCTTTCTTCAGAATTCGTAATAGATTCAGCATATTTTTCCTTTATATCCCATTTAAAGTTACCACCCATAAGCACAACTTTTTCTGTTCCCATCCTAATCAATGCTTGTGCCACCATGAATGCTGTATAAGAACTACCATAGATACCAATTGTAGAGCCTCTGAATCTTTTAAAAGTGGTATTTGGCGTTGATGAATATTGTTCTATAAAACGTATAGATGATTCGAATTTTTCTTTTAGTGAATGTTGAATTGGAATATCATCTTCAGTTTTGTCCAAGATATAGTCACGCTCATAAAGTTGCCCAATAAACTCCTTTACAAAAACATGCCTTCTTTCTGGTATCATTTCCAATATTTGATCAATATCGTGACTCCCATCAAGGAATGGAAGTAAAGATTCGAACCATTTATACAAATTTTCCCCTCGCATTACTTTGCTACCTGATAAACCCGCAAAGTAAATGCCATCTTCAATTGGCACATAGTAAACACTATCTTTTAGTTTTGGTTTCATTATTACCCTCCAATCTGTTTTATATATTTTTCATTTTTTGTATTTGTTTATGCTATGAGGTACCAAAATAAGATTCAATTTCATTTGCACACACCCAACATAGAAAGAATCTATATTTTGGACTAAAGCCTAATTGGGATAACGTGATATACATAAAATTAATAAGTATTCGAACAATCCTAAATTGCTTTGAATCCAAATACTTTCGTATATCATTACTACTATAAATATGGTTATGGAAATCACTTACTTTTGCATGACTTCCTTGTATTGCTTTCGCCTTCACAGATGTCCTTTTTATGTTCGCAGCCACTATTAAATACATGTTGTTAATAACTTGATTCCAGTCAAATAATATTTGCTGTAGAAATTCCGGCAATACTCCGATGTTATTCATAAATAGAGCTTCTGAATAATCGCTTATATCCTCTGATAAGTCTAGATATATCTTTTCAAAATCTTCTTTTGTCTGTGCTGGATTTGATATCATGTTAAAAAAACCTTCAGTATGCGAACGATAACTTAAAGAGCTAACCTCCCTATTTTGTTCAAAATTCGCAAAGTTTAACATTAACAAGATTGACACTATCGATCGTAACTTAGTATTTTCATTTGTTGATTTTATAACCTGTAAAATAAACGGAGATAGTTTTGTCATTATTTCTGCCATAGTATCATGGTCAAGCTCATCAAAGTGATTGGAGCGATCATCATATTTTGTATCATGGATTGTATTATTATCCATAAATGGGGAAAAAGGTCCTGATTCTCCTTCTAACTTCCCTAATTGTTTATGCACCCGTAATAATTCCTTTTTATTTAATATTTCTGTTGATGGGTGTTCTTTTAAATATGTCTGTAAATTATCGATTAAATACGTTCTGATTTGCTCGTAATCGGTTTCATTGGCACTAATATTCATGCGGATGTGAGAACCAAACTTCCAATGTCTGCGAAAATAAAACTTAAATGTATATTTCTCATTTAGTGTGCTTATGAGTTCATTCATTTTCAGCAATAATGCATCTTTATTATGTTCATAATAATAGATTGAAATTGTCTGCCACATTTATATCAAGCCCCTAATCTGAAATATTTATTTTTAAGTCACTGTATTTCGATGAACCAACAATGATACTATATATAGGCATTCTATCTTCCGATATTAATACCGTATTCATTCCTTTTTCGTCAAAACATTTTACAGGGCGAGCAAAAAAACCTAATTTAGCATATTGCATACAAATTCGTTGGGCAATACGCCCAGCTTCCATTAAAGCTATACGCCATCCAACCGGACCGTATTTTTCTACATACAATTTAATCGGACTATAGATGAAGTAAACACAAGTCATTGAATGTAAATTAAAAAAAGGATATTGGCAGTTTTTTTGCAATAGAGTTTCGAATTGACCGATATTCTTTTGAATAAACTCTTTCTCGTTCGCACTATATGAATAGATACCTACTTCAAAGTCCTCTGCCTGAATGACAAAAGCATATAGTTGGACTGATTCCTCCTGTGTGTCTACCTTGAATCTGCCTATTTGAGTAAATGTCCGCCAATCAATCGGGCGATATTTACCCACGACCCCAAACAGTCCCTGCCCCGAATTCCTTTGAAAAGTTGTCTCCCTTAAAAGATTCAGATCAATTTCTAGATTTGGAAAATGCACAACTGGAAATGACTCATTCGTGTTTGTTAAAGATAAAAAGTATGATTCCATCTCCCGCAAACGTTTGCAATAACCCGAACGCAGACCATTTGATTGTTCCCAGTTTGGGAATTCATGTAAAACTTCGTATTCTTTTAGCTTTCTCTCTTTATACCCATCATCTTCTACAACTTGAGAATCCTCATATTCTATTATTGCTGCCAATACCCCTTCTTCCTCAACGGGGATGTTTAGCATTTTCGCAATATTCTGATAACAAAAAAACATATCTCAATTGAGAGTGATTGCTTTTCTGGCGAGTATTTATATGCATATATAATTGCTCAATTGCGTGACCTGCTTCGAGTAATGCCAAGTTATAAGCAAAATCACCATATTCTTTACCTAAGCGCCAGAATTCTGAGCTAAAGACCCATATTCTTGAAACTCTTTTCATATCTTGGTTAAATACTCTTTCTAGTAAATAACTTGGGTCCCCCAAACCTATAACTTCCAATTCATTTCTAAGTGGGTCAAATCGATAAGCACCTTGCTCCAACTCCTGGGAAGCTTTATTCACTATTAAATAGGATTCTATAGTATGTAGACATCTTGCTGAAGGAAAACCCCTATGTAATTTCCAAGGATCATGTGGTGTATAATGAAGTATGCTGAAAGTCCCCCGCAAAACGTCTGATATATAATTCATTGTACTTGATGAATTATCTCTATCTGAATGTGGCAAGGAATATATTTTATTTATATTGAGTCTCTTTTTGAATCTCAATACTTTTGTATAATTACTGTTCTTTTTTATTACATTAACTTTATTATATGTAGTGTCTAATGCAAATTTATATACAATTTCATTAATCATGAATAGATACCTCCCTATTCTATTTTATTTTCATGTAATTTCACGGAAATGGATGTGGGTAAACAGTGTTAAAATCCGGAATAACCCCCCCATATTCTTCCTTCAACCTTTTAAACCGCTCAACGTTACCAATGCGTCTATATTGATGCCCAAATGTCATCGGTAGAAGGCTAGGAACAAGTACCTTTACTGTATGGAAACGTAATATTTTCTGTTCCGGCGTTGTTTGCTGAACAATGATAACATCGTGACCTAAGTTTATTATTTCATCAATTATTTTTTGAAGATTATATGTTAAATTCTCTGGTTGAAAATCTAATGATTTTCTATTTATGTCTTTTATAGATAAAGTGTTTTTATCTGTAAATAAAAAGTCAAACTTATAGAATGATTCTTCTAATGAATATAGTAAACTATGATCATCCATTTGTTTAACCAATAAAGGATTCTTAAGCATTTCTAAAGCTTCTTCATGACGGTTTATACTATCGGTTTCTGCTGAAGGTAGCATTGTTAAGAGCTCAAACAGTGCATTCCTAATTGCCACTTCGGCTGTAAGACTTGCAGCCGCTGCAGAGTGTGTCTTAGGAAGTCCTTTCTTTTCCCCCACCGCTAACACCCATATTGATGGTACACGTACTTCCCTTGTGATGTAAAAAATGTACACCTGATAGCCTCTAGATCTGATTTTATTTATTAAGCCTAGTGATTCTTTATCAGTTAATGATTGAATATCTATTTGAGATGTTGATAATTGACCATACCATGTGGCTAAAAATGTATCCCTTTCTATTATTTCAAACAGGCCATTCAAAATAGCTTCTTCTAAACTAGATCCTAGTGCACATCCATTAGATATTTCATATAAAAATCTTTCTTGCTTTGAAAGACGATAATACGCTATTTGTTCAGGTATAAGTACGGTGTCATCTTTTTTAAAAGAATACGCCCATACCCAGGGAATAGTTAAATCTTCATTATAAGGCACGAGTTCCATATTCGGTTCTAGATACTGTTTTGGATGATGAAGGATAAAATCTGACGGATTGATTGCCATCTCAACAATGTCTTTATACGCATGATTTTCCTTAGTTTTTTTACTAGGTCTACCACCGGCCCTCTCCAAAGCCTCTAGAATTGCAACTTTATCATTTAACTCAAATGAATCAGTACGCCCAACACCTATTTCTCTATGGGAATTGGTTGGAATCTCAACAGTGGTAAATCCTAGCTCAATTTCACTAAACCATCTTTGCTTTAACGATATTACGCCCGACAGTGGATCATAATATATTTCTTCTAACTTTTCTAATGACAATTCACGAGGTTCTCGAGGAACTTCTAATGAAATTTGTCTTCTTGGAAGTAGTTTTACATAGGATTCCCTTCTATAATCGTAGAAGGGATGTGCACAGGCAGTGCAGTCAGGACTTGCTAAAAAGGAATGGTTATAACACGCTAAAGTTTGTCCATCAATTACCTTGTACTTTTTCACTGACAATACTGAATCGGTATGGCATACACTCCTCCCTGAATTATTGTTATCTAAATCATGCAGAATAATATGAAGTAGTGTATCTACTAATAAAGGGGTAATTATCGATTGATTATTTCTAAGTCGGTTATGTTTTTGATCTGTTTGATCTATGCCCCTTATTTTTTTCGACGCACTATCAATTCTAATTTGCAAGCATTCATAACAGCCAGATTCATTTGGAAAAATAATAGGCCCTAAAAAAACCGCACCACCATCAATAAATACACGATATATCCATTTCCCATCAGCATGGGATTTTTTTTGCCATATAATATCCCTTTCGATATCTTTATCATCATGAACTACAATAACGCCTTTCGAACTTGTATTCTGCAATGCCCCATATGACTCATTTATCTTTTTAGAAAGAAGATCAAATAGCTCCCCATATCCGTTTACTGCTTGCATTCATCTAGCCTCCTTAGAGCTTCTATCCTTTTAAAATTACAGTGAAATACAAACTATCTACTACTCACTAGATTCTAATAAAAAGCAGGTAAGTTTATGTGTTTGCATATTCGACATCATCGAATGGTTGTCTCTCAAAAGATGCTAAAAATTTCTGTAAATCAAGATACTTAAGATTTTTATTCTAATATCTTCATATGATGTCAATTTCAGGTTATAACTTCATAATACAAACTAGAATTAGTTGATTGAGTTAAATATTTGCTCGAAATCTATTACACTCTCAAACATGTAGCATACATACTTATTCAGTACCACAGCAACAACAAACAACACAACAACTACAGCATACAGTCGTTCCCTTAGATGCAGCCATATCTGGCAATCCAAGAGAATCTGAAATATCCATTACTTCAATGGAGATATCTTCCTCTAAAGCTTCTTCATCTAGCGCTTCAAATAAATATTCAGCATGTTTTTTCATTTCAATATCACCTCAGTTTTTGGATTATTTATATTTCAAAATACAGGAACTTTCCTCTTTCCTTACCTGCTTAAATGTGATATTATGCTGAATAATGTCGAATGTCAATATATTCTGTATATTCCGTATATTTCGACACGCACATTTTATCCAATAAAGGTAGTTTTATAGTCGTTTTTTTCATTAATAAAGTACCTTTTTAACATTTTGAGAGAGGTGAGTAGATTGTGTGATGTAATAGCAAGACTATCTGGATTACCCATCGATGGTTTAGAACAGTTTATTGCAAAAGAATCTATTGAATTTATAAAGAAACGACAGTATGTCAATTTCCAATGCGAAAAACTAGCAGATGAATTAAATGAGAGGATATATACCCTTGTACCTGGAATCCTACGAAAGGATTCCAAGCGAACACTCCTTAAAATTAAAAGAAGAATTTCAATGGGAAGTATATTAAAAACTGAGGATATTCATATTTTAGAACAATATAAAATATGTTCACTGAAAATAACTGAATATAACGTGTGGGCACAAGAAAAGGAATATAATCTTTCGCTTCAAAAAGCAAGAGCTATGGAAATAGATACAGCAAATGTTACTTCTGAAATCAAAAAAGTATCTTCATCACAAGTCCTACAAAATGGATTACTCTATTCGAGTCTTACAACACTTGACATGACTCAACAATATATTGATGGAAAAGATTATAGCAATAAGGCAATTCGCCGTATTGAGTCAACATTAATCAGATATTTGACAAGAATAATGACTAAAACAAGCCCTTTCAGTTCATTTACCATTATAAGTGGCATAAATGTTTCCGAAAATCATACAAAGGTCAACAATAATGAGGATTCTATACAAAGTACTGTCTATTTGAATCCAATAATTTCATATACTTTACTAAATCATTTTTATACTAAACCTTTTTTATATAATGTGCCTGTTGTAATCAATCCGAATATATATTTTAGTCAAGATAAGATTTATATTTTCACAAAAACAGTTGACATTAGTAATGGAGGAATTAGAAATCCTGAACATCAATATTCGCTTCCAAACTCTACGACGATTCAATTTATTATTCATTTACTTTATGAAAATACACAACTATCAGTTAGGGAGATTCAGCAACTATTAAAATCACGTAGTAAAAACAGTGAAAAACTAATTATTAACTTAATAAAAATTGGGTTATTAAAACCAGCCATACACACAGAAGAATTTCGTATAGATTTATTACATACATTCTTAAAGGACCCTAGTTTAAATAGTTTTTCATCCTTAATTCAGTCTTTGACAAAGCTTAATGACTATTTAAAAGCCTATTCAAGACAATTCTATGATGTTCACAAGCGTATCCAAATAGAAAAACTAACCGAGGAGGAAATAAAGCGTTTATACCAAGAATTATCTATAACCAATCCAATTCCTAACCCGGTATTTATTGAAATTTGTTATCGGACTAACGAAATCCAGATAAGCACCAATACACTGAGCAGTATGCAACTTTCCCTACAAAAGTTCTCAAAATCATGTATTGTGTTTGATCCTTTTTTTAGCGTGAGGGAGACCCAAAAAGAGTTTTATAAAAGAAATTTTCATAATAAGTCCTGTGTTTTAATTGAATTTTATAATAAATGGAGTTCATTCGTGGAAGAAAATGATTCATTCAATCAAAATAGTAAAAGTATATCACCTTTGAATCTGTTACGAGAAAAATTAATATCATATAATCCATATCAACTAGAATCTATCGAGCAACATCACCATATTCAGAATGAGATTTACAAGAAAATAATTACAAGCCAGATACAAAAAGATATTGATATTTCACCATTACTCCATGGTAATAGTCACACGCGAAACACCGAAAACATTAGTATTTTGGGACAAGTACAAGAAGATAGCACTATTAAAATTGTCATAAATAAAATTACGGACGGTAATGGTCAAATGTTTAGTAGATTTCTAGAACATTTACCTTCAAAAAATATTGAGCGAATCAAAAAAATCAATCAAATAAAACAAACAAAAGGAACAATTACAGATATTCATGCTTTTTTTGGGTTTGCTGGGGATAGTCGCCCTGTACTCACAGATAAAGTTATCTGTTACCCTGGGTCCCATTTAACAAAGGAGGCAGATAACATATCAATCTTTGATTTGGAAATAGTGTTGGATGAAGCAGAGGATATATTGCAATTAAAAAGAAAATCTTCAGGAGAAATCATAAACCCTAAATATTTAGGCTTTATGACACCTTTCCTATTGCCTCCTCTAGCAAGGTTTTTAGCGTTGTTTAATTCTTTATCACAATTAATCACTAATCCTATTAATATATTTATAAATCGGCTCATCCAATTATGCGATGATCATGTGATGCGTATACCACGTATCTTGTATGGAACTGATATTATCTTGTCACGCCAAACTTGGATAATTCCCCAAAGCGCATATCCAATTCCTAAAGCACCATTGAATGATTTGGACTATATGGAATTCTTACTAGAATGGGTTAATACTCATGATATGGGTTATCATTTTTTTATAAAAAAAGGGGAGGATTTGGAGCCAAATACACAAATAAAGAATAGAAATATTGCCGACAAACCGCAATATATAGACATAAGAATCTATCACCATTTAAGAGAGTTGAAGAAAATATTTAAGGAATCCACCCACTATGTGATTATTGAGGAAGTATATCCAGAAATCGGTAAAGGATATCCTTATTTTAATAAGCAAAAGACTACTGAATTCGTTTTCGAAATTTCTCCAAAGGAGCGATATTAAATGAACAAGGAATGGATTAGTTTACATATTTTTTATCATAATTTTAGTAGATTAGATTTCCTTTTAAACAATTTAATATACCCACTTAAAAATAAATACCTACAAGGAAGTCAATATTTCTTTTTAAGATACTGGGAAGGGGGACCACATATACGTCTGCGGGTAACTGATAAAAATTTACAATTAGATACAATAATTCAACACATTGAAGAATTTCTATCTAAGTACCCAGATATTTCCACCATCACCAAAAATGACTTCTACGGGCAGCGTATGAACTTAGAAAGAGAAGATATTAAAAAATACAAATGGTATGAAAATAATTCTATTAAAGTTATACCTTATCATATTGAAAACGACTATTTCACAAAATCAAACGAGGATATGATCCATGTATTACTTCATTGTTCTAGTGAATTTTGTCTTGATTTATTAGGTCAATTACATGATAAAGAAAAGAAAATTCAGGCAGCTATCTATTTTACTTTAATATTAATTTCTTATTTAATGAATTTCAAACACGAGCAAATTTTGGACTTTTCCTACAACCACAGTAAATCATGGGCTAGCATATCAGATAAGGATCTAATACAGAATAAAGCAAAAAGATATATTGAAAATAACAAAGTTTCTTTTTATAAAAAAATAAATAAATGGGATGAATTCCTTTCAAATAATGGCTTTTTTGAACAAATTGTTTTCAATTGCAAGAAAATACAATATGAAAATAACTTTTCCGACGATACAAATTATTTCTTAGGTGGATATATCCACACTACAATGAATCGAATCGGATTAACACCAATAGAAGAGACATTTGTACTTGCTATCGTACATGAAGCAGTCGACAAAAAGTTGTTTTTAGCAAAATAGTATGAAACTAATGCGGAAAAATTATAGAAATGGATGATAAAACGGTGGAATATAAAATAGCTGATGAATGGAATTTGCATGTTAGTCCCTCTGATTGTTTACTAAATACACCAATAAACATAAGTGTTCATGGGAAATATCCGGGTACACCATTTACACTAAAAGCGACAAAGACTTGTAACAATATAATATTTTCAAGTGAGGCTTCGTTTATTCTTGGTGAAAATGGCACTACTAATTTAAGTGAATCCGTTCCATTCAATGGTACTTATGCTGAGGCTAATAGCATGGGATTATTATGGTCAATGAGAAGGGTAAAGTATATTAGTGGTAGTACTGCGGATACATTTTATGACTTGTCTCCTATTAAAACAACATTAACCCTTGAGGTTAATAATGTATGTGTTTCGGAACAAACAATCATTCAACATCACCTTTCCGAGGATATTAAAATGGTGCCAATAAAAGAGAGTGGCTTTATTGGCACAGCTTTTGTTCCACAGAATAAAACAAATTTTGCTAGTATCATATTTTTGGATGGATCACAACGATTCCAATCTATAAAAGAAGCTGCACTACTAGCTTCAAATGGATATTGCACCTTATCAGTTTCATATTTGAAGTCCCATAAGCACACTCCTTCTCTTTCTCATATCCCTGTGGAAACCATCGGGAATGCGATTGAATGGTTAAATACAAGGGATTTTATTGTTAATAAGAAAATAGGAATAGTTGGTAAATCGAGAGGATCAGAGCTAGCCCTTCATGCTGCATCCATTTACCATGATATAGAAGCAATTATTTCTATTGCCGGTAGTGGAATTAGTTATCATGGATTAAAGGATAACTTAACTATGAACCTTCCGCCAGCATGGACATATCGTGGCAAACCCCTACCTTATGCGGCCCTCTATGCTCCTAAACTATCTGGCTATGCTCTCTACAAGCAACTCTCACAAAATAAGTCTGTATCTTTTCGTGATTGGTATGAAGAGTTAATTGCAGACAAAAAGGTTCTAGATTTAGCTACAATACCTGTAGAAAATATTAAAGGTTCACTTCTATTCATTTCTGGAGACGATGATCTGATGTGGGATAGTGCAAAGCTGTCTGGTATATCTATACAGCGACTAAACCGGTTTAAACACCCTTGGCCATTCAAACATGATATATATAGTCGAGCCGGTCATCGCATTGAACTACCGCATACCTATCATAACTATAACGAATCACCCTCACCTTTTTTGTATGGTGGAAATCAGTACTCGGATTTAAAAGCATCACATAATGCTTGGAATAAACTTGTTTTATTTTTAAATGAAGTTTTGTAAAGGATTAATGTAATTAAGGTTTAAAAAGGTATTTCCAGGAAATTAGGCGAATAGAATACTTTTTAATTAATATTATATTGCTTTTTCGTCTCGTGATTGTAGTGCTGACTTAGAAGGATTCAAGGATTTTAAAAAATTGTGCCACGCAAAAGAGTTAGGTATGTAAATGTAAATAAAAGAGGGAGAAGAAAAGAAGTGATGATTCTAAGTTTTCTTTTAACCAGTTGGATATTAAGTTGGTTCGGTTTTGACAAATTGTTTATTCAGGCATTTAAGGAGCTTTTTAAGAAAGAAGTTACAATTGCAAGTTATTATTTTGTATTTTTTGGTGTTGGTACAATTGGCGAATTGATTTTATTTTTCAATGGAAATTATGTAGAAAATTTATTTAACTAACAAAGAATTTTAGCTGGGGATGTATAGAAGTCTGGTATCATTCAAACATAATCATATCATGGGAGGCATCGATCTCACTAAACGCTTGGAAAATATCCAAGCGTTTTACTTTATATTTATTTATTTGAAATTCCAGACTGCATTTCGTAATTTCTAACGACCATTCCGTTTACTTTTATCATGCCAAACTTCTCATAATAAGGAACTAAATCATCATCACAACACAAATCAACCATATAAATATTATCAAGCTCTTTTAACATTTGTCTGACTAATTCCTTGCCAATACCTTTATTTTTATACGCTGGCAAAACTTCAAGGAACGGAATGTAGGCAGATAGAACCCCATCGCTAATCGCTGTTATAAATCCAACTACATGATTTGTATGATCGTCTAAAGCAATGACCACTTTACTACTGTTTTTTAACAGCTTTAAGTGAGTTTGTGGATTTGGTGGATTTGGCCAATCAACAAAAAAGCCATTCAACATATCATCCGAAATTCCATCAAGAGAATTTTTGTATATCATCATATATCAGCTCCTAAATTATTTTGAAATTTTTTAGGTAGATGATAGATATCAAAAATAAAGTAGCAAAATTGCGACCTCCAAACATTTTTGGGATTATTATAGATATTCGGTTCAAATTCTAAAAATCCTTCTTCTTTGTACTAATTCGGGATTGACCTTGATTAATGTTCTTATTCTCCTAGATATACTTCTATCAATAAAAAAGAACAGACCAATTCATATACGAGTACATTGGTCTGTTCTTTGATGTGATATTTACATTGATTCCACTACTTGTTTTTCAAAAGGTAACATTTTCTTCTATCATGAACGAGGTATTAAAATCACCAGAACACCAATCAAACAAATGCCTGCTCCAACGAAATCCAAGATGTCTGGTTTTTTCCCATCGATTCCCCATCCCCATAAAATGGAAAGGACAATAAAGACACCTCCATAGGCAGCGTAGACTCTTCCAAAGGTTGGAAAGGTTTGAAAAGTAGCAACAACCCCGTACAAAGCTAACGCAATACCACCTATTATTCCCCAATAAAATGGTTTACCTTCTCTTAACCAAAGCCAGATTAAATAGCCACCTCCAATTTCTCCAATTCCTGCGAGGATAAATAATAATGTTGCACCAATCATTTTTTTCACTCTTTCTATACGTTCTTTACGAGAAAATTTCAACATTTTCCAATCTATTATACATCGAAGCACATGCCATATCGCTTTTCTCCTGTATACCTCGTAAGCCTCGCAACTATTGAAATGAGAAATCTTACTTTTTTTTACAGAAGAATTGCGAAATTTTTATAGTAGCTATGTATTTCTATTTTCTTACTCCCTGTTAACTTCATGCTCAAATAGCTGACAATTGAACTTTAGACAATTAAAGGGGTGGATCTCGATTGCAGGGTGTTGAATTCTCTTCAGTTCCTCTAGTCTAATGCCAAACCTTTGTAGACAGATTGACAAATTGCTAAAAACGCCTCAATATCCGCTGATACATATTTCGCTAAAAAATAGGTACTCGAAACAATATGGGAAAATTCCTGCACCGAAAAGCTATGAAGCAATTGCTGGTGAGATTCAGCCTCGATCACACTCTTTGGTAAAAAGGCGATACCTAGTCCATGCTTGACAAAGTTTTTGATTACCTCTGTTTGATTTATTTGCATGCTTTTATAGCTTGGGAATTGCTGTAGTACTTGTTGTATGTCCTGCCAGTAAGGTGCATATTCATGCGTTAATATAGTTTCCTGCTGTAAAAGAGTATGTGCATCTGTCACTCTTTTTGATATCGGAGCGATCAAATGAAGTGGTTCCTGTGCGAGAAGGACTGTATGAATGTCACGTGTCGATGTCAATTTTGATAAACCGATATCTACTTTGCCTGCATATACCGCTTCCCCGATTTCATTGGACCTTAACAGCTCGATCGTTAATTGAATGGAGGGGTTTTGCTGCTGAAATGTATGAATGATTACTGGCAATGTAGAATTGGCAATTTGTGGTGCAACACCAATCGTTAACTGGGACGTATAGCCATTCAAAAAGGATACAGTATTTTGTAATCCTTCATCAATCGTTACTAGCATTTTCTCTGCGTGTTGAAGGAAGTGAGCACCGATATGATTTAACTTCACATGTTTCCCTTGTCGTTCAAAAAGTGTTGTTTGTAGTTCTTTTTCTAGATGTTGAATATGCTTCGATACTGTTGATTGGGTAATAAAAAGCTGTTCTGCCGTCTCACGAAAATTCTCTGTTTTCGCAGCAACAATAAAAGTTCGTAACCATTCTGTTTCCATAATTGTGCCTCTCTAGTTTTTCATTCATTATATCGAAATCTGTTAACGACGGACATCTCTTACCCGCGATTTTATCAGTTTTATCCGCGGTTCACCTTTAATTGCCCGCGAAACAGAAAAAACACGGTATGAAAACAAATTTCATACCGTGTCTTATTTACGCTGTTACATCACGTTTCATAAAGGATAGATAGCTGATCACAAGGAAAATTACAGCGTAAATCGCAAGAATTGTGAGTGAGAATGGCATTGTGATACCTTCTATCATTAGATTACCATTTTCATACTGGGTTAAATCAGAATGTGTTAGCCATATATATTTAACGATGTCATATCTGCTTAAGAACATCACAATCATTCCACCTGTAAAGGATAAGAACATCGTTAAACCAATCGCTAAAGAGCTTGAACGGAAAACTGAGCCCACTAAGAAAGCAAATAATATTGACATGACAAAGTCTCCGCCAGAAAGTAAATAGTGATATGCTAAATCATTCCATACGGCTTTTTCAACAATCTGACCGTTGACCATTTCTAACTCAACACCAGTTGGTCCACCAAATAGTATCAGTCCAACTAGAGCGCTTACGACTACATTGACAACAAATAAAAAGAGTCCAAATATGAAAGCTGTAAGTAATTTTGAAGTTAATATTTTTGCACGCGAAACTGGACGCGTTAATAGCATTTTAATCGTACCAGTAGAGAATTCACTAGATACAATACTTGCTGCTATAATAACTGTAAATAATGTCACTAAAGCCAGCATACTACCTGTAAATGACATAAAGCTTGCTACGCTTCCATCTTCTTGAGTCGGCATGTCATTTGCTAATCGATACTCAGAAATAGCAATTTGATCTTCAAAGTGTTTTTTATCCTCAGACGAAAAATCGTCACTTGCCAACATGTCTTTATAATTATTAATGGTCTGTTGTTCACTTTCCTTCCACGATATATCCTCTGTCATTTTTGTTTCATAGTATTTCATCATAATACCAGGACCAATAATAAAGAGAATTACTAGCGCGACCATCGCCCAAGTTCCTTTTTTATGCCATAATTTCATCCATTCATTTTGTATTAGCTTCAGCAATTTGGCCACCTCCTGTCATTTCTAAGAATTGATCCTCTAACGTTTTTTGATGTGGTTGTACGGCAAATAATTGAATTCCTTCATTGACAAATTGCGAAATTAGTTTTGGAATATCCTCTTTCTTTATTTCCACCACAAAACCATTATTCTCCGCAGCAAAGTTGTAATCGAGCTTTTGTAGGTGAGCTGCAACCTGATCATTTGGTGTAGCTTCAATATAATAAAACGAAGAAGTTTCAACGTTAATATCACGAATATCGATGAGTTTGCCATTTTGTATGACAGCCACTCGATCACACATTAACTCAATTTCGGATAATAAATGGCTCGAAACAAAAACAGATACCCCATCCTCAGCAGCGATTTTACGCAAATACATACGAAACTCACGAATACCTGCTGGATCTAGACCATTTGTTGGTTCATCTAAAATTAAAAATTTTGGTCGATGAAGTAGTGCCTGTGCGAGTCCTAAACGCTGACGCATCCCAAGTGAATACGTAGACACCTTTTCATGAATGCGTTTCTCAAGACCAACTTGTCGCACCACCTCTTCAATACGCTCTTTTGTGACATTTTTATGCATACGCGCAAAATGCAGTAAATTTTTATAGCCCGTCATAAATTTATACATTTCCGGATTTTCTACAATTACACCGACCTTACTAATCGCTTCCTCATAATTCTCCTGTAAGGAAAGGCCATCAATAATGACGTTCCCCTCTGTTGGATGCATAAGTCCAGTCATCATACGAATAGTCGTCGTTTTCCCTGCACCATTTGGTCCTAAAAATCCAGTGATTTGTCCTGGATATAAATCGATATTCAATTGCTGAATCAATTGCTTACCGCGAATGGTTTTTGATAAATTTTGCAATTGTACAATTGGTTGTGTTGTCATTGCTTTCACCCTTTCTTATAGTACGTCTTCATCCATTGCACAGCGTCCTTATTCGAAACATCTCGAATCGTCTCTACTTCCTCATGTGCAATAATCGAACCTTCTTGCAGTAAAATGATTTGATCTAAAATAGGCTCTACCTCATATAACTCATGCGTTGATAACAGTATTGTTTGGTTATCAATATCTGTAAATTGGATTAACCCTTTAATAAGCTGTTCACGAACAATTGGATCAAGACCAGAAAATGGCTCATCCATTAAATAAAAAGGTACTTCTCGCCCAAGGGTTGCGGCCATTTTCATTCGACCACGGTTCCCCTTTGATAATTGCCGTAGTTTCGTATTTTTATCAACCTGTAAAAACTCTGCAACGATACATGCCTTATCATACGAAAAATCTTCGAATTGAGAGGCATAATGCTGAAAAAGCTGCTCACCTGTGTAAAAATCAAAAAATAAATCAATATCTGGTAAATAAGCCATTTTATCAGCACTTCTGCGTGTTACAGGCGTTCCATTTAGCAACACCTCACCATTAGATGGACGTAATAAGCCTGCCAACACTTTTAATAGTGTCGACTTGCCACTACCATTTTCTCCGACAAGCCCAATGATTTGGCCAACTGGAAAGGAATAAGACACATCTTGTAGAATTGGCTTTTTCATATAACGAAAAGAAACATTTGATAGCTGTAGCATTTATTTCACCTCACGATTTTTTTGTAAAACAACGAGCATCTCTTCCTTTGAAAACCCAAGTGCTTCAATGGAAGTTAAAAAATTATCTGCTAATTGGTTTTTCATATCTTCTCGTAAAAGCACAATTCGCTGTTCATTGGTTGTAATAAATGTACCTTGACCTCGTTTGGTTTCCGTTATATTCATTGCTTCTAACTCCTTATACACGCGTTGCACAGTATTTACGTTGACACCTGTTTCTACTGCATACTCTCGAACCGAAGGAAGTCGATCCCCAAGCACTAGCTTCCCTTTCAAAATGTCCCCACATATCCGATCGACGAGCTGGCTATATATGGGCTTATCACGTGAAAAGTCGATTGTCATCGTAAAACCACCTTTTCAAGCCACTTTGTCGCTATGAAAAATAAGATCGCTACAAAAATGATTGTTGCTACTTCTTCTACGACATACATTGTGCCCCAGTTGAACTGAAATGATGGTAACCGTGGGAAAAATTGCTCCAGAAACGTTAAACGAATTCCTATATGATGGAAAATTTTATCATAAAATTTACTTCCTGTAAATTTCACCCATTCATTCATACTAATGAAAAAGGCCACCATCGTGATCACAATGGAAAAACTTCCAATAAAGTGTTTCATTTGGAGATTCAAGGCTAAAAATAGTAGCAGTATCACAAACATTATCAATTGAAGAAAAACAATAATGGCTACAAAAAATAAAATTAATAAAAGCAATTGTGCGAAGTTCCCTATAATTGCATCTTTGACTTTGTAAATAACTATACTCACAAAGATAAAATTAAAGATCGCGTAACCAATTATGGAAAATACGATTTTCACACCTACAAGCTGTGCAATGGAGCTAGTTGAATGCAGCCATATCTCTTTGTTCTTTATGTCATGACGCATACTCGCTAGGAATTGTAATATCGAAAAAAATCCACCTAAGACAAGTACTAGTATCGAGAGGGCAAATGACGACTGACTCTCCCACGCAAATCCACCACTAAACCGCCTTATTAAATATGGAACTACCATTGACAGCATGATCCCTATAAAAACCCCTACAAATAGCCATGTCCTATAGAGCACCCATTCCTTTTTTAAAAGCCCTGCAAATTTTTTCAACATAAACACCTCGTGTCATAGTGTACTAGTTGAATAGTACACTATGACTTTTATGTTTGCAAGTATTAACTACAAAAAAAAAGGAAGAACCTTAAAATAAGGGCTCTTCCTTTATGAATTTAAGTTGAATAAAGTATGCATCTTCAGCAAAGTGAGGGGTGATTTCAGTTCCAGGCTACTCGCTTTCCTGTGGGCGAGCGTCGAGCCGCTTCCTCCGCTAAAGGAACAAGGCTAAATGCGTCACGTCCTGTGACAATGCCTTCGTGACCAACATCATGTTGGCCTCAGGGTCTCGCCTGTCCCGCTTTCCCATGGGAGTCGAGTAGCCTTCCACTCCAATCAACCCATTTTCCCAACAACTTTAACCTTTAATCTCGTCGCATTTTCAGGGTGATACGCAAGGGGCGTTTCTTCTACTTCCACTAACTCAATCGTCTCAGCAAGAGCCCCTGCTAAAACAGCTTGTTTCACTGCTTTTTCTTGAGCATCCTTCAATGACATCTCACGTGGCTCTTTTGAATAAATATAAATCTGTTCATATTGACCACTAATTTGAGCGATGGACGCACCAATCGCATTTGCAACAGTCCCATTTTCAAATTTAACAATATCGGAGACGCCTCGAAGAGTATCTGGAACAATAATAGTACCTCCACCTACTAATACAAGTTGAACATCTTCTGATGAAATTTTCATTTTATCGATGGCTTGCTCAATTAACGATGATATTTCTAATTGAGCTTCTTTTGCGAACTCTTCATCAATATGCGCTACTAAGCTACTATCACCAACATTAGCTAAACCAAGACGAACAGCAATATCTGTAGTCGTAAGAGTATTCCCTCCAAAAACAAGTGCTTCTTCAGCGATTTTGAACCCAACGCTATCAGGTCCAACCGTAATTTTCCCGTTATTTTCTCGGACAATACTGCCCCCACCTAGCCCAACAGAAATAATATCTGGCATTCTAAAATTTGTGCGAATATCCCCTACTTCTACTGCTACAGAAGATTCCCTTGGAAATCCATCCTGTAAGACCCCAATATCAGAGGTCGTTCCACCAACATCTAAAACCATCGTATCTTTGATTTTTGCTAAATAAGAAGCGCCACGTATGCTGTTCGTCGGTCCGCATGCAATCGTTAAAATCGGGAATTGTTTAGCATAATCGATTGACATTAAAGTTCCATCATTTTGGCATAAATAGACTTTGGCATTGTAAATCTCTTCACCTTCTAACGCATGAACAAAGCCTGTCGTTGTCGTTTCAATTACTTTGCATAATGCCGCATTTAAAATGGTTGCATTTTCACGTTCTATTAAACCTACTGAGCCAATTAACGACGAACAGGAAATGGGGAATTCTTCTCCATACACTTCTTGTATTAGACTGCGAACCCGTATCTCTTGATCATTTTTAATGGAGGAAAAGACGCCAACTATCGCTATGGAGTCCACTTTTTCACGCCAGTCTTCAAGAAGCGATTGAATTTCGCCTTCATCAAGCTCGCCTAAAAGTTGACCATCGTATTCATAACCACCATGGACTAAGGCATAATTTCCTGATAGTTTTTCAATCATATCTTTTGGCCATGCAGTATATGGAAGTACAGAGGCGGTAGCAGGATATCCAAGACGGATTACACCGACTTTCGCTAATTTTTTACGCTCTACAATGGCATTTGTACATTGTGTTGTTCCTAACATTGCATGCGTAATTTTCGTTTTATCAATGTTCGATTCTTGTAATAGGTTTCGTAAAGCTGTTTCAATACCAGTTTTAATATCTACACTCGTTGGCGATTTAACACTATGAACGAGATTGCTATGTTCATCTAAAATAATGGCATCCGTATTCGTCCCACCAACATCGATTCCAATCTTATACATGTTCAGCTACCACCTTTTTAACCAATTCCTCAATTGGAGCATAATCGTAATCATAACCAAAATAGTTTGGACCTACTGTTTCTATTCCTTTATCAGTCCGCCATTTTTCATTAGCCGGCAATCCAATTACTCTGATACGCTTACCGTATTTTAAACTTTCCGTTGTCACTGGCAATAAAGTTTCATAATCTACTAAACAAATTAAATCAGGGGTCATTGCGACAACTTGATCATTTTTCTCAGCAATTAGATTTTCATTTTGAAAATGAACTTTCATATTTTCATTTTTATTGACTTCCATACCTTCCAAATTCATTTTTCCAAGGTTAAATCCACCCTTCGTTTCTCGAATTACATCGACAATTTTACCTTGAAATAATTCATAGCCTGAAACTAGCTGTAATAATTCATGTAATTTTTCTTTTACATTTCTATTTTTGGAAGCAATAATTTCACCAATTTTTTCTGAAAGGGTAATAATATGATGAACGCCGCTCTTTTTAATCTGAGCTCCAGTCGTTGGGTACAAGCTAATTAAAGAGCTAGCGCCCATTTCAACCGTTGCTGAACGTGCTATGCGTTCTGTCCATTTATTATTAATCGTTTCAAAAATCCCGATATTTCCCTTTTCATCTGTAATAGCCATCGGTGTTGCAGATATCCCATCTAAATTAAAGGTCACCATTTGCAACTCTGGAAATGCACGCCCCATGCCATCACAGTCAATGAGAGGGATATCTAGTTGTGCCGCTACGACAATCGGGATCATCGAATTCACACCGCCTGCTTCCATTGGAAATGTTCCTGTAATCTTTTCTTTTCCAATATACTTCGCAAGTTTTTGAAAAACTTTAACAAACTCATCTCCTCGTGGAAATTTCTCCACTAAAACAGAAGGTGCACCCATCATAGCTGCTGGGATGAAAAAGTCATCATCTTCAATTTCATCCACTGAATATAATTTTACTGGTCCATTTTTTTCAATGGCAGAAAGAGCCATCATTTTCCCGATATAAGGGTCACCCCCTCCGCCTGTTCCTAAAAAGGCGGCTCCAATCGCAATATGTTCAATAGCTTCTTTATCTAAATATCTCATCTATTTTCCTCCAATATGACAGTCTTTTGCATTGATATTCGATAACCTAAATAATAAATGACAAATGAAATGACAATTCCAATTAGAGGTTGATTCGGTAATTGTGACATGCTTGGGAATAACGATAAAACAACCGGAAAACTAGCAATAACTGCCCCAACTAGCCACGAGAAAACACCTAAACGATTGACACCGTCTACTTCCTTCCAGCTTGATTTATCCCCTTTATTCATTACCCAATAAGAGGCAATCATAACGCCAGCAACTGGTGGAATCATCGCTGATAAAATCGACATAATCGGTGTAAAGTAATTTAAAATACCGATCACGGCAAGTACAGTCCCAACCGTTCCAGCTATGCCAATTGCCATTTTTTCTTTGTCCTTCGAAACGTTAAAAACATTAATTAAGGCGATTCCTCCTGATATTGCATTCACCAAATTGGTTTTCCATGTAGCTAAAATCAAAGCGATACCACCGATTAATGGAGTAACAATATTCAGAAAGACTGCCGTAATATCACTTGTTTGATAAGCGATTGTTAAAACGGCTCCCACACCAATCATCAATACTCCAGCTGGAATGATGCCAAATGTCGCTGCTTTAAAAACATCCGAGCGTTTTTTGGAATATTGGGAATAATCACCCGCGATTACTGCTCCAAGTGCAAATGAGCCGATCGTTATAGCTAGTCCATCCGAAAAACTCATGTTATTTTTAGGTTTGTAGTCCATGATAAGCTGTAAAGTGTCTCCAGATAACGCTTGCACTAAACCTAGTAGACAAATGACAATTAAGAAAGGAACTGCAATATAACTTAAGACACGTAGCACTTTGATACCATAAACAGCTGAAATTACCATCACCAAACCACTAAGTAAAGAAGCTATGGGAATAGGTACATTCATATCATACGCTGCTAACAAATTTGCTAGTGCAACTCCGCAAACATTGGCTTGAATGCCAAACCAGCCTAAGCAAGCAATCGCCAAAATAATAGAAAGAATCGTCCGTGATCCTTTTTTACCAAACACTTGTCCTGCGACATGAACGGTTGGCTTTCCTAGATCACTGCTTTGCATTCCTTGAAAAATCATAATGATTACTACAATTGCATATCCAACAAAAGAAACGGCTAATGCCTTCGTTAAACCCATACCCGAAATCAATGTATTCCCAACTAATAAGCTTGGTATACAAATCATTGCGCCTGCCCAAATAATCCCTAAACTATACCAAGACTGACTTTGTTCATCTTTCCCCATATCGTCCCCTCCTTTTATTAATTAATGTTTTTTATTATAAAAGAAGGGATAGGCGTGCGTCTTTTTCAAAAATGAAAAAAAAGTCTGAATTTTTATCTTTTTTGACAAAAATCCAGACTTTTCTAACCATTTATTAGGCGATAGATCATGCAGGCCATATATACATCGTAAAATTCCGAATAAAGAGTTACATCATTTCCAATTAGTTCACTAATTTTTTTGATACGATACTTCACTGTATTTTTGTGAATGAATAAATTTTTCCCACATTCATCAAAACTACCATTTGCATCTAAAAGAAAAGCCATTAATGTATTGAGGGACTCTTTATCATTTGAAATCGGCTCAATAACGGAAAGAGATTCTTCAATCATTTCTTCTCCCTGTTTACTTAAATCAATGGCCCGCTTCATCGATCGGAGTTCAGCGGCTGTAAACAATTTTCGCATTGGATAGATGGTATGGACTTTTTTTCCGACTTGATTCACCAATTGATACATTTGACGTACAGCCTTAGTATTTTTCATTTTCGGAGAGTATACGACTTCTGATATTTGCGAGAAGTAATTAGTCGTTTCAATAAACTCGGTAGCAATCTCAAATTCATTTAATTTATGTAAGCCATTTCCTAAAAGAACAATCATGCAATGGTCAATACATTGAATCACTCTTGTTTGATAATACTTTGAAAGTTGATCTTCCAGTTCTCCCCTAATTTTCTTCTCTTCTGATACATCGTTAATATAAATTAACCACATCATTTGAATAGCAGAAACATCGATATTTAGCATGTTAGCTAATCTTCGCATTTTGTCACTTTCATCATTAATAATGGCTTTTACTAATGCATATTCACTAACTTCATCGTGTTTGTTTCCCCAAAGATTAATGGCCACTTGGACAACTTCACTTATTTTTTCAATGGTCTTTGCTGGTAATGGTGTGTTCTCTTTAATAACAAACAACAGTAGCTGTTCTCCATTTTTTTGCTGAATACTTTTATATTCAACGACACACGTCAAGTCGCTTCTTTGTAATTCTAGTTTTCCCTTTTCCTTATTCAGATGACCGTGTGAAAATTCCTGTATGACTTGCCAAACATCTAAAGATGAATTTCTAGGCCACATCACTTGGTTGACAATATCAAAACTACTATTAGTCAGTACAATATTAGCTTTCAGGCGATCAGATAGCATTTTCAGTGTGATTTCTACACTTTGTAAATGTTCTGGTAGCAAGGAAACCTTTTCTAAAGTTTCCTTCACAAACTGATCATTGACAGCCTGATTACTAACTATCGCTTCCATCACTTCATAAATGACTTCATTATAACGTAGAGAGTAATCATTTTTAGGCATACAAATAATGATAAAACCTTGAGAGTCTGCTAATTGCAGTACCTCCTCTGGAATTTCAGGCAAAACAATTCCCACATAATATAAAATAAGGCCAAGTTCGCCAAGATCATGTAAGTGTTGGATGGTTTTACATTGTTGTTCAACACTATCTCTAATTGAATAAAAAGAGCTAATGACTAGCTCTTCCGCATACCACTCTTCCTGAACGGATTGAATAATCGTAGATAAAAAATCTACATTCGAAACTTCTAACACAGATAAAGAGGAGACCGTACGATTAAGGTTGATTTTACCCGTTAAAACTTCTGCCCCTCTAAATGACGGCAATTGTAGTAAATCATTTACCGTTACCCCCATTTTCCTTCACCACTGCTTCTCGTTATATTTTTTATGTACTACCAGGTGTGCTTCCCATAGCGTTAACAAGCCTTGCTAAAAATATGGAACCGTATTCTTATGAAGAAGAATACCACATTCCCTGTTTTTGAAGAAGAGATAGGGAAAAACGGGGGTCATTCGCTAAACTTGTAAATTTGATGGGTTTAATAAATGGACATTTCCAAATAATTGGTATGAATGGATTAGTAGAACCCCATGAACCAACAATGTATAAAATCTTGCATACACAATAATTAGTTAGAAATGGTAGTAGTAACAAGGGTTTATTTTTGCCATTACTGCCTATTGTATTGTTATTTACTGTTTTCTTAAAAACCAAGTGTAGGAAACATACTGTTGAATTCATTTGGCTTATTTTTCTGGTTTTTTTCTTTTTTTTAAAAGAAGATTAGGAGTAAAAATAGCAATTATAGAGATAAAAAAAGTCTAAATGCTATTGAATTTGCTTTGAACTTATAATTAATTTCATTAAATGGTTGATTTTAATATTAATACTACACTTTATATAATAAATGTACATCAAAAATTATTAAAGGAGTGGTATATTATGGCAGTTATCAATGGTAATACGGATTTCAATTTGAAACTAACACGTTCTGGCAAAAAAGGAATTAATGTTGCTTGGAGCAAAAAGGGTGGTATTGGTTACAACGGTAAAGTGGAGATCTTCCGTGCGGACGGCAAACTAGTATACACGAAAGATTATTCTCAAACTACTGCAAGTGGTTCATTTGTGTACGATTGCGAGTATCTTAGTGAGTATAAAGTGCATATTAAATCTAATAATGGTAATACCTATGACTTCGCTTATATCCCAGTACACCTTACAACAGTAGAGGTTAAAACGTACACTTACACGGCTGATGATGTTAAAGCATACCAAGATAAAGGTCTTTTAGGGCTTGCTTCAATGGTTATTATTGGAGTTACTATGACTATAACTAGTGCAGTTTTAACAATCGCCTTTGGTGTATCGGACGCTACGACTACTCGTGTTAGTTTCCCAGCGCCGCGAGTAGGAGATACAATGACAACTACGCTTACGCCAAAAACAGGCGGATTTGAAACAACGCTTGTATATAATCAAAAAGCATACACGGATTCTTCGGGTAATAAACAGTCGGCGGCGACTTATAAAATGAATCCTGTTTTCAAAAAATACCTTGTATACCCACGATAATGATTAAAAATGGGCGCTTATTTATTAAGCGCCTTTTTTAAATCTAATAAAGTTGTAGTAAAAATCAGCGGCAGTAAGGATAAATATAAAAAATGCGAACTTAGAAGTTAATGACGGCAATGGAAAAGCTACATCTCTAATACCTATTAGCCAAAGTGCAGTCGATATAAAAACTATGGCATCCATCAACATAGATAAAGGGCGTTTTTTATCTTTGTAGAAAAAATTAAACAAAACTAATCTTACTAATAGTGGAATTGTCAGAAAAAAAGAGTAGATTACTGAAAGCGCTTCGAGTCCCTCCACAATATCACCCCTTTGTTAATTATCGTATTAAGGTATAAGTATACAGTATAATAAGATTAATAAAACGAGAATATACATTCCTAAAAGGAGGGTCAAGTTACAAGTGTTGAAAAAAACACTTGTAATGGAACAATTAAAGTAACTTATATGGTAAAAGCAAAGGATGCAGGGAAAAAAGGCATTGTAATTGGATACGAGTGGCCAAGTAATTATCAATTAAGTGATAGTTATTCTACAGGAGTTGCTAATAGTGTCGATTCTCATACCATTACGATTCCCAAACCAAAAGTTAATGCTATTGGAACTCAAAATGTAGTGGCTAAACTTACTGGTAGATATACAGAAACCAAACAACTTAAGTCAGTATTTAACTATCCCTCAACAGGGTAACCGAATACAAAACAATTTCAAAAGTAGATGCTATCGCTGAATATATAGTAGTTGGAGGTCTTGGTGTTGGTGTGAAGTTTATGAAAAATAATTCTATTGCATTTATAACAAGAACCCTTTAGGCAGGATTTACTACTCATTAGTTTTTACATGAAGGCCACTCGAAGAATACCAAGTTTCAACTTTATAGTATTGTCCTACCACTCTAGGAGGGAATCCAGATATTACTCCAATTGATTTAAGTCCATTGAATTTCGGTTAAGTTTAGCCTAAAATTTTCTGTTTTTCTGATGACATGATATAATCAGTCGTAAATCAGGGGTTGGGACTATCCTTTTGAAATCGTAGAGAAAAATTCAGCAAATTAGCAAAGATAAAAATTGATTCAGATGTTTTGTCTGTTAAACAAAACAATCACACTTTCTTATCTTAATTTTAGTTACGGGATCTCTGCCATTTATAAATCCTGGGGATGTTCTTTCGTTTACAAATGATAGTCCTACAAAGGCTGGGGATATCACTATTTTATTTTTAGTTTATTTTAAATATTCATTCGCACTTTGACTACATTATGTAAAAAGATTACTCTGTTAAAGCTGAAAAGCTGTCACAACAAGGTTTATCTTTCATTGAGAATTAGATGGAACATATACAGTTTGAATTGAATTTGGAATTTCATTATAGGCATTAAGGAGTTCTCCCTGTTTGCACCTCAAAAGGAACCCGTTATATTGTGGATAGGGTGCTACAATGGTCGGCATTGGTAAAAGTGGTATTCCGAGAAAAGTTTGAAGAGACAAGAAGTAAGGGCCATAAGTTAAAAAAAGAAGCAAAAAAAGAACGAGCTATTTTCAGCTCATTCTCGGTCGACGCTATCGTTTCATAGTGGCACTAGCTGACATACTCTGCTGCCAAATGTTTATTGCCAACGTGGTGAGTTAAAATCTTACATTTCCTATTGTGAGAAACAGCGTTAGTTGATACAGCAACTCATATTCCTATTTTCCACATTTTCTCTGTTACTTTCTCTACTCTGCCATCAATAGCTGTACCGTCAAACTTCGGAAGCTTTAGTTCACTGACGATTTTTCCGTCGAGCATAAACATTATGCGTTCCGTACGCGCCGCAACCTTTGCATCGTGAGTGACGAGCATAATCGCAGTACCGCCCGCGTTAATTTCAGAAAAAATGTCCATGATCTCCTGGGCTGATTTGGAATTAAGTGCGCCTGTCGGTTCATCGCCGAAGATGATTTTCGGGCTGTTCAAAAGCGCTCGACATATTCCCGCTCGCTGAAGCTGACCTCCTGAAACTTGTGTAATGTCGCGCGTTTCAAGCTCCGCAATGCCTACCCTCTTCATAAGTTCTCTTGCCTTCTCCGAAATTTTCGCAACGTTTTTTCTGTTATCGCGCATTGATGGAAGAATAATATTATCGAGAATATTTAGATTTTTAAGCATAGTTGACTGCTGAAACACAAAGCCCATTTTAGTTCTACGTAAATCTGAAAGTTCAGCCTCACCGACTGATGATATATCACTTCCATTAAAAGTAACCCTTCCGCCATCAACACTATCCATACCGCTCAGTGCAAACATTAGCGTTGATTTTCCCGAGCCAGAGGGCCCCATTACCGCAACAAACTCACCCTCGTTTATTTCAACAGACGCTCCATCAATAACATCGCGCTTTTCATCGCCCTCGCCGAAAGATTTTACAATATGTTCACCGATAATAATTTTCTTCATAAGCTACTCCTTTATATTTTCGGATATTTTTATTTTTCCCGCGCCCGATGTGCCAATTATTGTTGCGATAAGTACCGAGCATCCCATCATTAGCGGACAAAGCACGTACGCCGAAAGTGGATTGACGGAAAACTTAAACGACGACGCCCCAAACGAAGTGATAACGGCACCCGTCAGTACCTCTCCAAGAGTGTTTGCCAGAAGCGTGCCGAGAACAATTCCGATAATTAATACGAATATCGATCGCGAACCATACTGCATCGTAATATCTGAATTTGTAAAACCTAATGCTTTCATTACGGCAATGGAAAATCTGTCTTTTACGACAAGCATTTTCATAAACAACAGTGTTACCAGTACAGTTATTACGAGCCCAATAGCAATTGCTGCAATGGAAGCCTTTCCGACCGATTTAATTGTTGAGCCGAACGTTTGTGTAACAAATTCATCAATATCAGAAATCTTAGCAAAAGCAAATCTGTCCGCATATTCCGTAATTGTTTCATCAACAAGAGATTTATCTGAAAGCCTCGCACAAATAACGCTCCACATAATGTCTGCCGAATTGTCGGTAAAAACAGCCTTTGCCGTTTTTCCGCCGTTAGTAATGTCTGAATAAATGCCACTTACCGTAAGCTTTCTTTCCTTCCCCTTCATTACAATAGTCATGACATCGCCGACTTTTTTGCTCATCTCATCAGCGTTTAAAGCCGAAAGTGCAATTTCGGCTTCTACCGCGGGTGCCCTGCCCTCGGAATATTCGATAGGAAATATCGAATGGTCGCCGAGTTCGATTTTTATATTTTCCTCTGAACCGTCTTCTATTTTTGTTTTGAATGTCTTTGTTGTTAGGATGGTATATTTTGAAATGGAACTGTCGCTGTTTATAGATTTTAAAACTTCGGCAGATTTTTTGGATATATGATCGGTCTGCTGAATATCGATACGAATATCGTAGTTTCCAATACCCATATATTTAATGAAGCTTGTTGAGGAAATCGTGTTGTAAAGGTTTTGTGGAACAATAATGATAAATGCTGAAATTACGAGTACTGCAAGCATTGTAGCGTAAAGTCTTTTCCTTGCGAGAACATCTTTGATACCGAGAAAAATGTTCGTGTTAAATAGTTTATTTCCATTCAGGCAAAAACGCTTTGCGCCTGCATTTTTTTCTTGTGAAGTCCCAAAGCGTATTGCTTCGGCAGCGGATATTTTCCGAAAACGTCTCAGCACTCCACTTACATAGGCAATAATTGCAAAGAGTACAAGCAGTATGCCGATCATTCCTAAAGCTGCGGCAAAAGAAGAGTTTTCGCTTTCCCCCATATAAAGCCGGATATTTTCAAGAAGCATGTCTTTGAATACCAACGATAGTGCAAACCCGAGAAGACTGCCCGCCGCCGCAACAGTTGCGTATTTCGCAAGATAAATTTTCTTAATGTCGGAAAGACGCAGCCCTATTGCCTTCATAACGCCAATTTCACGGTAGTCGTCTTCGATTTTCGCAAGGAGTGTAAAGCGTATGCACATAAATGCGATGGCAACGACGAGTACGCTGACAAGAAGTATAACTGCAATCATTATCCCGTCGGACAATGCGTTAATTGTTTTGAAAAGTGGATATGTAATCGTTGGTCCGTTCGCTTCAAGTCCTGCAGAGGCATAGGCAGTTTCAAATGCGCCAAGCTCCGACAAATCTTTTAATCTGAACTCTATCAGATACTCCGTACTGCCTAGGCTTTTTATTTGGGCGTAATCATTTTCACTGACAAGAAATCTTTTTGAGGAGGACAACGAGGAATTCATCTGCGAATCGCGGAGGAATCCCGCAACAGTAAATTCCTTCCCGCCTATTACTGCCTTGTCACCGACCTGGGCTGTGTTGTCCTTCATATAGTTTATTGGAACATAAAGCTCGCCATCAGATGCGTTTATGATGTTTCCGTCAAGATCAAGAAGATAATCAAATTTTTCACTCTGTATGCTAAAACCATTGTCTTGAACATTATTCGCAAGCGAACTATCGCCGAGAATAATTTGTGCTCCGTCCATGTTGAGAAATTCAAGCACTTGAAATTCATCGACATTGCTGTTTTGTTCCGCGAAATCTGCAAGCCGTACAGTATCAATATCACCCGAGTGCATTTGCATAAAATGCGGAGTTTTCGCCTGATTCATAAGTGAATCGATTGCACCAGAAAGATTAACCATAAGTATCGCCGATAAAGAAACGAGCATAGCCGCAGCTGCGACAAATAACGTTGTTGTCAGCGTTATCAGTTTGCTTTTTGAAATGTCATTACGAATTAATCTGAAATACATACGTCACCTCTGTTTTCAAGCTTTTTCACTGATTTCAAGTTGAACAAAATGAATGAAGTAATACTTAATAAAATTCCAGCGATTATGATAAGGAAGCCCGTTCCTCTCCCTTGACCTGTACCGGTAATTTTCCCTACGCTGTCAGCAAGCAATCCGCCGTCAACTAGCAATGGAGTGAACACATAATCCGCAAGTACTCCCGAAAGCGCATAGGCCGCTACAAATCCAAACTGTGAAATTACCCCTATAAGTGACCACGCTCTCCCCTGAACAGCATTATCAATGTTGGTACGAACAAGAAAATCCAAACTTGAATTTGCAAATGGCATCATAGCAAAAAAGAAAAAACCTGAAATACAGATTAGAGCTATATTTTCTCGAAGTCCGAATACCGCCATAAATATTCCTTCAAAAAACAGCGAAAACGATAGAATTTTCACATATCCTTTTTTGATTGGAATAAATCCGATGATAACACTGGATACGAGCATCCCTGTAGCGACAACCGTTTCCACCGTTCCTATTACAGAGCTGTTCGTAAAAGTAAGCAACATCGGAATGGAAAGTGTTTCAATTATTCCAAGATAAAATGTCAGCACCGATGTCATGATGACAAGAACGAGCACACCTCGATTTTCAGAAACTGCACGCCAACCATCTTTGAACTCATGGAAAAATGATTGTGTCTGTTCGTATGTCTTTGAAGGAAGCCCTTTACGTACTGCAAGAGCTGATGTAACGGTTACAAAGAATGTACAAATGTCGATGACAAGCAAAAGCTTTATATCCGAAACGGTGAGCAAAAATCCCGCAATGATGGGTGAAATCAAATATTTTGCAGAACCCGCCACCTGGACTAAACCACTTGCCTTTGTGTATTGTTCCTCGGTCAGTAAATCCGTAGCCTTGTATGCGGGATCAAGCAACGATGAAAACACCGAGCTTATTGTAACTCCCACACAAATCTGCCATAACAGTGCTTCCCCGCTAAGCATACATATAAGAATATAAACAAGTCCTATCGCTGAAAGACTGTCACCTAACACCATTAAAATTCTTCGATCATAACGATCCGCAAGCACTCCTGCCACAGGGCTTAATAGAAGCGAAGGCATAAACGCAAGTAAAGTTACAAGTGCCATTGCCGATGCCTTTCCCGTCTGCTGGAAAACATAAATCGCAAGCCCAAACGCTGTAAGGCCGCTTCCTATTGTTGAAATCAGCTGTCCTGACCAAAGCAGAAGAAATTTTTTGAAAAAACCCTTAGAATCAACCATCGTTGTTTCCATTTTCTTCAACCCTAGTGCCAAACATCTTCATCATGTACATAAGACTTCCACTTTCGACACCGAGCAGTCTTTCTACGTTGAAGACAAAAGCTGGTATTCGTGCAGCACGTTCTTCTTCGGTCATATCAACCATATCATCATCAAAAACGGTATTCGTATAGGCCACAATCATTTCCATACATTCATACGGATACGGCGTACTGAATAGTCCTTGCTCAATACCCTCACGAATTATTTCCGTCAATATCGGTGGAAGGCCGTTCATGATAACCTTTTGTATTTTCTGATGCATAAGCGCATTCTGAGGCTTATGGATATGGTCAATAATTTCCTTACCGTTTCCGCCACTGATGTTTAATGCCATTACAACACGGATAATACGCTCGTTAACGGAGATACTCTTATTTGCCGCAATTTCTTTTGCGGCACCTAGAATTTGGGCATTATACCGATCAATTAACGCGTCCATAATATCCTCCTTCGACTTGAAGTGATAATACAGTGTTCCCCTTGCAATTCCGACCTTTTCGAGAATATCGTTAGTACTTGTGCCATCAAAGCCCTTCTGACCGAAAAGCTCATCAGCTACATCAAGTATTTCGTTCCTGCGTTCCTTCGCTTCTTTTCTCATTTTCACCCCTCCTTATAGACCGACTGTCTGTCTATGAAAATTATAAGCATTTAACAATAAATTGTCAATACGATGCGTAAAAACAACCCAATTACTCCATCATAAGTTAGCATCTCTTATTCCTAGAGGAAAACGATAAACATTTTATAGAGAATAACGAGGCCTTCTCATGAAGTAAATTTCTCCCACTTTCATACATCCAACGTGATAGAATTATATGAAAGAAGTTTATGTGTTAAGAGAGGAAAATAATGATGTCTGAAAAAATGGATCATTCAATAGGGAAAAAGATACGTGAAAGCTTACAGGCAGATTGCCAAAGCTGTTTTGGTCTATGCTGCACAGCTTTAAATATTGCTGCTTCTAGCGATTTTGCCATTCATAAAGCAGCTGGGACACCTTGCCCTAATCTACAATCTGATTTTAACTGCCAAATTCATAGCAAACTTAGAGATCAAGGGTTTAAAGGATGTACAGTTTTTGATTGTTTAGGAGCTGGACAACAGGTTTCACAAACAACCTTCCATGGACAAGATTGGCGGAAATACTCTGAAATTTCTGATAGAATGTTTCGTGTCTTTCCTATTATGGAACAACTTTATGAAATGATTGCCTACGTAGCAGAGGCTTTATCGTATAAGGTTGATTCATCCCTATTTAACAAGCTGCACATACAATTAGAACAGCTACAGCGTGCAACAGATCTAGAAGCAGATGCATTACTAGCAATAGATATTCCTAATTTCCGACTGCCAGTGAATGTTTTACTGTTAGAAACAAGTGAGCAAATTCGCCAAAGCCTTATCGTAAAGACTAATGGAAAAAACTCTCGAAAGTATGACTATAGAGGGGTCGATTGGATCGGGAAGAATTTCAAGGGCAAGGATTTAAGAGCAACTGATCTTAGAGGATCTTATTTAATTGCTGCCAATCTACAAAATGCAGATTTAAGAGGGGTTGATTTTATTGGTGCGGATTTACGTGACGCAAATTTACGTGGCGCAGACCTTTCTAGCAGTATGTTTTTAACCCAAATGCAAATTAATTCAGCACAAGGCAATCACCAAACAAAATTACCCTCCCACCTGAATCGTCCTTCATATTGGGTTGACTAAATAGAAAAAGGGCAGATGAAAGAATTTATTCATCTACCCTTCTATTTATTTATTGGTTCATCACCATAACGTGAGGTTGATTTCCGTTCCGACTGGGGGCGCTCAGTCTTCACTCCAATCAACAATAACGTAGAACTTTTATAAAATTTATGCATTTCAAAAGTGAACGCAATGGTTACTCGGCAAAATGGACGTAATACAGTTTAAGCTGTGTTAACTAACCATTTTTATCCATCCTAATTAATTAGGAGGCTCTAATTTCCGCTACGGGCTACTCACTGCGGGAAGCTTTGCTCTGCGACGAAAGCGAAGCGACAGGAGCACTCGAGTAGCCCTACGCTACAATCAGTTAAAATGGACATACACTAGCAAAATATCAAAAAAAAATCCTTTTTATCACTCAATAATAAACCTATATTTTCCTAATCAACACGCTTGATAAATTATAGTAAGTTTTTTAGCAATACTACTAAATCTCGATATAATTTTTGTAGACAGCAATTCTAGAACAGTTCTCGTCAAACCCGCACACAAAACCCGACAGTTTTCGAAGAGACACAAAGGATTTAATCACTAAACATTCTCCTAATATATTTGTATCTCTGTTAAGTATGTCACAATTTGTCGATGAATATCATGGTGATACTTGTAAGCTAATTTTCTATGCTATAATGGGAGGAATTAAATTAAAGAGAGATAGATTAACAAAATAGATATATTTAATAGAAGAGAGGTGAAATCGATGGAGGAAGTTTTAAGCGAACTAAAGCAAATCAATCACCGTCTCGATTCAATCGAGAATCGTCTTGAGTCAGTGGAAAACCGTCTTGAAATAGTAGAATTTGAGCAGCAACAAATCAAACAAGCTGTTTTAGAAACGAATGAAAAAGTAAACCGACTAGTAACGATTCAAGAAAGCCAGCACCGTATTATTGAATTACTATCAGCCCGCTCGATCCAGCATGAGGCTGAGTTGAAACGAATGAGTGATCTACAAGTTGTTGTCTGAAAAGATCCTTCATAAGAATTCTTTCATATTTTTTTATATGGTGAAATCCTCAACACTTTTCACGGACAAGAGTCGTATTGGTGTGCGCCTGAAGCTCCATTTCACTCGCGCCTTAGAGCTCTTCGTTGTCCCTACCGAAAGAGAATATAATAAATACAAACGCCACTTCAAATTAAACCTTGAAGTGGCATTTTGAGTACTCTTCTAAGTTAGATTAATGAGGAAGAAAGTAATCACATAGTTTAACACCCATATTAATAGAACTTTCCATCACCAAATCTTCTCTACCCATTCAGGATGGTCTATAAACGGATTTCGATTGCCTTGGATTTCGTAAATTCTTTCATTTCTTCGTTTTTCATATTCATCTACAGGATCTTGCTTGTGCCATTGTAAAAGAACAGAAAGTTTACCGTGATAAGGAGCTGTTCCATTATTGACTTTGTCATTTAATTCAAGATCAACCTTATCTCCAGCTTCATAACGAGTTGCCATATAAAATAGAATACGTGCTACATCACCTTTTACTTGATTAGGTGGTTCGAATGAATCTGCGTCTTTCAAGCAACCATTACAACCAGTCACTGGACTGCCACCATTGTCAAAGTCTAAATTTCCTCTTGAGCTATTCACTTGTACATCGGTAGGACGTAAGTGATGAATATCTGTTCCTGGTCCTTTGCTTGTTCCGAAATTACCATGTGATTTTGCCCACGTATGCTCTCGGTTCCAGTTTCCTACATTGCCACCATTGTTTGTTTTTGAACTTGATTTTCCAGAATAAAATAAAATTACGTTACTTAGATTATTAGGATCTTCATCCGTATACTTTAATGCATCCCAAACATCATCATAAGAAAGTACCTTTTGTTCAGAAATGATATCGTGAAGAACCTTTTTTAGTGCTTGGCCTTCCTTGTTATAGGCACCTGCATAATAATCATTAGCAATCACTGTCACGCTGAAACTTGCAGTGACACTTTTTTCTCCATCAGATGCTGTAACGCCAACAATGTGACTGCCCTCTGCTAAATCAAGTGTTAAAACCTTTCCATTTATAGTGCCTTTTGTGGTAGTAAATGAAAGTTCATCACCATCAGGATCGGAAAAATGATCTGTTAAATCAATTTTAATTTCCTCTCCAACCGCTACAGTTTTGTTAGTAATAGGTTTTTTAATAATTGGTTGATTGTTTTCCGAAGGCAAAGAAGGATCCACAATGGGATCCCCCTTCGAATTTGTAAATTTAATTTGTTCAGGAGCTGCACCCTTTATATATATTATCGAGTGTATATCTATATTTTCAGCGCCTCTTATTTCACTGACTTTTGGTCCTTCAATTGTGAGTGTTTTTACGACATTGCCTTTTAGGTCGATAATCGCCCCTGCTTTAGCTGGACTAATGATAACATCAGTCGTCTTAAAGCCTTCTCCGTGTAGCTCCGCATAGGCACCTTTAAGGAATACACCTTTTGGAATAACAGATTGAGCATCTAAATGTACTGCCACACTAGGTTTATTTATTGTCAATTTGTTCTTTTTGAAGTTCTTATAGTCATATACTATTTCAGGCTGAATTGGTTCAACATTTGAACCTTTATTAACATCAATTTGAACCATTACAGGATCATGGTCACTTGCACGACCAGCCATGTCCGTAAAATCAGCATTAATATGAAGGATATCGACATCTGTTTTCTCTGCCAGATTGTTTGACACTAGAATATGGTCTAATACTTGTGAATTCCCCTGATATACATATGTGTAGCGATCCGAAGCATCCACTTTATTAATCATATTTGTCATCATTTGACCTTCATGGATTTTAAGCGCATCCGCAAATTGATAATCATTAAAATCGCCTAAAGAAACAATGTTTGCATCTGGATTTTTTGATTTAATATCATCAACAAAATTATAAACGATGTTTGCAATTTTTTTACGCTGTACTTCACTTCCATACTTTGGAGGCTGAATTGCACCAAATAAAGGAGTATCTCCATTTTTAGAATTCCAATGATTTGCGATAACAATTACATCTTCATCTTGGAATTCAAATTGAGCTGCTAAAGGTTTGCGGCTACTTTTAAATGCCTCGTTATTTGGATCAATACGACCAGGGTTTAGTGTTAATTTCCCATCGTTATACCCAACTGCTGTTGTAGCATCGCCTTCCGGAATACCTTCCTTTAACTTCACTCGCTCTGGATTATAAAGGAAGCCAACTCGAATATTCGCATCTGGTGCTCCACCATCTTGATTGTTGATAGGATCGATATTAACATACTGATACTCGACACCACCTACACCTTTAATAGCGTCGATTAATCTTTTATAACTTTGATCCGCTTTTGAATCTCCTACAGATGGCCCATTATTATCCTGCACCTCTGTTACACCAACAATATCAGGGCTACCCATATCAATACCAATTGCTCTAGCTAGTTTTTTCGCTTTATCATCAGTAGTAGAAGTTTTGTTATTAGAGAAGTTCTCCAAATTATACGAGGCAATTGTTAACTTATCTTCTGCCTTTACTATTTTTGTTGTCTCAGGTGATGCATCTCCTTTTTCATAAGCTGCCTTCATCTCATCTAAAGAAGCATAGATTTTAAAGTTTTGATAGGAATAACCGACGATTCCCGTAATTGGCCCTGTAAACTTATCACCTGTAGCAACCTCAAAATCACGCGCAGCTCCATTCGGTTCTAATCGGAATTGAACTCTGTTTGGATTTGTCTTTCCTTCCTCGTACAATACCCCACCGTGAAGTGTGTTTGTTGGTTCATCCTCAAGCACTGTCACTAAGTCACCATGCTCCTGTGGTGCTACCGCTTTCACATTTCCTACTTCTACTCGCATACCTTCAAGACTTTCCCAAAAGTCGATAGCATCAATAGTTGGATTAAAAATTTCAAGCTGATCGCTGTCAATTTGATTAAAAGACATTTTCAACTTATCAATTTCAACTGCTTTTGGTAACGCTACACTACTTTTAATAACTTCTACTTTTCCATCTTGATCGTCACGCACATTAATTTGTGTTGTTTTCAAGTCGGTTTGCTGCCTGTCATCATAACCATCGTAAGCATATTCGTTTACTTTACCTTTAACAGATACTAAATCGCCTACTTTTATTGGCCATTGTTTTTTTCCACTGTATAGGAAAATTCCTTCAGAAGTATTCGGATCATTATCAGCTAATTCATCAGGTGTTTGAATCGTATAATACCAATTATTATTTAACGAAAATGAATAAGTGACGATACCTTCAATTCCTTCAACTGTCTGACCATCAAATGTAGAGGTATGCCCTGCACCTTGAATATCATGAATTTGTAATTTATCTGTGATGTTATAATCAAATGTAGTTATGTCACTAAATGTGCCATCTTTAGCTTTAACTATTGTTTTTAAAGTAGTATTTTTGCTAATCTCAATTGGTGCCTCATATTTAGAACTTTTATCAGTTGGCTCCGTGCCATCTAATGTGTAATAAATTTCTGCACCTGCTGTCGGTGTTGTTAAAGTAACTGTTGTTTTCCCAACAAACGTCCCACTTCCAGGAGATGCGATAGCAGGCTTCAGTGCTGAGCTATCCACTACGATATCTGCTTTTGATCGAGGAATGACTTGATAGTCTTTATCGAACTGTTGAACAATACCAGTGATAGATTCATAGTTTGTACCAGCAGTTAAGCCGAGTGAATCTGTTTCATCTCGAACGAGGAAATTCGTTCCGTCATTTGCAGTAAAGTTTGCCCATCCAGCCCCTTGTTGAACATCTGTAAGAGTAACATTTTTCACTGTTACTAGCTGTGATTCGCTATCTTCATTTACTTGAGCACCTGTTACTACTTTTGGAGAAGGCGCACCGGCATTTTCAACTTTTTCAACGATTGTAGCACCATCTAATTGTAGTAACCCACGATAGTCAGCTAACTTACCTTTTAATGTAACTTCATCGCCGATAGACATAGCTAGATTAGGAGGTCTTACGGCAATACCACCTGTATCATCTTGGACAGAGAACGTATTTTTCAAGCCTGCTGCTACTCTACCTTTGATAGTTACCGTTTCACCTATGCCCTTATTCCGAGCCTCTCCAATTGAGAGAATTGCCGGTGCTTCGGGGTCAACAGGCTCACCTGAATCCGTATCCATTACGTGTTGCCCTAAATTGGAGAAATCATCTACTGGAAACGCATTCCATTCTGATGTTGAATTAAAAGGATCATTAATAGTTGTATCACCCGTCAAGACTGAACTTTTTCTTACTAATGTTACATCTTTAGCAAAATCTGCTGAAGAACCAACTTGTCCAATGGAATCGACTACTTCACCTGATTTCCTTAATACAATTGGATCATTTCCATTGAAATTAATAACAGTTGCGTTTTCTAGATTTCCTTTTGCTTTAATGGTAGGCGCTGCATCTTTATGATATACAACATACGTAGCTCCGTTTTCTAGAGTACCTGTCAGACTTACTTTATTTTTCGCGGTAACTTCTCCGTTCGTATGAAGCTCTAGCGTATAATTACTTAAATCAACCGCGGCACCTGTACCATTATATATTTCAATTGCTTTATTGAAGGAACTTCCTTCAACATACTCTGAAATGATTAAATCCTTTGCAAGTGTTTCAGCATTTACAGTGATAGGTGCTACTGGTGCAGCAATACTTGCGACTAAAGTTGTTGCTAAAAAGGCATTTATCGGCTTCTTCCAATTCTTCTTTGACATCAAGTCAATTCTCCTTTCAATTTTAAGAATGATAGTTTTTATCCGCCTTTCAGCGGGTGTTTGGATACCCGCTGAAAAAAGTTAAAATGCAAAAGATTAGATCATTTTCGTATGCAAGGTTGTCATCATACCCGATATGCTTTTGGCTCTAACCTCCTTAACTGCTGTCACCTTTCTACCAATATTGTTTAAATTCGCATGTGTGTCGTTTGAATGCATTAACGACAAAGTAAACCTATCTTTGCTATTTCACCTTACACCCTCTCTCTCTATCTAGGCTTTCGGTTTGGGCCTATACCGTACAAACGACTTTCATCGCATACGATATGTCGTAAATAGTCGAACTATTCAAAACACATTCCCCCATTACATATATATGTAAACATATTATTATTAATTCACTATTTTTATAGTGTTTAAATTATGTTAATGAATTGTAATAATAGAAAAACACATCTTTATAGGGAATTTAACAATTTATAACATAATTTTAACACATAAACAAAATTTGACACTCACCAAATTTACCTAACTATAAAAGAACGGGCAAATTACATTTACGTCAAAAGAAATAGCCTCTTAACCAGTTACTGGCCAAGAGACTATTTTCAATCTTCCTACTTACTTTATACTTTCTTAAACTAAAAGGTTCTAATTCAAATGTTGGAGTGCTGTATCGGGAAATTAATACGTACATTTTGGGCTTATTTCTTCTATTTTCGTAATCCCTACATCTTTTATCCTAGAATATTCATGTTAAGATGCATTTGCAAAGCACACTTGTTTCCCGACATTCAAGTATAAATTTGTGTGAATATCCCCAAAATATTATAGAACCATTTTTAATCCAAAATATATACGTAAATCAATAACTAAGAAACAAAAATTTAGAGAAGAAAAACCCTTGTAGAGAGCAAATTCTACAAGGCTTTATCGTAACATAGTGAGTAGTTATTCACAGCCGTCCGAAATAGCGTAAAGAACCGAATAAATAATGACGGGAATGCGACAATAAATTGTTTCTCTAATTCAAATGATACTATGATAAACTTTTATTAATAACTTTTATTTATGAATATATTATTAAGGCTGTATTTCTTTTTATAATAGGTAGTAAAATTAGGAGAGTGAGCCATGGTTAACAAAGTACACGTTACATATACATATCAAAACAGGGAGAGTGAAAAAACAAAAATATGGACCACTCTGCCTTTAAACGATTCAGAGACAGTCTCTAATTATCCTGTAATGGATAGTTGTGAAGATCAAGGTGGTAATCGAATTAATTATTTGGAATTAAATGCAGATGAAAAATTGGAAGTAATGTATTCAGTCTCATTAGATAATAAAAAAGATAAGATTAAACTAAGCGTTACAGAAAGAGAATATTATTTACGAAGTGGAGAATTAGTACAAATAAGTGAAGGGGTGAAAGCACTAGCAAATGAAGTAACTAAAAACACAAATACAGTAAAAGAAAAAGCTGAAGCTATATTTCATTATATTGTTGATAATTTCACCTATGTTTATCCTCCGAAAAGCAGAGGTGTTGAATCATTCTTAGAAAGTAAACAAGGGGATTGTGGAGAATATTCATTTTTATTTACAGCTTTATGTCGATCGTTAGATATACCTTCAAGAGTAATTGTAGGTACATGGTCTAATGGTAAAATGAATGCACATGTTTGGAATGAATTCTATATAGAGGATACTGGATGGATTCCAGTAGATTGCAGCGTAGCTTATATGCAAAAGAAGAAAAAGTTTCATTTTTTATTCAGTAACTTTAAAACACTAAAATGGGATAAATATTTTGGTGATATAGGAAACCAACGTGTTATTTTTTCATACGATGCTGAATTAGAGTTATTGCCTATTTACAGAGATGAGTCAGATGACAAGCTAGAAGGAGCCTCATTTAAGCCCCTATCTCCGTTTTTAATTAATAAAGAGCCGTTTTATTGGGGGTTTCAGTCTATTGACAATCGAGCACCTTATATTCAACCTATTTATACTAAATTTTCAAATGAAATGCTAGAATCTCCTCCAAAAAAGGATGCTACTATTTACCTTGGTCGATGGAAAGTTGTTGAAACAGGAGGCCAACGATTTTTTTATGTGTTAAAACATATTTCATTTTTAACATTTATTATATTTCTCGTTCTGAGCCTTTTATTAGAAAATCCTATTTATGGTGTGATTTCAGGTGTTTCAATTGTATTTACATGTATTTCCTTTATAGCTAGAGGAGAAAGAAAAATATTCTTTGGAATTTTGGGAGTTTACTTTTTATTATTTTTAGCTTCTAATATATCAAAACTATAGATTTATTTAAGCAGCAGATTCTAATCTGTTGCTTTTTTTAATACACAAAATACAGATGACGCTTTAATGACGCAATAGCTTTCAACACATAAAGAGCAGATGAAAGAATATTCATCCGCCCTTCTATTTATTTTGTTTCTTTTTATAAATGATCGTAGCGACAATAAGTAAAAGTAAAATCGATTGTCCAATCATTGTTTCGACAGTTGGATAGAAACCAATGATGTTGACAACTGGCAAGCCATCTACAATCGTTGTTGAAACTGTATCCCGTAGCTGCAATGTATGCAGACTAACACCAATGATTTTAAATGCCAGTACGTAGATTAACACCGTTGCCACTGCGAAAAATTTATGAATTGGAATTTTTCCACTTGCTTTAAATAACACAAATGCAAAAATAGCTAATACTAGAAGTGCTACTACGATTCCTAGCACAAATTGAGATGTCTCCATTTTAGGTGCAATTCCTGCATAGAAGACAAGTGTTTCTGCCCCTTCACGGAAAACGGATAAGAAGCTAATTGCGGCCATCGCAAACACCGAGCCACTTGAGATGGCATTGCCCATTTGTTTGGAAATATAGCGATTCCAGCTTACCACACTCGATTTACTATGGAGCCAAATACCTACCCCGATCATCATGGCAGCAGCTAGTAAACCAATATATCCTTCCATCAACTCTCGACTTGTATCAACTGTCGCAGATTGGAAAATTGTCGACATTAAAACAGCTGCTACTGCTGATAGTAAGATCCCAACAAATGCACCAGTATATATCCATTTGCGCATTGTTTTTTGTCCAGATTTCTCTAGGAACGATACTAATGCCATAATAATGAGCAATGCTTCTAAGCCTTCTCGCAGTAAGATTAAAGCCGCATCCCACATCGTATAATCTGAGTCACCTTGAATCAGTTCAATTTCAGTGCGGAAATTATCTAACTTACTTTTTATTGTTTTAACATCGACGTTAGACTTCAATAAGTCACTAACGAGAATCGGCATATCACTTTCAATTTTTGTATAAAGGCTGCCGTTACGTGTTGAAATATCTATTTCTACACTTGGCCATATTTTAATGAAATCTCGAATTTTATTAGAAGCAGCCTTGTAGTCACCTGCATCGATAAAATCGTTCGTCTCATCAATATAAGCAAGTAATGTTGCTAAGGAATACTCTCCTTCTACAACTTTCGCCGTATCATTACCTGCTACAAAATCCTCAATTGTTTGTTTTAATTCTGCATATTGAGATTGCATTAAAGCTACATCTGGCTCTTCAGAAGCAATTGTGATTCGTATAAAGGCCATCTGTGTTTCAATTTGGCCGTACATGGCAATGCTTTGCTCACGCACAGGCCGTTCAATTTTCTTCCATTTCGCATTAAAATCTTTATACGCTGCGTCGATTGTAGTTATGTCACCGCTTGCTAAGGCATCTTCAAATGCTTTCATGATGGGTTTAAATTTCGTGCCGAATTCTGCTCGCTGTGCCGCTTCATCTACAGGATTTTCAAGCTTTTCTAATGCACGTAAGGCATTTGACAATTCAGACAGTGCCTTTAAACGTTCATCCTTAGAAGTAGCTTCAATTGCTTGTGCAAGAATTTCATCCACTTTTTCTTGTGCTTCCTTTTGCTCAGATGTGACTGATGCCCAGTCTGTGGCAAACTGTTCAAGTGCACGCTCTGCCTCAGCTTCCTTGTCCTGCTTCGTATTCATCAGCGCATCACTAATAGAAATGTACAAGTGACTATATGATTGCGCTGCCTGCACTGGTACAGCAAGTGCCAATAACAAGCAAAGTACTAAACTACAGCGCGTTAAAAAGTGCTTCACCTATATAACTCCCCTTTTGTACACCAGGGAAGCAAGCAAACACTGCGCTGCCTCGATGGGTAATGTACTCATTCATCTTATCCATTCGCCCTAAGCTATTTTGGACTGTTGTAAATTGTGCTGGGTCTTTCTGAAAAGATACAAATAATAGCCCTGCATCATGCGCGCCTGTATTAGTCATAACACCTGATGCATAAGAGTATGAGCGACGTAAAATACGAGCACCTGATTTACGTGCCAAATGCACATGTGAAGTATCTGGCATAATATACTCGCTGTTGCTATCCTTCGCCTCTACATCGAAATCATCAAATTCCTTCTTTTTCCCTAATGGAGCTCCACTGTCGCGATAACGACCAAATGTCGCTTCCTGATCCTTCAAAGATGTGCGATCCCATGTTTCAAGATGCATTTGAATTTTACGGGCAACTAAATAAGAGCCACCTTTTAGCCAGCCTTTATCGACCCATACAACTTTGTTTAAATCTTTTTCATCTGTAATCGATGGATTTACCGTACCATCCTTGAATGCAAATAAATTACGAGGTGTTCCTCCACCAGCTGGGAAAGAGTTGAAGCCTGCCTGTGACCATTTAATCTCTACCTTGCCTGAGGCCGCACGCACTAAATTACGTACTGCGTGGAATGCCACCTGTGGATCATCCGCACATGCTTGAATACAAAGATCTCCACCTGTAAACTCTTTTAGTAGCTGATCTTTTGGGAAATGTGGTAAATCGTTTAATTCTGCGGGCTTCAAATGCTGGATACCAAGTTTATCGAACAAAGATGGCCCAACGCCTATTGTAATCGATAAATTCGAAGCATCTAAACCCTCCGCTTCGCCTGTATCTCCTGTAGGAACTCTAGTATTTGTTGTTAAATCTACCATTAATTCACCATTCATTAAACGTACAACAAGAGGTGTCCATTGTTTGAACAACTCTTGTAGCTCTTTCTTTGATGTAAATAAAACATCCAAAGAAGCAAAATAAATATTTGTCTGAACAGGTGTAACTATGCCAGATTGATGTTTTCCATAGAAATCAACTTTATTACGCGCAGTCGTGCTGTCTGCAACGGGCTCAAACACATCATAGCCCATTACTTTCATGACACCACCTAAGCCAGAAGCTCCAATAGCTACACCAGCTACTCCGATACCTGATAGCTTTAACATTTCACGTCTAGATATTTTTTTATCGATCCATTTTTCATCATTTGACACTGTCATTTATGATCACTCCAAAATAATCCCCATTTGACTTAATGGTTCTCCAAGTTGATTAACTGCTGCTGAAAGTGCTTTTGTATTTTCTTCTGTTAATTCCTCGTACGAAACATACCCACCATCAGCTGTCGCATGCTGTGCCAATAAATCATCTACTGCTTTGAATTTTTCATCTAATGTTGC
The DNA here is from genome assembly GCF_001278875.1 of Lysinibacillus sp. FJAT-14222. Classification (NCBI taxonomy): domain Bacteria; kingdom Bacillati; phylum Bacillota; class Bacilli; order Caryophanales; family Bacillaceae; genus Lysinibacillus; species Lysinibacillus sp. FJAT-14222. Next base: position 107,743 of record NZ_LIYL01000008.1, on the reverse strand, counting down.
TACTAAGTCTTTGTCTTTCGCTTCTAATTTTGGACGTAAGATTTCAAAGATTTTTTCTGCGCCTTCGATGTTTGCTTTAAAGTCATAAAGATCAGTGTGGGAATAGATTTCTTCTTCACCAGTGATTTTAGATGTCGATACTTCATTTAATAAATCAACCGCACCTGTAATCATGACATCTGGTGTTACTTCTACAGTTTGAACTAATGCATGTAATTCTTTAGCATCTGCTAGTAGTTGATCTGCAATTTTTTCGTAGCCGGCAGTTTTATTTTCTACCCAAAGCGCATGTTCAAGCTTATGATAGCCCGTCCATTCTTCCTCGCCCTTACCTTCTTCTTGGATATCAGCTAGACGACCGTCAATACGTGGGTCAAGGTCACCAAAGCTCTCTGCAATTGGTTCTGAACGTTCGAAATACATACGTGCTGGTGCGTAGGCTGCTTTTGCTCCTTCAATGTCACCTGCTTTAAATAAGTTCACAAATTTTTCTGTTGCTATTAAAAATTGGTCCATTTGCTCTAAGGCAAATTGTTGATAGGCTGCTAGTTCAGCAGATAAATCAACCTTTGTATCTTGTTCTGCTTGCTCTGTTGCTGGCTTATCTTCTTTTTTAGACTCTTCTGTATCGCCACAGCCAGTCATTAGAATACTCCCTGCAACTAATACTGACAAGAATGATGTTTTTTTCATGCTAAGTACCTACTTCCGAAATAGTTTATACTGAGAATGATAATGATTATCATAATCGATTGCAAGAAGTATTTTTATTTAAAGAAAAAAACGTCATTTTCTAGTTGATATATTTAGACAACTAGTAAAATAACGTTTTTTCTACAACATAATTATTCTAATCTACGAAATTTTCGCTTGCTTTAATTTTTCATATTTTCCATATAAAAAATAATAAAGAATAATTGACACTAAAATAACGAATACCATCGCGAAGAAAATGGCACTGTACCCCATCGTTGGAACAAAGAATCCTAAGAAATAAGGACCAACCCCTAAACCTAAATCATATAATATAAAATATGTCGATGTCGCCAGGCCTAAACGCTCATTTGGTGTAACCTTAATAGCTATTGCTTGCGCTACAGAGTTGAAGTTACCATAACCAATTCCTATGCAAGCAGCAGCTAGTAAAAATACAACGCTATTTGTCGCTGAGCTAAAGGCATACATACCGATCGCAAAAATGATTAGGCATGGATAAATAACAATATTCGCACCTCTAGTGTCTAGTAATTTCCCGGTAAATGGACGTGTCGCTAAAATGACAATTGCATAAATGATAAAGAAATAGCTTCCCGCTTTTACCAAATCAAGCTCTTTCGCGTAAAACGTCATAAATGACATAATTCCCGAGTAGGCAAAGCCAATAACGAGCGCCACAAAAGCAATTGGCAGAGCACGCATTTCGATAAAATTGGATAGCTTAAATCCTGTTTTCTCAGCCATTTCTTTAGCCTTCTTCGGTGCGTCTGGAACGGTTACGATAAAATACATCAAAAAGCAAACAATGGCTAATACTGAATCGACTGCAAAAATCATACGATAATCTTCAAACAGCTGTGTTAAAAGAATACCAACAAACGGTCCTATAGCAGTTGCTAAGATGGCACTTAAACTGTAATACCCTATACCTTCACCGCGTCGGTCAGGAGGTAAAATTTGTGCAATAATGGTTCCCGTTGCCGTACTTGCCATCCCAAGCGCAATTCCTTGTACTAAACGATTGAGCATTAGTAGTGGCAAATTTGCCGCGATAAAATAAGACATCGTTGATAGCATAAACAATAATAATCCATAAAATAATGTTTTTTTGCTACCCCAATCCCCAATGATACGTCCTGTCCCGAGACGTCCAAATAAAGTACCAATAATAAAAATACTCGATACAAGCCCTGCCGTACTAGTTGAAGCCCCAAAATGCTCAACCGCATAGCCCGCAATTGTTACCATCAATAAATAAAAGATTAATGTAATGGTAAAGTTAATAAGTGAGACGATTAAAAAGTCTTTTGTCCATAGTTTATGTCTAGTTGCTTCCACTTTTTTCTCTCCTACCGATTGATGTTTGCACAAATGTCCGCTAAAACTTGTGTCGCAATCTCAATATCCTGCTTCGATACACCTGCCAGTGCCTGTTCAAAAAATGGTTTTAAATGAGCCTTAATTTCTAGCACAAGCTCTTCACCATAAGCTGATAATTGAACAAGCTTTTCGCGCTTATCCCTGCCCACTACCGTTTCCACATAGCCAAGCTCCACAAGCTTTTGCACAAGCCTCGTCACACTCGGCTTTTCAATAGACATAAAATTCGCAATGTCAACAAATGTATGTGGCCCTTTATCCATCAATAATCGAAGAACAGCCCACTGTGAGCTATACAGGTGATATTTCTCTAACTCCACATTTAGTTGATTGATAAACGGTCTGTACATCAAGCGGTACTGATTAAAAAAATCTTGTTCGATCGTCAAAAATACCACTCCTTTTCGATTAGTTAGCCTAGCTAACTATATACCTTAGGTTTTTATTTGTCTAGTAGGAAATTAGTGAGAAGTTCGGGGTTTTGAGGGGTGTTTCCGTCGTTGTATTGGTTTCTTCCATCGCTCCGAGGCTTCTTTCCGTCGATGAGTCCTTTCATTCCGTCGCCGTTAGTTTTATCCGTCACCTTAGGGTTTCTTTCCGTCGTTGCATTGGTTTCTTCCGTCGCTTCGAGGCTTCTTTCCGTCGATGAGCCCTTTCATTCCGTCGCCGTTAGTTTTATCCGTCTCCTTGGGGTTTCTTTCCGTCGTTGCATTGGTTTCTTCCGTCGCTTCGAGGCTTCTTTCCGTCGATGAGTCCTTTCATTCCGTAGCTGCTAATTTTACCCGTCACTTTAGGGTTTTTTTCCATCAATACTAGTTCAATCCGTCTACAACTTAACATACAAAAATTCAGACCGCATGAATTTTTGTATGTTAATTAACAATTAAATACTTCCTATTACTTGTTGTTCCCTCTGCTTTCAACGGTAACTTTTGTAGTAATTTATAAGCTGTATTCGGCGAATCTATTGCAAAAAACTCGCAAAAGCTTTTATTTGTTAACGTTTCTCCTATTAGCAATCGATAATCTTCAAGGGTCCTAAAAATTGCTGCTTGATCAACTGCTCCGCAGCGTTGACAATACCATTTTGGGTAACGATAGTTTAATGTCTGTCCATTTAAACAACTTTCGCATAGTACACCTTTTACTAAATCTTGGACAGGCAATGCTATTTCTCTTTTGATTGGCGTATGCATGGATAATAATTTAGAAGCAAATTGAAAAAGCTTATCTTCATCCACTACTGTTTTTTTATGCTGTTGAAGCCATTCTCTCACGTGATAACGTAAACCTGAAACATGAAAAATTGGTTGTCCCCTTAAACTCTTCGATAAAATAGCATTTTTCGTTGCCAAAACGACAGCATGATGAATGGGAATCTCAAGCCGTGACTGTTGTAACATCCCCTTCATCCACTCCATATGTCGCCTACTTTGATGAAGGGGATTAGTCATTCCCTCGACATCGCCTTCTGCTGTAGTTCGTGTAAATTGATTAAAAGATTCATCAAAGTCCAGAAATCCTGTTATATTTTTAATTTCAAGTATCAATATAAATTGAGGACATAGTAAAACGGTGTCTATTTGATGTGTAGTACCAAAGTGATTAAGTATTTGCAAATCATGAAGAAAATAATGCGGATGAGGTAAAATAATTTCAAGCCATTCTGCGTCTACTCTTTGCTCCCCAGCAAAGCCTGCGTGTATTCGCCTCAACTTCTCAAAATAATTCATGTATTCTGTATGTGTACTAGGTAATCTTCGTATCAAAGCTTCTAAAATTTTGTGTTGCTCCGATTCCTGACGGTCTAATAAAATCATTGTTTCTTCACCTCCTATATCTATTGTATAAAAAAAGAACCTCATAAAAAGAGGTTCCAAAAAACTTGAAATACATATAGTACAAATTAAATCTTTCACCAACTTTTTTAGATAAAAAGAACGGAAAAATCCCCGCGATTCAGCTCTTACTAGTATTTTTTTGCTCGCTATCCGTCGTTGCCGTCGTTCTTTCCGTCGCTCGGAGATTCCTTTCCGGCGTTCTGGCCTTGCTTTCCGTCGATGCTAATTCTATCCGTCTCCTTGGGATTTTTATCCGTCGTTGCCGTCGTTCTTTCCGTCGCTCGGAGATTCTTTTCCGGCGTTCTGGCCTGCTTTCCGTCGCCGCTAATTCTATCCTTCTCCTTGGGATTTCTATCCGTCGTTGCCGTCGTTCTTTCCGTCGCTCGGAGATTCCTTTCCGGCGTTCTGGCCTTGCTTTCCGTCGATGCTAATTCTATCCGTCTCCTTGGGATTTTTATCCGTCGTTGCCGTCGTTCTTTCCGTCGCTCGGAGATTCTTTTCCGGCGTTCTGGCCTGCTTTCCGTCGCCGCTAATTCTATCCTTCTCCTTGGGATTTCTATCCGTCGTTGCCGTCGTTCTTTCCGTCGCTCGGAGATTCCTTTCCGGCGTTCTGGCCTTGCTTTCCGTCGATGCTAATTCTATCCGTCTCCTTGGGATTTTTATCCGTCGTTGCCGTCGTTCTTTCCGTCGCTCGGAGATTCTTTTCCGGCGTTCTGGCCTGCTTTCCGTCGCCGCTAATTCTATCCTTCTCCTTGGGATTTCTATCCGTCGTTGCCGTCGTTCTTTCCGTCGCTCGGAGATTCCTTTCCGGCGTTCTGGCCTTGCTTTCCGTCGATGCTAATTCTATCCGTCTCCTTGGGATTTTTATCCGTCGTTGCCGTCGTTCTTTCCGTCGCTCGGAGATTCTTTTCCGGCGTTCTGGCCTGCTTTCCGTCGCCGCTAATTCTATCCTTCTCCTTGGGATTTCTATCCGTCGGTCGTTCTTT